>NZ_QTVR01000006.1:0-190557 GCF_003460685.1 Blautia sp. OF03-13 | reverse complement strand
CAAAAGCAAAAAATCACACTGCGGAGCAGAGAAAACAATTTCGTCTTGAAAAGGAGAAGCCGATACTGGAGGCATTCTGGAATTGGCTGGATCAACAGCGCCCAAACAAAGGAACCCGTTTGGCGAAAGCGGTAAACTATGCCCAAAATCGGAAAGACACCCTGATGACTTATCTGGAAGACGGTCATTGCAGTTTGTCCAATAATCTTAGCGAGAATGCAATCAGGCCATTCACTGTCGGCCGGAAGAACTGGCTGTTCAGTGCCAGTCCGAAAGGAGCTGCCTCCAGTGCTATTGTGTATACAATGGTCGAGATGGCAAAAGCGAATGATCTGAATACCTATAAATATCTGACATACCTCTTATCACAGCGGCCAGACGATAAAATGTCAGATGAACAGTTGGAACAGCTTGCCCCATGGAGCGAGACTGCGAAAACGAACTGTCAAAACTAAAATAGAGTAAAACGCTTGCATCTATCATTTTGGTGCAAGCGTAATTCATGAGTAACGTAGCAATATTTTGCGCTTACTTTCATTTAACATCATAAACTTTTTGGGCTTTTAAGTGTAATATAAGACTATAAAGAAATGTGAAAAACTGAATCCAGGCTTTAAATGAGCCTAGGCTAACAGGCAAAATGAAGGAAGGAGAAAAGTCCAATGCAGAAGAGAATTAATAGCAGTGATTAATTTTGCAAATCGAAAGAGAGGGAGTTATTTATGCAAGAAAGATTGAAAAATGCGTTAACAGCAATCGGCTTCTGTATGTTAGCTTTGGTGATGACTAGTGTATTTGCTACAACAGTAAAAGCAGAAACAAATGCAGAATTAAAAAACAGAGTGTATGAAGAGGTTTTAAACAATCACATCACGAATGAAAGTGACGTAATTAAGGTTGCAATTGAACAATATCAGGAAAAACAGATGAAGACCCGCGCCATTGATGCAAAGCCGGATGATTATTTGTCAATCACACAGGTAGTGGATGAAAATGGCAGCGAGCAGGATATTATTTCAACGGGTTTGTTGATTGTAGACGAGCATCAGCAAAGAGTAGCAATCACTGATATTGTAAGCAATACGGGGCAGCTTAGCCAGTACAGCATTTATGCAACCATGAAAGTATCCGTGACAAATGACCGTCAGGCATTAAAGGTACGAATTAATTGGTTTGAAACAACACTGAACTACGGAACCTCTATGAAAGCAAGTAGTTTAATGCAGACATCCAAATATTCACCAGAGGTGGGATTCCAGTATGATGATATTACAAAAACAATTTCAAATCCTGCTGGAGGAACCCCATATCACTATACTCCAAATAATACGCAGATGATTACATATTCGACTTTAGAGTGTGGACGGTCCTGTCGTTCGTATATTAAAGCTGGAACCTCAAGTTTGAATATTGCTTATTGTGTTATATCTTCAGCCCCGGGAGGCCGCTGGGAGAGAGCTTAAGCAAAACTCGATTATCAGAACAAGCGAACTAATTGAAAATAGACGCTCCCCTTGCGTTATAGATACTAGGGGAGCGTTTTTAAATAGCGGTAGAGAATTTCTATAAGGGATGTTGTTGCTTTTTCTTTGATTTAAATCGAATGCATAAGAAAAATGTAAGAAAATTTTCACCAAACGTCATAGATTTTCAGAAGAATATATGGTAGTATAGGGCTAACAAAAAAGTATGTGAAAAAAATAACAAAGCGGAAAGGAGATGCAGGTGTATGAATAAAAAATTAGCAGGTATTTTTGCAATGTGTGCTCTGTTGCTGACTGGATGTCAGGGAGCGAAAGAGAGCAGCAAGGAAATTACGCCGCCGGATACCGGATGGGGGAAAACGGTGGATGAAGTGCTTGCCGACTGGAATCTGGATCGGGACCAGGTGGAAATTTTCTCCGAAACTAACAGTGCAGCCGCGATCGCAGTAGATACAGAAGCCACTGTTTTCGGCGAGCAAACTTCCAGAGTCATGTTTCAGTTTATCAACCTCGATCAGATCGGAGCGACGGGAAAACCAGTATTGTGCGAAGTAGACATCACCTACCCGGATGATGCCGATATGGATACCGTGAAAAAAGAGATGGAAAAATCCTACGGAAGTTCCAAAGACTCCATTACCCGCTATGAGCTGTACCAGTCGCTGGGCGACGATCAGCTCCCGGAATATACTTACAAAAAAGCAGATCAGCTTGCCGTCTGGTCCGGCGAGAGCCTGAAAGATGCGATTCCTTCCGATAAGAGCACCGAATACGAAACTGCCTGGGAAGCATACCAGCCTGGCCTTACTGCCGACAACTGGGAGAGCTACACTGAACAGACAAGCATGGCAACCGCCGTATGCGCATACGGCGCAGAAGCATTTCCAATGTTTGAAAAAAACGGTGTCAGCCTCGAAGCTTATCCGGGACTGGTATATGAGCAGGTGAAAAAGTAATATGAAATGTAACTATTCAGAGCCATGCGAAATGGAAGAAAATCGTGAATCATGCTTGCATGAATGAACGGTTTTCTGGAATTTCATATGGCGAGAAGCAACATCGAGATGCAGCGCAAGCGGAATCGAGATGGGGTTCTGAATAGTTACTATGAAATAAGAAAGTCATAAACTCCCGGCAGTGCCGGGAGTTTTTCCGTGCATAGGGAGAAGGAAAAGAGTGTGTCCCGGAAAAATTCATGATATACTGAAAAGAGAAAATTCAACTTTTGGAAGGTTCCCGGAATGTCTGTTTTGGAAGAGAGGTGATTTCCTTGAAACGTATGAAAAAGAGAAAAATCACTGTGTTAGCTGGAGTGATCCTTTGCGTGATTGCAGGATGTCTGGTAAAAAGAATGACGGCGGTGTATACACAGAAAGAAAATCCCATTGGTCCTGAGCGGGGTACGACAGATGTTTTCCTGACGGCAGCAGATTTCATCTCAGAAAAATCGGATCAGGAACTGCTGCAGGAAATCGAAACCTTTGATACGGACAAAGCCGAGATGATTTATCTTTATATCCCGGAAGACACCGGAGCCGGAATGTCCTTTGCGATCACGCGCGAGGATCATCCGGAGGAGATGGACGAAATTCTCTCGACCATTTACGGAGAAAAAATTTCCTGCCAGAAGCCAAAACAGGTATTCAACATGACAGAGAGGATTTTGTATGATTATAACTGGTATGTTCTGATCTACGATCATGAGATGAATCAGATGGCGCTTGTATTTCTGTATTCCGATGATGTGATTGTATACAATGGTCATGTACTTCAGACAACAGAAACGTATGATGAAAGCATTCGCCCGTGTATTTTAAAACTGAAAGAGGAGAATCAGGAAAAACTGAAAAGCGGAGAGGCAACACAAAGAAGGGTTACGATTCCATAGAAAAATAGAGAAAAGCGTGCCTGGAGAACAGACACGCTTTTTAACGTCATGCAGAATGAAAAAGTCTGATGAATATTTGGAAGTACGATTTTAATTTGCACAATTCCGCTCACACAGGAACGCCAGCCCTTTCAGCAGAAGGTTCGGGTCATAGATATGAGGATGTAAAACGAGCGGTTCGACGAAGCGTGCCGCGCCGCCGGTGAGGATGAGGGTGGCGGGGGAGCCGAGTTCGGCTTCGATGCGCTGGACCATTCCGTCGAGCATCGCGGCCATGCCGACGATGGTGCCGGAGAGAATGCATTCTTCGGTGTTTCTGCCAATGATGCGTTTCGGGATCTGGAGGTCGAGCCGCGGGAGCTGGGCGGTCCGCTCGGAGAGGGCGCCAAGTCCCATATCGAGTCCCGGTGCGATGGCGCCGCCGCAGAAGACGCTGTTTTCCCGGATGACATTGAAGGTCGTCGCTGTTCCAAGATCCACGGTGATGACCGGCAGCGGATAATGTGCGGCGGCCCAGGCTGCATCAACGAGGCGGTCGCGGCCTACTTTTTCCGGTTCCGGGATGGAAAATGTCATGCCGAGATCACTTTCGGATGTGACGAGCAGCGGTTCTGTGCCGAACAGATTACGGACACATTCCTGCAGAAGCGTCAGAACCGACGGAACAACGCTGGAAATGATGACGCCCCGAAAGTCGGACGGGGAAAGATTCTTGTCTTCAAAAAGCTGCTCGATCGCAGATTCATACTGGCTGGCAGACCAGGTGTGGTTGATGTCAATCCGGGCTGTGAATTCGAGGGAATACGCTTGCTGCGGTGCGGTCCGGACGCCGCCGAGCGTAACGGTTGTGTTCCCGATATCAATGGCTAAAATCATAAAAATACCTCGCGATTATTTTAAAAGTAGAGCTCTTTTGTCCTTTTATTATAAAGCCTTTTTGCATCAATGGCAAACAGGATTGGTTGTAATCTGTTTTTTTGTCTGCTATACTTAAAACTATCATAGGAAAAAAGTTGCTTCGAGGCAGCAGAACGGAGTTACAATGGAAAATCTTGACGGAAAATGTGTTGTACTTGGTGTGACAGGCGGAATTGCCGCCTATAAAATGGCAAATGTGGCGAGCGGTCTTCGGAAAGCCGGAGCAGACGTGCATGTCATCATGACCGAAAACGCGACGCAGTTCATCACCCCGCTGACGTTCGAGACGCTGACCAACAACCGCTGCGTGGTCGATACGTTTGCGCGTGATTTTAAATATGAGGTGACGCATATTTCGCTGGCAAAAGCGGCGGATCTGATTATGATTGCCCCGGCTACCGCCAATGTGATTGCAAAAATGGCACACGGCATTGCAGATGATATGCTGACAACGGTGGTGCTCGCAGCGAAGTGCAAAAAGCTGGTCTCTCCGGCGATGAATACGGCGATGCTGGAAAATCCGATTACGCAGGATAATCTGGCGACGCTGAAAAAATACGGTTTCGGCATCATCGAGCCGACCGTGGGAATGCTGGCGTGCAAGGACGTCGGAAAAGGAAAACTGCCGGACCCGGAGGTGCTGCTCGATTATATCGCGATGGAGCTTGCCCGCGAAAAGACGCTCGCTGGTGTGCGTGTCACCGTGACTGCAGGCCCGACGCAGGAATCCCTCGATCCGGTGCGGTATCTGACGAACCATAGCAGCGGCCGCATGGGATACGCGATTGCGCGGGAGGCGATGCTCCGCGGCGCGCAGGTAACGCTGATTTCCGGCCCGGTTTCATTAGCCCCGGTTCCAGGCGTTGCGATGCGACCGGTGACGACGGCGAAGGACATGCTGGAGGCGGTGCGGGAGACATTGCCGGAGACGGATATTCTGATTAAGGCGGCCGCGGTTGCTGATTACCGGCCTGTGACGGTGGCGGATCAGAAAATCAAAAAGAAGGACGGTGACATGAGCATTCCGCTGGAGCGCACCGACGATATTCTGGGATGGGTGGAAAAGAACCGTCATCCGGGGTTGTTTGTGTGCGGCTTCTCGATGGAAACCGAGAACATGGTGGAAAACTCGCGTGCAAAGCTGGAGAAGAAGCATCTGGACATGATCGCGGCAAACAATTTGAAGACAGAGGGTGCCGGCTTCGGTGTGGCGACGAATGTGGTGACGCTGATCACGAAGGACGGCATCAAGGAGCTTCCGCTGATGGGAAAAGACGAAGTGGCTGGCTGCCTGCTGGACGAGATTGCGGCACGGCGGTGATCTTATCGGAATCCGGCATATTTTTTCGTTTCCTGGTTGACGCGGGAAAAATGAATGCGTTATAATAAGCACAGGCGCAGCGGCGCACTTTACTTTTACGAAAACAACGAACGATAGGATGGATAAACGTGGAAACGGAAACAGGGGAAGGCTATGCAGAGCTTTCTTCCGTTTCTGTTTCGTTTTTTTAAGGAGAAATTCGGATATGATATTTGAAACACATGCACATTATGACGATGAGAAATTTGATGAAGACCGCGCAGAGCTGCTTTCCTCGATGCAGGAAAACGGGATCGGGCGTATCATCAATGTCTCGGCAAATCTGGAATCACTGGAAAATACAAGAAAACTGATGGAAGCGTATCCGTTCATCTACGGCGCGTTCGGTCTTCATCCGGATGAGGTGGGCGACCTGAACGAGGATGTGATGGAGCGGATGCGGGGACTCTGCCGTCTGGAAAAGGCGGTTGCGGTCGGAGAGATTGGCCTTGATTACTACTGGGACAAGGAAAATCACGAAAAACAGCAGTATTGGTTCCGCCGTCAGATTGCGCTTGCGCGCGAGGAAAAACTTCCGATGATCATCCACAGCAGGGAAGCGGCAGCTGATACGCTCCGTGTCATGAAAGAGGAAAAATCGGAGGAGATCGGCGGCGTAATTCATTGTTTTTCCTACTCCGCAGAAATGGCGGAGGAATACCTGAAAATGGGATTTTATCTTGGCATTGGCGGTGTGGTGACGTTCAAGAATGCGAAGAAGATCAAAGAAGTGGTTCAGATGGCTCCGATGGAGCGTATTCTGCTGGAAACAGACAGTCCGTATCTGGCACCGGTTCCGTACCGGGGAAAAAGAAATTCTTCTCTGTATCTGCCGTACGTTGTGCGGGAAATTGCAGAGATCAAGGGAATTTCCGAAGAAGAAGTCATTGAGATGACAGAAAAAAATGCGGTCAGACTGTTTCAAACAGAGGAATAGGGAGCGATACCATGGGTGTTTCTTCTATTTATGTATTTGTTCGGAACAGGTTTGTCTGACCGTACAAATTGAATAGGAGAAAGCGAAAATGGTTGATAAAACAATGATGGGCGACAAATGCGCCGAGCTGGTGCGCGCCGCGATGATCGGTGCGCTCGCAGTGACACTGGGAAACCCGACAGCCGTTTATGCAGCAGAAGAGGAAACGGCCGATCCGGGACAGATTGGAATTGAGATTGCAGGGGAAGCAGCCGTTGGGGCTGCTTCTTTTTGCGTGGAGGAAGATGCGGCGGAGGAGGCACCTGCGGAAGCGGAAGAGGTGACAGAACCGGAAGGTACGCAGAATGATGAGATGGAAGAGGAAAGTGGATCCGAGGGAAAAGAAGATGAGACAGTCCCGGAGGAACCGGAACCGCAGGAGCCTGACGGCGGAGAGAATGCAGGAATGACGGAACCGGGAAAAACGGGCGAGACAGAGCCAGAGGGGCCGGAAAATGCAGAACCGGGAGAGGCAGGCGAGACAGAGCCAGAGGAGCCGGAAAATCCAGAACCGGGAGATCAGGGAGACATGACGGAAACACCGGGAAACAGTGAAATGGATGGACCGTGGCCGGGCGAAGGGGAAGATATTTCCAACGATCCATGGCCGGGGCAGGAAGAAATCGGCGGCGGAGATGGGGAGCAGATGGAACCGCCGGAGGAAGAAAACGGATCTGCAGGAAGTGATGATGCAACTGGTGGAGACAAGACGGCAGAAGTCTCTTCGGATTCTGATTTATCACAGTCTGCGGAACCGCCAGCCGCCGAGGCTGAACCTGTCTTTTCGGCAGAGCAGGAAGCTGAGCGTACGCGGGAAAGCTACAGTGAGTGGCAGGCGGCAGAAGCTGAAAAAGTCACGATTTCCCGTATGCCGTGGCTGTTTCATACGGTTGAAAAAACATATGCTATCGCCGATGTGAATTCCTGGCTTCACGTCCGCGAAGGAAAAGGCACAAATCAGAAAATCGTCGGAATCCTGCCGAAGGGAAGCCTCTGTTATATTTTAGCGGATGCGGATTCTGACTGGGTTTATGTGGAATCCGGCGATGTCCGTGGATTTGTCTGCGCGCGGTATCTCCTGCGCGGAGAAGAGGCTGAAAAAGAGGTAAACCGTTGGCAGGAGGAAAGTTTTCCCATGGCGGAAATGTGGGTGAAGCCATGGAATAATAAGGCGTACACCTATACATATGCAACGACGAGAACACTTCTTTCTTCTGACGAAGCGCGCGGCGAGGTCCTGCAGTACGCGAAAAAATTCCTGGGAAATCCGTACGTCTGGGGCGGGACGAGTCTTACAAACGGCTGCGACTGTTCCGGCTTTGCCCAGCAGATTTTTGCTAATTTCGGGTATACCCTTCCGAGAACCTCACGCCAGCAGGCGAAAGCTGGAACACGCATTCCGGTGCAGGAGGCAAAGCCTGGTGACCTGCTGTTTTACCAGCGGGAGAGCGGGTTTATTTACCATGTCATGATTTATCTCGGTGATGGAAAAGTAATCCACGCTGGAAGCGAGGCGACGGGGATTCTGATTTCAGATTTTAACTATGAGAAATCGACAGAATTTGCTGTGCGGGTGATTTCGGAGGAAATACGTGAGAGCAAAGTAGAAACGGGAGATGTGGATAATGGGAGAAAAGAAGGAAACTCTGTGGATAACCAGACAACAGAAAACGGGAATGGTGGAAAACAGAAGGCGGGAGCAGAAAATGTGCAGAATACAAGTGCAGAAAACAGTACCGCAGGTGATCGGTTGGAAAGCGCTTCGGGAAAATATCTCGGCAATTTTAAACTGACCGCTTACTGCAACTGCGCCGTTTGCTGTGGCCGCTGGGCGGGCGGCCCGACCGCATCCGGAAAAATGCCGGTGCAGGGCCGGACCATTGCAACCGGCGTTCTGCCGTTTGGAACGAAGCTGAATATCGGCGGAAAAATTTACACGGTCGAGGACCGCGGCACGCCGTACGGCCACATTGATATCTATATGGAACGCCATGCAGACGCAGAGGAGTTCGGCGTGCGCTACGCGGATGTATATCAGTCAGAAGAAATCTGATAAAATTTGCCGATCACGGCGGCATGTGCATCCGTGCCGTGGCCGATATACGGAGTCCTTGCAATCGGGAGATCCGGTCCGGCCGCCTGGCGGACAAGCTGCGGCATATCCGGCGTCAGCTGGTCGCGTTCCATCTGGGAAAATGTTCCGAGGAGAATACCATTGATCTGTTCAAAGGCATGCATCATTTTCAGCTGGGACAGAAACGTAACCATCTGCGGAACGCCGCCGCCCATGGCTTCGAGGAGCAGGATTTTTCCGCGGAAATCCGGCTGAAAATCCGTTCCGGCGAGCTTCAGAAAACAGCGGATATTTCCGCCGATCATCACACCTTCCATGTGATCGCCCTGCAGAAATGTGCAAGGGAGGTCGAAGAGGCTGGGAGACTGCCCGGAAAAGCGTTTTGGAACAGAGTGATCTGTTCGGCGCTGTGGTCGTACAGCAGATTTCGAACCTGATACAGCATCGACTCATTTCCAGTCGCAGTCGTGACAGCATTGACAATCGTTGTGAGATCACTGTATCCCCAGAAGCGCTTGCCGGAGGCGGCGATGACAGAAAAATCCAGATACGGCAGAACTTCATTCGCCATATCGCCGCCGGAAACATCAAAAATATCCGTGATTTCTGGGTCACAGTAAAGGTTCATCAATGCATCCGCCCGCTCCGCGCCCGTGCCGGAAAAGCCGGAACCGTTGTCGAAGAGGCAGGGGCTTAAAACAGGATCGAAGCCCAGCTTCCGCAGAATCTGACAGAGACGCGCCAGATCGGCGGAAAAGGAAGGATGCATGGGGTTGGAGCAGGCGGTAATACCAATTTTATGAGACATAAAGATTCCTTTCTCGGAGTAAAACAAGGAAAAATCTGCATTTTCGTGGCACACCGGTACAGCTTTTTCTTTGAATTTGCAAAGCAGATTTAGAGATCGCCGGTGTTTGCAGAATGCCGTTTTGGACAAAAATTATAAAGCTTTGAGGTCATCAATCAGTGTCTGCACTTCCTCTTCCGTCGTTGCCCAGCTGGTGCAGAACCGCGCAATATTTCCGCCGTCCGCGGATTTCCCCATTGGCTCGAAAATATAGCGTTTTTCCAGAGTTTCCTTCTGCGCATCGGTGAGAATCACAAACTGCTGATTCGTAAAACTCTCCACCCAGAATGGAATCCCCTGCGCCGCAAATGCTTTGCGGAGTTTCATGGCAAGTTCATCGGCGCGGCGTGTCGCAGTAAAATAAAGATCATGCCCCAGCAGGCAGTGGAACTGCAGTCCGAGCAGCCATCCCTTTGCGAGAACAGCGCCGTTCTGTTTCATGTAGGCTTTGAACCGCTTTTTCAGCGAGTCAGCTGTAAGCACAACGGCCTCACCAAACAGCGCACCGCATTTCGTTCCGCCGAAATAGAAAACATCTGTGAGAGCAGCGAGATCCTCGAGAGAAACATCATTCTTTTCTGATCCAAGCCCGTATCCAAGCCGTGCCCCGTCCACAAACAGATACATATCATACTTCCGGCAGACCTCGTGAATCTTCGTCAGCTCCTGCAGCGAATACAGCGTTCCCTGCTCAGTCGGAAATGAAAGATATACCATCTTCGGCTCCGTCAGATACTCCGGCTCACCGCCTTCATAATAAGCCGCCGCACACGCCGCAATCTGTTCCGCCGAAATTTTACCATCCGTATTCGGCAGCTCCAGAATCTTATGCCCGGTATTTTCAATCGAAGCCGCCTCATGGCAGTTAATATGTCCAGTATCCGCCGCAATCACACTCTGCACCGGCGAAAGCGCTGCCGCCGTCACAATAAAATTCGCCTGCGTCGCCCCCGGAAAAAAATGAACCGCCGCATCCGCACAACGAATCTTCTCCCGAATCAGCTCCGCAGCCTTCTCACACCATTCATCCTCCCCATATCCACCATAACTGTTCCCATTAATAGCCCCCAGCGCCTCCAGAATCTCCGGGTGCGCACCGTGATTGTAGTCATTATTAAATCGTATCATCAGTTTATGTTCTCCTTAATTTGAATTTGAAAAATGCTGTTTCCATTATACGGCATCTGAAGGAAAACAGCAATTGGAGAACAAAAAGAGAAAATGCAAAAAAATGCAGAAGGAGGATTATCTGCATCGTACAATATTGGAGCAAGATATTTTATCCGTGAAATTTTAAAACCCTTACCGGCAACGGAAAGGTCTTTGCTGGAGGCAAAAGTTCCTGCAGTAAAGAGTAGAACCTCATGTGTTTATGCGGATTTGAGAGACTTAATTTCAGAAATGGAACTGCGAAAAGCAGCATAAACACAGGCAGATATACCGTGGACTACCTGTTATGTGGAGACCTGCCGTATCCGGCATGGAAGAAGCGCGTATCCGCGCAAGATCTAAGAAACAGGCGTATCCGCCGATATTTTGTCTGCCGCCTAAAGCGGTCTGAAGCACGTGACTTTAGTCATGTGAGGTTCAGTTCGTATAAAAACAGTATCAGAAAATAAGAAAAGAACCGACAGAGAAATCTGAGAACTAAACTAAAGATTTCCCCGCCGGTTCTTTTTCTATGCATCTATTTTCATCCATTATATATTTCGCATTGACTTTTTATATACCGATTGGTATAATGATAACAGAAACACACATAAGAAACCTGCAAAATCCAATAAAATTCGTCAAAATTGCCAAAAACTCACGCAATTCGACCATCACACACAAAAGCAGACTTCTTAAATACAAAATCAACAAAAGCATTTTAAACCAAAACAAATGCCAACTCACACGTAACAAACAACCACCCAAACACACCGCGGCCAGGCGAACTCCAGAGAGCGTCCCTTCCGCAACAAAGAGGATTCAAAATGGACAATCGTCAGCTAATCATGAACTCAGCTCTGACCCTCTTCTACGAAAGCGGGTACGACGCCGTCGGTGTTCAGCAGATCGTAGACTCCGCCGGAGTATCCAAACCAACCCTGTACTATTACTTCGGCAGCAAACAAGGCCTCCTCGAAGCCCTGCTAAACGAGCACTTTCAGCCTATGGAACAAAAACTCATCGAAGCCTCCGAAACCGGGAAAAACATCCCCGAAAAACTGTACCGCATCGCGCGTGCCTTCTTCAACGGAGCCTCCGAAGACCCGAAATTCCATATGCTGATGATGGCACTGTTCTATTCCGGAAGAAAAAGCGAAGGCTTCCGCACCGTATACCCCATGATTGACCGGTTCTATCACCTGTGCGTCGACGTCTTCGACAACGCCAGCGCCGAACTCGGCAACATGAACGGCCGTCAGGAACAATTCGCCGTAGGCTTCTCCGGAATCCTGATGCACTACCTGATGATGACAGCAGGAGATCAATCCGATCTTTCCAACCTCGTCGTCCGGGACGAAGAAGTCTACCGTCTGGTACACCAGTTCATGTATGGAATTTACTCATAACCCAAAAACAAGGAGGACAAACAAAATGGCACCATGGTATGAAGAGGCAGAATTTTATCACATCTATCCGATCGGACTGACCGGCGCGCGAGAAAAAATGAATCGGAAGAAACCGTACACCGCTTTTCCACACTGGAACAGTGGCTTCCGCACATCGCAGATCTCGGTTGTACCGCAATCTATATCGGCCCCTTGTTTGAATCAACCACACATGGATACGACACAAAAGATTACAAACAGGTAGACCGCCGCTTAGGCGACAACGCGGACTTTGCCGCATACGTAAAAAAAGCCCACGAACTCGGCATCAAAGTCGTCGTAGACGGTGTCTTCAACCACACCGGCCGCGAATTCTTTGCCTTCCGCGACATTCAGGAAAAAAGAGAACAGTCCCCGTACTGCGGATGGTACAAAGGAATCTGGTTCGGCGGAAACACCTGCTATAACGACGGATTCTCCTACGAAGCATGGAGAAACTGCTTCGAACTCGTCAACCTGAATCTCCAGAACCAGCAGGTCCGCGACTATCTCCTTGATGTCATCGACTTCTGGATCGACGAATTCGACATCGACGGCATCCGTCTCGACTGCGCCGACTGCCTGGATTTCGGCTTCATGGAGCAGATGCGCGCACGCACATCCGCCAAAAAACAGGACTTCTGGCTGATGGGCGAAGTCATCCACGGCGACTATGCGCGCTACATCGGAGACGGCCAGCATCTGCTGCACAGTGTCACAAACTACGAGCTTCACAAAGGACTTTATTCGGGACATAACGATCATAACTACTTCGAAATTGCACATACGATCCGCCGCGAATTTGACGAAAACGGCGGCATTTACAAAGGAAAGAAACTGTACAGCTTCGTTGACAATCACGACGTAGACCGTCTGGCCAGCAAGCTGAACGTAAAAGAAAACATGATTCCAATTTATGCGCTGCTGTACTTCCTGCCGGGCATCCCGTCCATCTATTACGGATCGGAATTCGGCATCGAGGGAAGAAAAGAAGGCGGAAACGACGATCCGCTGCGTCCGGCGCTGAATCTGGAAGAACTGGAGAAAAATCCGCCGGCAGAAAAACTTCCGGCATGGATCAAAACATTATCAGACGTCAGAAAAAAACATCCTGCAGCACGAACGGGAAGATACCGCGAACTCATGCTGACCAACCGCCAGTATGCCTTTGCACGCCTGGATGAGACAGACGCTCTGATCACAGCAGTAAATAATGATGAAAACCAGAGTGCGGGAGTCTGGATTCCTGCATCTTGCGACGGAACATGGAAAAACGCGGTAACCGGAGAAGCCATTTCTCCGGAAAATGGAAAACTTTTTGTTGAAGTACCTCCGTGCGGCTGTGTTCTGATTGAAAAAGAAGCATAAAGGGGATTTTTTCTATGAAGGAAACTGCGAAAACAACGGCAAAAACAACAGCAAAAACCAGAAAAGCGCCAAAAAAACCGGCGGGCTATCAGCCAAGATTTTCTGAACTGGATCAGTACTTATTTGGACAGGCAACCCATTACGATATTTTCCGGAAAATGGGTGCGCACCTGGACAAAAAAGACGGCAAAGTAGGAGCCTGGTTCACCGTATGGGCTCCGCATGCGGCGGAAGTATCTGTCATCGGCGAATTCAACGGCTGGGATGCCCATGCCAATGTGATGCGGAAAGTCGGCGAGGACGGCGTTTATGAAGTATTCATTCCGGGCGTGACCGAGGGAATGATGTATAAATATTACATCCGCACACCGGACGGAAGAGAACTGTACAAAGCAGATCCATACGCATTTGCATCCGAAAAACGGCCGGGTACCGCGTCAAAAGTAGCGGAAATCGAAGGCTACCGCTGGGGTGACAGCGAATGGCTGACGAACCGCAAAAAATTTGACGTTCAGAAATCCGCGCTCTCCATCTACGAAGTGCACCCGGGCTCCTGGATGAAACATCCGTGGTCCGAATCCAACCCGGACGGATTTTACAATTACGTTCAGTTCGCACATTCGCTTGCCGATTACGTAAAAAAAATGGGCTATACCCACGTAGAGCTGATGGGAATTGCAGAGCATCCGTTTGACGGTTCCTGGGGCTATCAGGTAACGGGCTATTACGCACCGACCTCCCGCTACGGAACACCGAAAGAGTTTAAATATCTTGTTGATTATCTGCATAAAAATAAAATCGGTGTTATTCTGGACTGGGTACCGGCACACTTCCCGAAAGATGCGCACGGCCTTGCTGATTTTGATGGCCAGCCGCTGTATGAGTACGCCGACCCGAGAAAGGGCGAGCACCCGGAGTGGGGAACGAAGATCTTTGATTACGGAAAAAATGAAGTGAAAAACTTTATGCTGGCAAATGCGCTTTATTGGGTAGAAGAGTACCACGTAGACGGTCTCCGTGTCGATGCTGTTGCTTCGATGCTGTATCTCGACTACGGAAAAGAGCCGGGCCAGTGGGTGCCGAACAAGAACGGCGGAAATGAAAATCTCGAAGCCGTCGAGTTCTTCAAACACCTGAATACCCTGGTGCGCGGACGAAACAAAGGTGTCATCATGATTGCCGAGGAGTCCACAACGTGGCCGAAGGTAACGGGAAGCGTAGAGGACGGCGGCCTGCATTTCTCCTACAAATGGAACATGGGATGGATGCATGACTTCCTCGATTACATGAAGCTCGATCCATACTTCCGCAAATACAACCATAACAAGATGACCTTCGGCATGACCTATGCATTTTCCGAGAACTACATTCTGGTGCTCTCGCACGATGAGGTTGTCCACTTGAAATGCTCGATGATCAATAAAATGCCGGGCGATCTGAAGGAAAAATTCCAGAACCTGATGGTAGGCTATGCTTTCATGTTCGGGCACCCGGGCAAAAAACTTCTGTTCATGGGACAGGATTTCGGACAGCTCCGCGAGTGGAGCGAGGAACGCGAGATCGACTGGTTCCTGCTGGCAGATGAGGGGCATCAGCATCTGCAGACCTTCTTTAGTGACCTGCTGAAAATGTACCGCAAGTACCCGGCACTCTACGCGAACGACTGCGGCTACGAAGGCTTCCAGTGGATCAATGCCAACGACGGCGACCGCAGCATTTACAGCTTCGTCCGCTGGTCACCGACAGGCAAGAACAATCTGCTGTTTGTCTGCAACTTCACACCAGTCGAGAGACCGGACTACATGTGCGGCGTACCGCGCAAAAAACAGTACCGCCTGGTACTCGACAGCTCCGACGTCAAATACGGCGGCCCGACCGAAAAACGCCAGGTAGCCTACCGTGCCAAAGAGGGAGAATGCGATGGCCAGCCATATCGGATTGCATATGCACTTCCGGCGTATGGTGTGGCGGTGTTCAGCTTCTAAAATAAGATAGCTACTAATTTTCATTAATATCATGACCGGCAGAGAATGAAAGAGATTTCATAAATCTGTCGGTCATTGTGTTTTGCGTTCGAAGGAAAAGAGGTGCTGATTGAATGAAGAACGAAAGAAAAGAGCCGATACAGATTCCGCACATCCAGACAATCAACGATCACATTTCCTATCTTACACCGACAGAACATCCACTTTCGGCAAATGTTGTGATCATCGAGGGTGATGCATTTTTCTGGGTATATGACGTGGGAAATCATCCTGCGGTTTCAGAAATTCTGCAGGAAAAGTCAGAACAGACAGGAAAAAAAATTCGGGTGATTTTATCCCATTTTCATCCCGACCATATTGGGAATCTGTCGGAGATTTCGTGCGAAGCGGTTTACCAGGGGAAAAATACGTTTCGTTATACAAAAACAGGAACTGTGATAGAAGAAGATACGTGGTTTCAGGACGGTGACGTGCGGTTACATTTATTTCCGATTCCATCGAGTCATGCCAAAGGATCGCTTGCATTGGAAGTGGATGAGACGTGGTGCTTTCTCGGGGATGCGGCATATGCGACGCAGAAAAACGGACAGACCATTTATAATGCCGAGCGCCTGCTGGCAGAAATCCGAGTTCTGAAAAACGTGCGTGCGCCGTATTTTCTCCTGAGCCACAGTGAACCGTTTCAGCAGAACAAAGAGGATGTGCTGGAATGGATGGAAGCGATTTATGAGAAACGGAAACGAGATGAATCATATATAAAAACACCCCAGCGCGTATGACAGGGAGTCCTTCGAGGCTGAATCAGGTATGCCACTTCGGCAATTCACTTTCTTTCACTGGAACTGATTCAAGATCCATATTTGACCAATATGAGCCGATATCTGAACTTGTGAAGTATTCAAAATTGCCCGTGGAAGATTTCAGCTTTCCGTTCTTGACTCCATTGCAGACATAAACCAGTTCGTAGTTTGTCCCATCCGAAAGGTTAAATCGAAAACTGGTCACATCTGCTCCTGTGATTTCCTCGACTTGTTTGTCTGTCAATGATAAGTTTTCAAACATATGATACAAGTCTGTTATATCAGTTTTTGCAACGACTATTTTCTTTTCTGCTGATACCGGTGCTCCCGCATAGTGGTACATTTCGATATTTTCAACATCTCCAACTTCAAAAGGAAAGTCGATATGGACCGTTTCTTTGCTACAGCCGACCAGTACCATCATTAAAATCAGAAAGGATATCAAATTTGTCGCTTTTTTCATATCATTGCACTCCTCGTCATGTTTTTGACAGGTCAAGAGTTCAAAAATCCTCTTGCAAGCGAGCTTGCATTAGCTTTTTGAGCCTGGTATCATGATGATTTGAGTATATCATAGTTTAACCGAATCAAACAAGTCCCCTGCTTCCATTGCGAAAAGTAATAAGCAGTGGGTGGGGACTTGCTTGATTCGGTTAAAAAAACAAGGGGAATGAAAAAAATGAATGAAACGATAGCATTACAGAAATATGAAAACGAAGCACAACTTGCAAAAGAGCTGATTCGAGGCTTTTGGCTGGCTCATGGTGATTATGTTATAACCGACGAAGAGGCCGCGGAGAATCTTGCTGCCTGGACAGACAAAGGGCATGTGTTTTATTTTATCTTAAAAGAAGAGATCCCCATTGGATTTGTGCATCTCGGAAGCCGCGGGGCGGAAGTTGACTGGATCGAAGATCTTTTCGTACTTCCGGAATACCAGGGAAACGGATACGGAAGTCATGCGATTGCGCTGGTCGAAGCCGAGATAAAAAAGTATTCTGAATCTGTCTATCTTGAGGTAGCTGCACGAAATTTTGGAGCGATGAAACTCTATCATAGATTGGGATATCATTGCCTGAACACTGTGACGTTACGCAAAGATTTTCAACCGGAGAATTTTGAAGTGATTCGCAGCGAAGAGCTTTTGGGGTATCCGTTGGAAGTTAAGAAGTATATTAAGTAGAATCTCACGCCGATTTGCGCAGCAAATCCAGACCTCCCCACCGCCCGCCTCAATGTCAGCCCGGAAGTGCGTCTGTGTCGTCTGGGACTGTGCCCCAGGGCACAGTCCAAGGCGGCGCAGGTGCACTTCCGGGTGTCCGTTTTTTAAACAACCGCAACCCCCGCCATCCCCAGTACCGCCGCAATCGCAAACAGCACCAGCAGATGCACCGGATAAAACGCATAAAACGGATACTTCAGATTCAATCCTCGTTTTCCGTTATAAAAATGCACCGGGATCATCGCCAGAAAACAGGTGATTTCATTCAGGCTCAGCAGCGTAAGTACGGCGCAGCCAATTCCAATACAATACATCTTATTGTTACGCAGGTTATACATCAGAACAATCGTCAGAATTCCCATCGCACTGTAATCGGTTTTCAGCAGTGTAGCAACAGTGCATGCCGCTACGATCACCAGCAGTTTTCCAATGGAAACTTTCCAGTTGGCTCCCCGCCAGTTTGTACCGTCCTGATGCGTTTTTTCATCAATCTTCTGCAGGAAAATCATCATCACAAGGCCGATAAACAGAGTGAAAAATACATTCTGATAATTCAGATAAAACGGTTTTCCCGCAAATGCAAGGTCAAACGGAACTTCTGAAACCAGTGCGAAAATACCAAGATTCAGAGCATACTTTTTCACATCATGTGTATGTAGAAATCCCTCAATTAACAGAAAACAGAAAATTGGAAAACTGATTCGTCCGATGGCACGCATAATCATGTCTGCGTAATAAATCACAGCTGTGTTTCCTGTAGAGAGAAATGATGCGCCTCCGTCCGAAGCGTTCACCGCATTCAGAAGACCGCGGGAAATCAGGATTCGGTCGAAAAGTACAGCTGCAGTGTGGTCGATCAGCATACAGACCATCGCAATGATTTTCAAGGTACTGCCGGGAATTTTACCGGCGCTTTTTACGGGTTTCGCAGTAGTAGCTGCCATATAAAACATCCTTTCTGGAACGCAAACGAAAGGCAGACTGTGCAAGCCGTCTGCGGATCAGGTTCCTGTAACGACAAACAGCAGAAAATCCTGCTGTTTTGCCAGAGTTGTAATACTATGATTATACGTTCTGAGGAGGTTAATGTCAAAGAAAAAACAGTTCTGAAATAACGCAGAGTATGGCAGAATCTGCCAGTCGGGTAAATGAAAATAGAAAGCGTCTCCGGGCTCATCCCAAAACGAACGGGGCAGCGTACCAATTCGTAAACCAGAATTGGTACGCTGCCCCGTATTTTAAAATACATCCAGGTCTTTTCCGTTCACGACATATCCGTCATACCCTGCATCCCGGATTTCATCCAGTATCGCAGTATCGCGCCATGCCATCTCGGCGGCAAGGTTTTTGTGGTTATCCTGTACATTCATATGGTAAATCCGGTGATACGTAACGAGCAGTTTCGGATTTGCCTTTTTTGCAACACCGGCAAGATCCGTGCTTAACGTATGCACTTCCCGGTGGTATTTCTGCCATTTTGGTTCGCGGCAGGAGATTCCGGCGGCGTATTCCACTTCGTGCAGCAGGATATCACAGCCTTTCGCTTTTTCTGCCACGAGATCCAGCGGAGCGGTATCGCCGGTGATGACGATCGTGCGGTCCGGTGTGGTGAATTTATAGCCGTAGCATTCCAGTGTTCCGTGGCTGACCGGAAAAGCCTCCACCGTAACCAGGTCATCCCGGTAGATAATGCCGGATTCAATTTCTGTTACCTCAACGCGGTAGCCGGATTCGTTTGCTTTTTCGAAACCGTGAATTCGGAAATCAATGTCGGTTTCATAGGCCTGTAAGATATGATCGGTCATGTGCTGTAAGCCCTTTGGCCCGAAAACTTTCAATGGAACCGGGCGCTCCAGCACCCACGGAGTAAAAATCAGATCCGGGTATCCTGCGGTATGGTCTGTGTGAAGGTGCGTACAGAAGGCAACGGTCAGAAGATCCGGCCGCAGGGCATCTACGCCGTTAAAATAGGCGGCTGAGGCCTGGCGGACAACGCCAGGGCCAAAATCTACCAGATAAGCACGGTCACCGACCACGACAGCGGAGGAAGGTCCGTTGGCATTCGGACACGCATTTGGTGTGCCGGTTCCGAGAAGAACAAGTTTTGTCTGCATTCTTTCTCTTTTCCTTTTCTTTTTTTGTTTCTGTTTCTGTTTATGATTTTCTGTTACGATTTCTGCTTTTGCCTTATTTCTCTTCTTTTGATTCATTGTTTTGGGTTTCCGGAAGATGCTTAATGGAAATTCCGGTAAATCCATAGAAAATACTGAAAACCGGGGTCAGGTAAAGCAGGAATAAGTACGGGAAAAATGCCGACCATGCAACACCAAGTGTGCCGGCCATGTATACGCCGTAGCCATGCCATGGAATCATAGGACCAGCCATAGTTCCGGAGTCTTCGAGGCAGCGGGAAAGAATTTCCGGTGCAACCTTGCGCTCTTGAAAGACAGGTGCCATCAGACGGCCGGTCAGAACGTGTGCCATCGGCTGGGAGCAGCTGATGAGGCTGGTCACGTAACCGACAATCATCGTTGCCAGGATCATACTTCCATCGCTGTTGATTCTCTTTACAATCGCCTGAAGAATGTGATCCAGTACACCGAGTTTTTCCAGCATGCCGCCCATGCCGACAGCAAAGCAGATAATGGCTACGTACTGGAGCATGCTTCCCATGCCGCCGCGGTTTAAGATGGATTGTAATACCGGTTCTTCGATTGTGGTTGTGTAACCGTTGTAAGCTGTGCGGATGATGCCCTGCAGAGTATCGTGCTGCACAAAATAGGAAACAAATCCGGCAGCGAAGCTGGAAAGACCAAGTGCAGAGATCGCATTTACTTTGCAGAGGAGCAATACAATAATCAGGATGGCAGGGATCATGGTAATCCATCCGAGCTGGAATTCACCGTTTAAAGCATCGATGTAAACGGTAATGCTTCCCTCGGTATAGCTTCCGCTGGTCTGCTGGAAACCGAGAATAGTAAAAAGAATTAAGGTAATTACATACGTTGGAAGGGTGGTCCAGAGCATCGAGCGGATATGATCGCCAAGTTTGGCATCTGCAACGGCCGGAGCAAGGTTTGTGGTATCGGAAAGAGGACTTAATTTGTCACCGAACATGGCACCGCAGATGACAGCACCGGCTACCATGCCAGGATGGATACCCATGGCGTTTCCGATCGCCATCATGGCAACACCTGCGCTTCCGACGGAACCATAGGAAGTACCGGTTACAATACTCAAAATGGAGCAGAACAGCAGCGTCAGAGGCAGCAGCCAGGACGGGTTAATCATTTTTAAGCCCCAGGAAATGATGGTGGCAATGGTGCCACTCTGCAGCCAGGTGCCGATCATGACACCGATGGCCATCAGAAGGCAGAGCGTCGGGACGACCATACGGATGGCATCGTATGCGCCGGCAACAATGTTGGCGTAAGAAATACCGAAAATCTTACAAAACAGATAGATAAAAATCCAGCTTGCAAACAGGCCGATCATAGGACCGCCGGTTTTCAGGCGGATACAGACTGCGACGGATACGATGATCAGCAGCAGCAAAAGCAGTGACTGTGGCAGATTGAGTTTTTTTTCTTTCGTTCCACTCATAAAAAAATCCCCCATTCATAGGTAAAATGATTTGCCCATTCAACGCGTTAAAGTAGAAAAGACATGTAATATATTATAATGGTGAAATGCAGAAAAAGCAAGGGAAATTCTCTTGATTTTTTGTTCTATGGTTGCTATAATAAGCGTGAGTGTGGGGCGGAGGATAAACTTCGGCCCTTTTGCAGCTAACTATAAACGGAATCAACAAGATAAAGAGGTTAAATCAATGACAAGAATAGACATTATTTCAGGTTTCCTGGGCGCAGGAAAAACAACCCTGATCAAAAAACTCCTCGGAGACGCACTGAAAGGCCAGCAGGTTGTCCTGATCGAGAACGAATTCGGTGAAATCGGAATCGACGGAGGCTTCTTAAAAGATGCCGGTATCGAAATCCGTGAAATGAACTCCGGCTGCATCTGCTGCTCTCTTGTGGGAGACTTCGGCGCAGCATTAAAAGATGTTATCACCAAATATCACCCGGACCGCATCATCATCGAGCCGTCCGGCGTAGGTAAACTCTCCGACGTCATCAAGGCTGTAGACGGTGTAGAAAAAGAAGCAGGCGTAGCCCTGAATTCCGCAACAACCGTAGTCGACGTTATGAAATGCAAAATGTATCTCAGAAACTTCGGCGAATTCTTCGAGAATCAGGTAAAGAGCGCAGGAACCATCATCCTGAGCCGTACCGATAAAGCCGATACGGAAAAAGTAGAGGCAGCAGTAAAGATGCTCCGCGAACTGAATCCGGAAGCACACATTATTACCACACCGGTTGAAGTACTGGGTGGTAAGAAAGTACTCGATACGATGGAAGGTGCCATCATCAACCTTGCGCAGGTAGAAGAGGAAGAGCATCATCACCATCATCATGACCACGACGAGTGCTGCTGCGGCCATGACCACGATGAGGAGCATGAGCACCATCATCACGATCATGATGAGGACGAACATGAACATCATCACCACGACCATGACGGCGAGTGCTGCTGCGGCCACGATCACGACGAGGAGCATGAGCATCATCACCACGACCATGATGACGAGTGCTGTTGCGGCCATGATCACGACCATGAGCATCATCATCACCACGATGACGAGTGCGGCTGCGGTCATGATCATCATCACCATCATCACGCAGACGAAGTTTTCACAAGCTGGGGTCAGGAGACTGTGAAGACCTTCACCAAAGAGCAGATTGAAGGCATCTTAAAGAAACTTTCCGAGGATACCGCTTATGGTATGGTTCTTCGGGCCAAAGGTATGGTAGCAGGCGCCGATGGACAGTGGATCTATTTCGATATGGTTCCGGAAGAGTACGAAGTACGTGACGGAGCACCGGAATTCACCGGAAGAATCTGTGTCATCGGTTCCAAATTAGCAGAAGATAAGCTGGCAGAGCTGTTCGGACTGTAAAAATACAAAGTAGCTGCGAAAATTACGGTCCGCAGGGTACCTGTGAACTGTAGTGAAGCTGCCGCATCAGAAACAAAATCCGATGTGGCAGCTTTTTTCTTGATTTAGAGACAAAGCAAAAGGCACGTCCGGAATCTCAGCCGCAAAAGCAAGTGCAGAAAGATTCCGGGAGTACGTCAAAGACAACGGAGGTACAAAATGTACGAAGAAGACGAAGTAGAAATTCCGATTTATCTCATAACAGGATTTCTGGAGAGTGGAAAAACCTCTTTTATCAATTTTACCGTAGCACAGGACTATTTCCAGATCGACGGACCGACCCTTCTGATCACAACCGAAGAAGGTGAAGTAGAGTACGACGAAAAAGAACTGCTCAAACACAACACCGTCCTGGAAATCGTAGAAGGACCAGAGCAGTTTACCCTGGATTACCTGAAAAAACTGAACCGCAAATACCGCCCGGAACGTATTATTCTGGAATACAATCCGCTCTGGAGTGTAAAAAAACTGGAAGAAATGGAGCTGCCGCGCGGCTGGGGCATTGTACAGGAGATTGTGACGGTCGATGCAAGCTGCTTCCAGATTTATATGCAGAATATGAAATCTGTTTTCATGGAGATGGCAAAAAATGCGGATATGGTTATGTTCAACCGCTGTCGTCCGGAAGATCCACTTCCGGCATTCCGCCGCAGCATCAAAGTAGTCAATCAGGCATGCGACGTTCTGTTTGAGAATGAAGAAGGCGAAATTGACAACATTTTTGAGGATCAGATGCCGTTTGATACCGATGCCGATGTGATCGAGATCGACGATGCCGATTACGGAATCTGGTATGTCGATATGGGCGACAACCCGGAGCGTTACGAGGGCAAGACTGTTCATTTCCGCGGTATGGTATTAAAGAGCAAGGATGTCGGAGCCGATTTCTTTGTTCCGGGTCGTATGGCAATGACCTGCTGTGCAGATGATACTTCTTTTATCGGCTATGTCTGCAAATGCGCAAGCGCCAAATCTCTCGTAATGGGTTCCTGGGTTGACGTGACTGCAACGGTAAAATGGGGCTATATGAAGGTTTACGATGGCGAAGGCCCGGTTCTGTATGCAAAAGAAATCAAACCGGCCAAGAAACCGGAGAGCGAACTGGTATATTTTAACTAAAGAAAAGGAACAATCATACATCAGACAACAGAGGGCAGGGAAAGTTTTTTCTGCTCTCTGTTGTCTGCATTGCAGGAGGAAGTATGTTTATTATAGTAGGTTTGGGAAATCCGACGCGCCAGTATGAGGGCACGAAGCACAACGTCGGATTCGACACCATCGATTACCTGATCGACGAATATCAGATCCCGTCTTCCGGTGCAGGCCACAAGGCACTGTTCGGAAAGGGCATGATCGCAGGCCAGAAAGTCATTGTCGCAAAGCCGATGACATATATGAACCTGAGCGGCGAGTCCGTTCGGGAGCTGGTGAACTATTACAAAGTGGATCCGGAGAGCGAGCTGATCGTGGTTTACGATGATATCAGCCTGGCGCCGGGACAGATCCGTATCCGCAAAAAAGGAAGCGCGGGCGGCCACAATGGCATCAAAAACATCATCGCCAATCTTGGCACCGACCATTTTATGCGTGTGAAGGTCGGCGTCGGTGAGAAACCGAAAAACTGGGATCTGGCGGACTACGTGTTAAGTCCGTTTACGAAAGACGAACGTCCCCTTGTAAATCTGGCGATCGAGCATGCGGCAAAAGCAATTGAGCAGATGCTGAACGGGGATGTGGACGCAGCTATGAATGAGTATAACCGCAAATCTGCAAACCCGGCAGAGTAAGGAAAATGAAAGCGTTATTAGAACCGATCAAAGAAATTGCCCGTTTTGACGAGCTGTTCCGTGATCTGAAAAAAGGAACCGCAGGTGTGACGGTGATCTCGGGCTGTCTGGAAAGCCAGAAAGCCCACATGATTGCAGGTCTCTCCGAGGATGCCCCGGTGCGGCTTCTGATCGCGGAAAATGAATTAAAAGCAAAAGAATTATATGAGGATTACCGGCTGTACGATGCGGAGACGCTGTATTATCCGGCGAAGGACCTGATTTTCTATCAGGCAGACATTCACGGAAATCTACTGATCCGGCAGCGGCTTCAGGTGATCCAGGCACTTCTTGAGCGGAAGGAAGTTACCATCATCACCAGTGTAGGGGGATGTATGGACTTTCTTCTGCCTCTTGGCGTGTTCGAAAAACATTGCATCCATCTGCGCAATGACAGCGAACTCGATCTGGATAAAATAAGAAAAGAGCTGGTGCAGCTCGGCTATGAGAGTACCTTTCAGGTGGAGTCGACCGGCGAGTTTTCCGTCCGCGGCGGCATTCTCGATATTTATCCGCTGACGGAACAGAACCCGATCCGGATTGAGCTCTGGGGCGATGAGATAGATTCCATCCGAAGCTTCGATGCGGAGAGCCAGCGGTCGATTGAAAACCTCGAGGAAATCATAATCTATCCGGCATCGGAGCTGATTTTAACAGAGGATACGATTGCGCGCGGCGTAAAAGCTATAAAAAAAGAGGCGAAAGCGCAAAGCACAAAATTCCGCGACAAAATGATGACAGAGGAAGCGGCAAGGATCCGCCGTGCAGCAGAGGAAATCTGCGACCGGATCGGAGAAGGCGAAATTCTGCAGGGAGCGGAGCAGTATCTTCATTATTTTTATCCGGAGACCGTCTCGTTTCTTGAGTATCTGCCGGAGAACAGCCGCATTTTCCTCGATGAGCCGAACCGCATCATCGAGTGTGCCGATGCGCTGGAAGCAGAATTTCAGGAGAGCGTGAGCCACCGTCTTGAAAAGGGATACCTCCTGCCGGGACAGGCGAAGCTGATGTGCAGTACGGCGGAGCTTGTGGCAAAACTGAACCGCCGCGGCTGTGTTGCCGTATCGCTGATGGAGCCGCAGAAGGGCGAGTGGAACATCCGCGATGAGTTCAGTGTGACGGTGAAATCGGTCAATTCGTATAACAATCAGTTCCCGCTTCTGGTAAAAGATCTGAAATCCTGGAAAAAAGCGGGTTACCGTATTGTACTGGCGAGTCCGTCGCGGACGAGGGCGCAGCATCTGGCAGAGGACCTGCAGAATGAGGAGATTCCGGCCTTCTACAGCGAGAATGAGGAGCGTGTTCTGAAACCGGGCGAGGTCATGCTGATCCACGGCGCGGCCCGCAGAGGCTTTGAATATCCGATGCAGAAATTTGTGCTGATCACAGAGACGGATATTTTTGGAAAAGAGAAGAAGAAAAACCGGAAGAAATCGGAGTATTCCGGTCAGAAAATCCAGAATTTTGCAGATCTATCGATCGGTGACTATGTCGTGCATGAGAGCCACGGTCTTGGTATTTACCGCGGTATCGAAAAAATTGAGATGGACCGCGTAACGCGTGATTACATGAAAATCGAGTATGCGGGCGGATCGAACCTCTATGTGCTGGCCACCCAGCTCGATACGCTGCAGAAGTATGCGTCCGGCGAAGCTGCAAAGGTGCCGAAGCTGAATAAAATCGGCGGTCAGGAATGGAATAAGACGAAAACACGGGTTCGCCATGCGGTAAAAAATATCGCACAGGATCTCGTGAAGCTGTATGCCGAGCGGCAGGCGTCATCCGGCTATCAGTTCGGAAAGGATACGATCTGGCAGAAGGAATTTGAGGAACTGTTTCCGTTTGAGGAGACGGACGATCAGCTTGCGGCGATCGAGGCGACAAAGGCGGACATGGAGAGCAAAAAGATCATGGACCGCCTGATCTGCGGCGATGTCGGATACGGCAAAACCGAGGTTGCAATCCGTGCAGCGTTCAAGGCAGTACAGGAGAGCAAACAGGTCGTCTACCTCGTTCCGACCACCATTCTGGCACAGCAGCATTACAATACGTTCGTTGAGCGCATGAAGGACTTTCCGGTGCGCGTTGATCTTCTGTGCCGGTTCCGCACGCCGGCAGAGCAGAAAAAAACGCTGGAGGATCTGAAAAAAGGACTCGTGGATATTGTCATCGGAACACACCGCGTTCTGTCGAAGGACGTAAAGTTCAAAGATCTTGGCCTTCTGATTGTCGATGAGGAGCAGCGGTTCGGCGTGACGCATAAAGAAAAAATCAAACAGCTGCAAAAAAATGTGGATGTTCTGACACTGACGGCGACGCCGATTCCACGTACCATGCACATGAGCCTGATCGGCATCCGGGATATGAGTGTGCTCGAGGAAGCACCGCAGGATCGACAGCCGATCCAGACCTTTGTCTGTGAATACAATGAAGAAATGGTTCGCGAGGCGATTAACCGTGAACTTGCGCGGGGCGGGCAGGTTTACTATGTCTATAACCGTGTCCAGTCGATTGCGGATATGGCGAACACGATCCAGAAGCTCGTGCCGGATGCAAATGTGGGCTTTGCGCACGGGCAGATGAAGGAGCGCGAGCTCGAGAAGATCATGTACGGATTTATCAACGGAGAGATCGATGTGCTCGTGTCAACAACGATCATTGAGACAGGACTCGATATTTCGAATGTCAATACCATGATTATCCATGATTCTGACCAGATGGGACTGTCACAGCTCTATCAGTCGCGCCGCGTCGGACGGTCGAACCGGACTTCCTACGCATTTCTGATGTACCGCAGAAACAAGATGTTGAAGGAAGTGGCGGAGAAGCGTCTCCATGCGATCCGTGAATTTACGGAGATGGGAAGCGGCTTTAAAATTGCAATGCGTGATCTTGAGATCCGAGGCGCCGGAAATCTGCTGGGCGCAGAGCAGTCGGGCCATATGGAATCGGTTGGATACGATCTCTATTGTAAAATGCTCGCAGAGGCTGTCCAGGAGGCGAAGGGCATCGCACCGGCAGAAGCGTTCGAGACAACGATTGATCTGAATGTCAGTGCCTATATTCCGGACAGCTACATCAGCAACGAGTCTCTGAAGCTTGACACCTATAAGCGAATTGCGGCGATTGAAAATAAGGAAGAGTATGAGGACATGACGGAGGAGCTGACCGACCGCTTCGGGGAACCGCCGAAAAATGTACAGAATCTTCTGGCTGTTGCAGAACTGAAAGCGCTGGCGCACTGTGCGTATGTGACGGAGCTGAAACAGATGGGCGATTCGGTACGAGTCACCTTACAGCAGCATGCAAAAATCGATGTGGCGCGGATTCCGGAGCTGCTGCAGAAATACCGAGACGAACTGAAATTCCAGATGGAGTCGCTGGCGTTTGTCTACACGCCGCGGCGGAGAAATTCAAAGGAAAAGATCGATCTGCTGGAGAAGAGCCATGCACTGGTGGAAGATCTGCTGCAGATCACACAGGAGTGAAATACTCGCATAACCACAAAATCGTGTGAAAAAGGCGTGAACAGGGAAGAAAAAAGTTGCCCTGTATCAACAAAAAGGGTATAATAGGAAAAGCGTTTATAAAAATCGATGCAGGACCGGAAATTCGAACGTGTAAAAAGAAAAACTCTTTTTGAGCATACATTTCGCCCTGCATGAGGAGGAAGTAATGAAAAATTTAAAAGCAAAAGCAGTCTGCGTTATGCTGAGTGCTTCGATGGCAGCGATGGGACTGACTGGCTGCGGTTCCGACAATGTGGACGGAACAAAAACGGCAATTACTGTAAATGACGAGTCGATTACACTCGGACAGGCAAATTTCATGCTGAGATATCAGCAGGCAACCATGTACAATTATTATTCCAAGATGTACTCGATGTACGGAATGCAGATGCCGTCTGAGATGTACGACAAGGAAGGCGACGATGGAAAGACTACCGGGGAAACGTTCAAGGAGCAGTCTCTTGATACGATCGAAAAAGAGCTTCTGATGCGGCAGCACGCAGAGGAATACGGAATTTCCCTGACAGACGAGGAAAAACAGCAGGCGAAAGAGGCTGCACAGGCATTCGCAGATAAGAACGGTGACGATGTGATGAAAAAGTTGCACGCAACCGTTGAGGACATCCAGGATGCACTGGAGCTGTATGTTATTCAAACCAAAATTTATGATCCGATCATCGCAGATGTAGATACCGAGGTATCCGATGAAGAGGCAAAGCAGACCTCCATCAGCTACATCACGGTATCCACAGCAGGAACCGAGAAGGATGACGATGGAAAAACGATTGATTTGACGGACGAGGAAAAAGCGGCAAAGAAAGAAATCGCACAGAGATTCCTGGATCTCTTAAAAGAGTCTGAGGATCCTGCAGCCGCATCGTTTACCGATCTGCGCAAGGAGCTGAACGATCAGTTAAATGCGGAGAATACCGCAGATTCCACCGATTCTGCCGACAGCTCCGATGAGAGCAGCTCTTCTTCCGATGCTTCCGACACAAGCGCATCCGACGCTTCAAGCGCGAGCACATCGAGCAGTTCCGCCAGCGATTCCTCCTCTGAGGTTTCTTATCTGACCTCTTCCGAGACATCCTTTGGAACCGGATCGGAGAAAGACGATGACGATACCTGTTCTCTTGGAGATAAAGTAGCGGAAGAAGCAGCAAAGCTGAAGGATGGCGAGTATTATGACGGTGTCATCGAAGGCGACGATGCATATTATGTGATCCGTGTAGATAAAGCATTCGACGAGGACAAAACCGAGTCCAGAAGACAGACCATCATTTCCAACCGCAAATCGGATAAGTACAACGATACACTGGATGGATGGGTAAAGGAGAGCGATATCAAGGTCGCATCCAACTGGAAAAAACTTGAAGTAACCGACGCAGATCTGTATACGATGACAGTTGACAGCGCTTCTACAGATTCCACAGATGGAACCACAACCGACAGCACAACAACGGACAGTACCGCAACGGACAGTACAACGTCTGACAGCACGACATCAGGCAGTACCGAAACGACATCGACAAGCAGCACAGGCACTGCTTCAACGTCTTCAAGCACTGCAGAATAAAAGCATACGATACAGGACAAACGGCAGCCGGATCCGGGAGAGGGGTCCGGCTGCTTCGCGATTTTTCTTCCATTTCGCATGGCTCTGAATCGTTACAAAAAAAGAAAATAATAGGGAATTTGTAGAGTAAATTGACAATAGTAAGAAGTTCATTTAAAATGAAATTACAACCAGAGTGTATCTCGCAAATTGCGGAAATAATTTTTCAGACACGCTCTAATGTTCAGGCGAAAACGATGTACCAGGAAAGAAGGTGGAGAAATGAAGAAGGCAGTAATTTCCGTACTTGTCGGTACAGCAGTATTGGCTTTCGTTGCGTGTGGAAAAAATGCTGCAACGGAAAACAGTTCCGATTCGGGTGTTTCAACGGTATCGGCATCCTCGCAGGTGGAAAATGGACAGAAAGCAACCCGTGTGAACCAGGGAACAAATTTGTCTCCGGGGTCACCGAAAAATACCACATCCGGTGGAGGGAACAGCTCGGGCAGGACACATCATTCGGAGACGCATCATTCGGAGACACATCATTCAGACGCGCATCATGATTGAGAATGTCGGGGTTTGCTGAACATTCGTGAACAGAAACAGACGAAGGGGTATCCAAAACGGATACCTCTTTTCTACTTGTCGGGAAAACAATACAATGCTATACTGAACATGAATTTGACGCGAAAAGCGCGGCAGGTTCAGAAAAAAACAGCCGGGATTTGTCAGTATACGCGGACATGTGCTGCAGGGAACTCGGGCAGAATGGAGAAAAGAAAATGACAAGAGAAGAATTTGAACAGCTTGCCGGAGCAGGTGTCATTTTATTGGATGGCGCAACCGGATCAAATCTGACAAAAGCGGGAATGCCAAAAGGAGTCAGTACAGAACTTTGGGTTCTGGAGCATCCTGATATTCTGGCAAATTTACAGAAGGCTTACGTGGAGGCGGGAAGCCAGATTGTCTATGCGCCGACCTTTGGTGCAAACAGATTGAAATTAGCGGATTATGGAAGAGAAAACGAGGTGGAGGAGCTGAATGCACGCCTGGTGGACATTTCGAAAAAAGCGCTTGCCGGAACAGGTGCGCTGATTGCGGGAGATTTTTCCACACCGGGAAGAATGCTGCAGCCAAAAGGCGATCTCTCTTATGAAGAGCTGCTGGAATCCTACACAGAGCAGGTAACAGCGGTAGCAAATGCGGGCGTTGATCTTCTGGTAGCGGAGACGATGCTGAGCGTAGACGAAACGTGTGTCTTTATGGATGCTGCACTTTCTGTCTGCGATCTGCCGATTATGTGTTCTCTGACGCTGGAAGCAGACGGTTCTGCCCTGTTCGGCGGAAACGCTGTGGAAGCAGTTGAGACACTGCAGGAAATGGGAGCATCCGCCGTAGGACTGAACTGCTCGGTCGGACCGGATCAGCTTGAGGCAGTCGTAAATTCCATGAAAAAAGTGGCAAGAGTACCGGTTATCGTAAAACCGAATGCCGGCCTGCCGAAAATTACGCCGACCGGTGAGGCAATCTACAGCATGGATGCGCCGACGTTTGCAAGATATATGAACATTCTGGTAGACGCGGGTGCAGGCATTGTCGGCGGCTGCTGCGGAACAACACCGGAGTATATTCGTCTGGTGAAAGAAATGCTGGATGCGAGAAAGTAAATCAAAGATTACAATTCGCAGGAAACTGTGAGATGTAATGAATTCCCCTGTTGCGGACAAAATCTGTACGGGGGAATTTTTTTACGTTACCGGAAACTTCGTTGAATTTTCCGATAAAGTAAAAAGCCCTCCGGGCAGGATTCTTTCTTACAGAGAGCAAGACAAAACAGGTTTCAACGATCTGGTTTGATGGACAGTCTGGGTGGAGAAAAAAAGATAGGAAGTCTGGAAAAAAGACATGGAATTGTGGAGAAAAGTCTGGTAGAATACGTGTCGTGTGGAAAACTTTCCGTAAGAAAGGATGATGAAGGATGTATCAGAATTATATTTTTGATTTATATGGAACTCTGGTAGATATACATACGAATGAAAAGAAAGCGTATCTCTGGAAAAAAATGAGCCTGTTCTTCGGCATGAAAGGGGCCGCCTATGAGCCGAAAGAACTCCGGATGGCGTATGAGACAAAAATCAAAGAGCAGGAAGCTGCGCTTAAAATGGAATGCCGCGGCAGCCATGTACCGGAAATCGACATTGCGGATGTGTTCCGGCAACTGTTTGAGGATCAAGCTGTTTCGGTAACGGAAAAAGAAATTGCAGATCTGGCGAAAATGTTCCGTGCGATTTCGATAGAAGAACTGAAACTGTTCCCCGGCGTGCCGGAAATGCTGCAGCGTTTAAAAGACGCAGGAAAGAAGGTTTTTCTGCTGTCCAACGCACAGGCGCTTTTCACCGCGCCGGAAATTTCCCTGCTCGGCCTTACGAAATACTTTGATGGAATCCTGCTCTCATCGGATGCCGGTGTGAAAAAACCGGATCCGGCGTTTTATGAGATGCTGCTGAAGCAGTATCACCTCGATCCGGCAGAATGCCTGATGACAGGAAATGACGATATCGCTGACTGCCACGGTGCAGCCTCTGCCGGAATTGCAAGCCGTTACGTGGCAACGCGCCAGTCACCGAAAATAAACGACCCGCTGCCGGAAAACTGTGAGAAGATCGCGGCGATTGCGGAGTTATTTTAACTGAAGAGCATTCAGCAGCACTCCTGAAAAAATAATGCGAAAAAAGGGGCTGTCGCACTACGTTCATTTTCTTAGTGCAACAGCCCCTTTTGCTTATGTCAGGAAAGGAATCCTTCAGTTTTTCCGCATTCCTTTATCCCACCGGAATTTCCGATAGCAGGCATAAATCAGAACACTGCATACCAGCCATCCCGCCGGATAACCAAGTGCAATCGGAATGATGGAATCAAATATATGAGACATCGCAAACAGGTAAATCTGGCGGAACACGACGAAGCTTCCGAGCATTACGATCATTGGTGTTCTGGTGTCTCCTGCGCCACGCAGGACGTTGGAATAAACCTGGTTGACGCAGCAGAGAATGTAGAACGGGGAGAGCAGATACAGGAACAGGGTTCCGAAACGAATCACAGCTGCCTCCTGGTTAAACAGATAGACCATTTGCGGAGCGAAAATCAGCAGAGGAATCATCATCACAATGGTTACAAGCTCAGCAAGCAGGAATGCGGTTGTAGCACCCTTCTTTGCACGGTCAATGTAGCTGGCACCGACGTTCTGTCCGGTGAAGGTGGTCGAAGCAAGACCAACACTCATCATCGGCAGCATCATAAACTGGTCGATTTTCATGCAGGCACTCCAGCCCGCCATAACATCCGAGCCGAATACATTGATATAGGACTGCACGAAAACGTTGGAAACGGAAGTCACCATCTGCTGGATCGCTGCCGGCAGTCCGACGCAGACGATGCGGTACAGCAAAGACCAGTCCATGCAGAGCTTTTTCCAACAGATGCGGTATGGGCCGTCTGTTGTGGTCAGCACATACAGCGTCAGAACCGCCGAAAGGCACTGTGCAATAACGGTTGCAAGCGCCACACCCTCGATTCCCATGCCGAAGGAAACGACAAACAAAAGATCGAGCACGGTATTGACAACAGCGGAAAAAATCAGGAAATACAGCGGATGGCGGGAATCGCCGACAGCGCGGAGAACGCCGGAGCCCATGTTGTAGAACATCAGACCGGCAACACCGCCAAAGTAAATTTTAAGATACGTTGCCGACTCACGGATGACATCGTCCGGTGTGCTCATCATGCGGAGCATGTACGGCGTGATGAGAATGCCGAGAATGGTAAAGACAATGGAGAGAATAAACGTCATCACCAGTGTCGTGCTGACGGTGCGGCTGACCTTTTCATCCGCCTTTGCGCCATAATACTGAGAGATAATGACACCGGCACCGGTGGAAAGTCCCATGAAAAAGCCGATCAGAGAATTGATGATCGGACCGACGGAGCCGACGGCGGCGAGTGCTTCCTTGCCGACAAAGTTGCCGACAACGATGCTGTCAACGGTGTTGTAAAGCTGCTGGAAGAGATTTCCGGCCATCAGCGGAAGCGAGAAGAGAAGAAGCTGTTTCCAGATAGAGCCCTGGGTCATATCGCGGGCTTTGCTCTTTTGTACTGTTTTCGTCATAGTAGTCCCCTTTTTTACGTTGATTTTACCTTCTTTTTTATTGTAGCACTTTGAAGTTGTGATGGAAATATCCATTTTTGACGTGATTTTCGGACTTTGTTGATATAAACAGCCGAAAACGGAAGTGAAAAGAATTGTTTCCGAATAAATTGTCTGGTATAATAAGAAACAGATGCGTAAATGCAAAAACGACAGTTGTTTCGAAGCCTGATGAAACGGAAGGATCGTGAAGATTTTGCAGCAGTTTTTGAAAACTGCGCATCACAGAATAGGATTGGGCAGAAAGAGGGTAGCTGAAATATGGGAGATTATTTTGTATGTAGTAAAACAGATCCGGTAGTGGAGACAAAGGCGGGAAAGGTACGCGGCTTCCGCCTGAATACGACGTATGCGTTTCATGGAATCCATTACGCTGAGGCGGACCGTTTCCAGATGCCACAGCCGGTGAAACCATGGAAAGGAATCAAAAATGCGCTGGCGTACGGCTATGTATGTCCGCTTTTAAAGCAGGATGAGCCGAACATGGAGGTGCTGGTACCACATCGTTACTGGCCGCAGGACGAGCATTGCCAGAACCTGAATGTCTGGACACAGAGTCTTGATCCGGGTGCGAAAAAGCCGGTCATGGTATGGCTCCACGGCGGCGGCTTCAGCGCCGGCTCTGCGATTGAGCATGTGGCATATGAGGGGGATCACTTAAGCGAGTTCGGTGATGTCGTTGTTGTTTCCGTGAACCATCGGCTGAATATCCTCGGTTATCTCGATCTCTCGCCGTTTGGCGAAAAATACAAAAATTCTGCGAATGCAGGAAACGCAGATATGGTAGCTGCATTGCAGTGGGTACATGACAATATCGCGGCATTCGGCGGAGACCCGGAGAATGTTACGATTTTCGGTCAGTCCGGCGGCGGTATGAAGGTAGCAACGCTGATGAATACGCCGGCAGCAGACGGCCTGTTCCAGAAGGGTATCATCGAGAGCGGTGTTTATGAGGCAAAGGTTTATCAGAAAGAGGACGGAGACGGCACCGCGATTGTGAAGGCTCTGTTAAAAGAACTGAATCTGGACGAGTCCGAGGTGGAGAAGCTTGAGACGATCCCGTATTATGAGCTGTCAAATGCGTACAATAAAGTTGAGGCAGAGGTTGCTGCGAAAGGCTGCTATATCGGACAGGGACCGATGGAGAATGGCTGGTTCCGCGGAAATCCGATCAAGTGCGGATTTACGGATCACGCTAAAACGATTCCTGTGCTGGCAGGAACCAACATCGGTGAGTTTGATTTTGGACCGGTTGTGCCGGGAAAACATGAGATGAACCGTGAGGAACAGATTGCGTTCCTGACGAGAAAATATGGTGATGCAACGCCGGAGCTGATTTCTCTTTTTGAAAAAGCATATCCGGACAAAACAATTGTGGATCTGTGGTCTGTGGATACGTTCTTCCGTCCGGACACGATCGAATTCATTCGTCAGAAATCGGAGTTTACAGAAGCGCCGACCTATTCCTACCAGTTTACCTATGAATTCCCGATCGATGGCGGAAAAGCCGCATGGCATTGTGCCGAGATTCCGTTCGTATTCCATAACATCGACCGCATCGCCGTATGCAATGTCCCGGGCGAAACAGACCGTCTGCAGGAGCGTATGGCCACCGCCTGGATCAACTTTGCCCGCTACGGAAGTCCGGAAACCCCATCCCTCCCGAACTGGCCGGCATGCACCCCAGGGGATGAAGCAACCATGATTTTCGACAGAACCTGTGAAATCCGCCGCAACTTCGATCACGAGCTGGTGAAAAAATTGGTGGAAACCGAGTATAACCCGATGACACCGGTTGTGGAAGACGAGGAAGAGGACGCGTTCTTTATTCATTAATTAATTGACTCATAGCAATCCCAGAAAAAACAGCCAGAATGTTTTGCCTCAGTTAAAAACATTCTGGCATTTTTCAACTTATGCTAAATTGAACTTAAGGCAAGAATATCGTATGATAGAGGTAGAAAGAGAAAGGCGCAGGTGGAATATGGGAGTTTATCTGAATCCGGGAAATGAAAAATTTGCAAAAGCGGTTCAGTCCGAAATTTATGTGGATAAAACAGGGCTGATCGAGTATACCAATCAGGTGATTAATACTGTGCAGAGATATGTCTGTGTCAGCCGTCCGCGGCGCTTTGGAAAATCTATGACGGCGGATATGCTGACGGCTTATTATGGGAAGGAATGCGATTCCAGAGAACTTTTTTCTGGATTGAAAATTTCTCAAAATGCTGTATTTGCACAGCACTTAAATCAATATCCTACGATTTTTTTGAATATGCAGGAATTTCTGAGCCGGAGCAAGGAAATTGGCCAGGTGATTGACCGTGTTCGAAGAATGCTGCTGCGGGAACTGAAAAACAGTTATCCGGACGTGGACTACTTTGACGATACGGATCTGGTAGAATCGCTGCAGGATATTTATGCGGCAACAAAACAGTCGTTTGTCATTATCATTGATGAATGGGACTGTGTTTTCCGGGAATATCAGCAGGATAAAAAAGCACAGGAAGAGTATCTTGATTTCCTGCGGGATTTTCTGAAAGATAAGGTTTACGTAGCACTTGCCTATCTGACGGGTATTCTGCCGATCAAAAAATATGGAACCCATTCTGCACTGAATATGTTTGATGAATTTACAATGCTTGATCCAGGGCCGCTCGCAGAATATGTAGGATTTACGGAGCAGGAAGTAGAAGAACTCTGCGGCCGGTATCAGATGGATCTGGCAGAAATTAAAAACTGGTATGACGGCTATTCGTTCCCGGGAGAAAGTTCGGTTTACAGCCCGCGTTCGGTTGTCAATGCCATGCGATTCCGGAAAATCGGCAATTACTGGAATCAGACAGAAACATTTGAAGCACTACAGTGGTATATTGATCTGAATTTTGACGGCCTGCGGGATGACGTACTGCAGATGATGGCAGGGAAAAAGATTCCGGTGAACACGGGCAGTTTTACGAATGATATGACAACTTTCCGGACAGAGGATGATGTGCTGACACTGCTGATTCATCTTGGATATCTTGGTTATGAGGAACAGAATAAATATGTTTTTATTCCGAATGCCGAGGTACAGTCAGAATATGCCAGTGCGGTAACCGTTTCCCAATGGGGAGATATTTCAAAGGCACTGAAAAATTCCGCAGATCTTCTGCAGGCTGTGTGGGAAAAACAGGAAACACAGGTAGCAGAGGGAATTCGGCTGGCACATTTTGAAACGTCACAGCTTCAGTACAATGATGAAAATGCGTTGAGCTATACGATTTCACTGGCGCTGTATGCAGCACGGAATTTTTACACGGTTTACCGTGAACTGCCTGGGGGAAAAGGGTTTGCGGATCTTGTTTTCGTACCAAGAAAAAGATACCAGGACAAACCGGCGCTGGTTGTAGAACTGAAATGGGACAAAACAGCAGAGGGTGCGCTTGCGCAGATTAAGGACAAAGAATATTGCAGAAGTCTGGAAGAATATCAGGGAAACTTGCTTCTGGTAGGAATTAATTATAATAAAAAGACAAAAGAACATGTTTGCAGAATTGAGGAATATCAGAAGTAAAAGGGAGAGGAGGTATTATGAATATTGAAAATCGTAATATTCGTTTTACTTCAACGGTAATTTGCAGGATCTTTTTGGGGATTTACTTGAAGATTTGCTGGTGGGAGAGAATCAGATTCTTGAGGGAAAGACGACAAGGTGGGAAGATGAGCAGAAAAACAGTCTGATCCTGTCTTTCCCGGACACGGATACATCGGAAGAGCGCGTTATTTTTCTGGGCTTATACAGGACGAAGGCCTGATTCGGGACAGGATGAGTGGTGTCCTGAAATCATGTAATAGAAAAACCAGAGTCGGATGAGAATGTTTTCACCGGCTCTGGTTTTGCGTTTCCGGTAACGGTTTTGAGCGGTAAATGCTATGCAATTCTGCCGCGGGAATGGTATAATAAAACCAGTATGCGCCGCTTTAGGCAGGCTGCTTAGAAAGAGGATCGATGCATGTACACATATCTGATTGTAGATGATGAAATGATAGAGCGAAAGGGCATTCGGATGCTGCTTTCGCGGATGAATATCCGGGAGAATATTCTGGAGGCCTCCAATGGAGAGGAAGCGCTGGAGGTGTTTGAAAAAGAGAAAATTGACGTACTGCTGACCGACATCAATATGCCGTTCATGGATGGAATTGAGCTTCTTTCCCGGATTCATGAGGCGTATCCGGGGACGGAAACGGTGATTTTCAGCGGGTATGATGAGTTTTCCTACGCAAAAAAGGCAATTTCCTACGGTGTTTTCGCCTATATTTTAAAACCGGTCAACCCGGAAGAATTTGAAAAGGTGGTTGGTGAAATCACGGAAAAGCTTGCAAAGAGTGAGCGTGAGGAAAAACGGAAGGACGAAAGTATGGAGTTTCTGCGGGAGCATCTGCTGTATCTGATGGTCAATGGTCAGAGCCGCAGCGCAATGCAGGAGAAAACACAGACGCTTCTCGATATGAGCTTTGTCCGGGATTTTTGCCGTATGGTACTGTTGGAGTGTGCCAACAACTATTTTGAACAGGTAAACAGCGAACAGATTGAAAAGATGCAGAGCGATTTGCAGATGCCGTTTCACTATCTGAACCTGAACCCACAGCAGTCCATCCTGTTTTTTAGCGAGGAGCCGGATGGCGGCTGGGAAGCGTTCGGACGGAAGCTGTACCATTATATTCGTGAAATGTGGGACCAGGAATGCTTTCTGGCCGTGTCGGGCGAGATCACGCCGGACGGTGAGCTTTACGATGCATTTGCACAGACGGAGCAGCTCATGGAGCGGCGCTTTTATCACACGGGAAACCATGTTTTTCTTCCTTTTCAGGAGGAGCAGTCCGAGGTGCTGGTGCAGATTGATGCTGAAATCCTGATCCGCCAGATCCAGCAGGATATCCGCATGAAGGATCTGGAGAGCCTGCGTGAACACTTTGACCAGTTCTGCGAAAAGTATGAGCACCAGACGATTTTTTCTCAGATTTACATCAAATTTATGTTTTCCAACTTATTGAAAGAGATTTACGACAATCTCGAGAGAAAAGATGAGCGGGAGCTGGACCGTGAGATCGACGCCCTGTATCACAGCAGCAACATGGCCGGTGTGATTCAGGCGGTCCGTATGGGTATTGACCGGCTCGAAACGGTCTTCCGCGCAGACGGTGGTGTTGCGAAACGCAGAGAAGTCGAGCAGATTAAACAGTATATCTGTGAGAACTATTCTGACAGTGGCATGGGTGTTGACCAGCTTGCGCGCGAGGTTGGCATGACACCGAATTATCTGAGCAGCATTTTCAAGAAAAGTACAGGAGAAAACCTGAGCCGCTACTTAAAAGGTTTCCGTATGGAGCGCGCACGGGAAATGCTCGAAAATACAAACGAAAAAATCGGCGTAATCTGTGAAAAATGCGGTTTTGTGAATGTGTCCTATTTCTGTCAGAGCTTCCGCGAATATTTTGGAATCAGCCGCAGAAATACCGGGATCAGGGGGAGTAAGATGACATCATTTGCCGGCAGAATAAAAAAAGCATTTTCAGATATGAAGGTACACCGGAAGCTTATCGTGGCTTACGTTCTCACAGGCCTTTTCCCAATGTGCCTGATGTTCACACTGTTTTACACCCAGATGCGTCGTGTACTTGTCGAGCGTGAGATCAAAAATCTGCAAACCACCTTTGATCAGGCAGTGGACGATGTGAATACGGAGCTTGCGCTGCACCAGAGCATGTCGGACTATCTGGCATTCGACCAGACGATTGTTCAGATTGTAAAGGCAGAAGACAAAAACAGCTTCGAAGCATACGAGCGCATGGTGAAAGAGTTTGATCCGATGATGGATTCCTTAAGTTATTTTTACCCGGAAATCCGACAGTCTACGGTCTATGTGCGTGATTCCGTCATTCCGCACGGCATGTATCTGCGTCCGGCGCAGGAAATTGAAAATGATGAATGGACAGCACCGGCGGACAATGATGTTCACTGGTATGCCGATATGGATCAGGGAACGGTGACGCTGGTGCGCTCGATGCCGCTGATTGATGACGGAAAAGGCGGTTTTTTATACATTTCCATGGACTACAGTAAGATTTTTGGCTCCATGGAGCTTGCAGTCAATGAGGATTACGGTGTTTTCGTCTACAATGAGGGCAAAGAAGTGCTGTATGAAAATCAGAAGATGACCAGGAATGCAAAATACCAGATGGAATTTTCAGACTTTCAGAAGATACAAAAAAAAGAGAAGCAGAATACAGCGAACTACATTCTCCTGGAAAAGGAGATTGAGCAGAATGGATGGCATGCCGCGTGCTATCTGCCGAAAAAAGGCATCATCAGTCCGATGCAGCCGATTCTTCTGATGGTTCTTTTGATGTGGGCAGGCTGCGTTATTTTCTCTGCGGTCGTGATTATGAAATTCTCCGGAAACATGGCGCACCGCCTTGAAAAGATAAAAATGACAATGTCCGAGGTAGAAGAAGGAAATCTGGAAGTGGAACTGGTTTCTACAGAAAGGGATGAAATCGGTGATCTGACGCGCGGCTTTAACCAGATGCTGTCGCGTATCCGTCAGCTGATTCAGGAAGTCTATGAGAGCCGCATCTGCCAGAAGCAGTATGAAATGACGGCGCTCCGTGCGCAGATTAACCCGCATTTTCTGTATAATTCGTTGTCGCTGATCAACTGGAAAGCATTGGAAATCGGTTCGGATGATATCAGCAAGGCTACGCTGGCGCTTTCGCGGTACTACCGGACTTCTCTGAACAAAGGCAAAAATACGATGTCCATCCGCGAGGAGATCGACAATGTGCGTTCGTATCTGCAGATTCAGGAAATGTTTCACGACTACAGTTTTACGGTCAAAATGGATGTGGCGGAGGATATTCTGGATTACCGTACACTGAACCTGATTCTGCAGCCGCTTGCCGAAAATGCGATTGCACATGGAATTGACCGGCGGCGCGGCAGTGAGCCAGGCGTGATCACAATCAGCGGACGGCGCGACGGAGACTGTGTGGTGCTTTCCGTGGCGGATAATGGCGTTGGCATGGAACAGGAAAAAGCACAGACCATTCTGACGGAGAAGAGCAGCGGCTACGGTGTGCGGAATGTCAATTCCAGGATTCAGCTCGAATACGGAGAAGCGTATGGTCTTTCGATTGAGAGTGAGCCGGGAAAGGGAACGAAAGTGACGGTACGGATTCCGGGTGTGGAAAGGGAGGTACAGGCATGATGCAAAAAAAAATTGCGGCAGGCCTCGCTGTATTGCTGGCAGCGGGAACGATTCTGGGTGGCTGCGGAGAAAGTGGCGCAGCAGGGAATGATTCTGTTTCCGATGCTGCCGGAAATGAGGCTGCGGCTCTTACGGAAGCGAAAACAACGCCGTACGGACGTTACCCGGAAACCATCACGTACACGCTGGCAAAAATGACGGGTGTGAATAATTCCAATCTCCCGGAGGGAGAAACCTATGAGGACAATGCCTATACACGCCTGATCCGCGAAATCATTAATGTACAGAACGAGGATGTTTATGAAAACTACGGTGATACCTATAACGTTGGCATTTCTACCATGATTGCAACAGGAAACATTGCCGATATCATGGTTGTGGATCAGAAAACGATGAATGCCATGCAGAAAAACGATCAGCTTGCCGATCTTACAGAGGTTTATGCAAATTGTGCCAGCGACCGTATCAAGGATATTTATGCAAGCTACGGTGAGGAGATTCTGCAGGGCTGTACCTTTGACGGAAAGCTGATGGCATTCCCGGAAACCAACATTTCGGACGGTCCGAATCTTCTATGGGTGCGGAAGGACTGGATGGAAAAACTGGGACTTTCCGTACCGGAAACGATCGATGATGTGAAACATATTGCGTTGACGTTTGCAGAGGAGAATCCGGCAAACCAGGAGATGGGTAACATCGGTCTTGCAGTCAGCACAACTCTGTACGGCGGCACGGGCATTTCTTCGGAATACGGCATGAATCTTATTTTTGCCTCATTTGGTGCATATCCGGGAAGATGGCTGACGGATGCGGAAGGAATGCCGGTTTATGGTTCCGTTCAGCCCAATGTAAAAGACGCACTTGGCATGTTAGCAGACTGGTACCAGGAGGGCGTCCTTGACCGGGACTTTTTGATCCGCACACAGGATGACATTGCCGATCTCATTGCCCAGGGACGCTGCGGCATTTTCTTCGCACCGTGGTGGGCACCGAACAACCCGCTCTGGCGCTGTCATGAGACGGATCCGGAGGCCGACTGGCAGCCGTTTCTGATTCGGACCGGGAAGGATGGAAGTGTGCGGTACTGCAACGAAAAGCTGACCGGAAATTATGTGGTAGTGCGAAAAGGGTATGAATATCCGGAGATTGTGCCGAAGATCCTGTCGGTGATGTTTGATTATATGCGCTATTCCTACGATGATCCAAGGGGAGAATTTCAGCAATATTATACGGGAAATATCGATCCGACGGCACGCCCCTTAGCAATCAATCTCGACTATAATCAGGCACTGACGATCTGTTACGAAAATCTGCAGGCGGCACTGAACGGGGAAAAATCGGAGGATGAGCTGGAGATTCTGGAAAGATCGTTCGAAAAGGTATGCCGCGCCTATCTGGAGAACCCGAAAACAGCGAGTGCGGAGGAGTGGAGCGCTTATTTATCCCGTATCAAAGCCTGCTCGCTTTTGAGCGACGAAAAGATTCAAAGAGTGAATACGATTTATCCGACCCGGACGAAGACCACAGAAGCATATCGTTACACCTTAAAAGAACTGGAGTCGGAGACCTTTTTAAAAATTATCCGGGGCGAGTCTGAGCTTTCTTCTTTTGATGATTTTGTAAAAGAGTGGCAGGAGGAAGGCGGAGATGAAATCATTCAGGAGATGATTCAGGAAAGGAAAAGCCTGAGTTCACAGGAAGATCAGAAGGCGGAAGAAAAAACAGAAGAAAAAACAGAATAAAAAACAGAAGAGGAGGCAGGACGCACCGGAAAAACGGTGCGCTGCCTCTTTTTCTGCTGCGGAAAAGAATTCTGCAGATTGCGGAAATGATTTTCCGGATACGCTCCGGTGTAGAAATGTAACGTAGAAATCCAACATAGATCATAGATTCTTGATATTTCAGAAAAATCCGCCAACTGCTATAATAAAATCAACAAGAACGAGAGATACCAAGCAGCAAATGCGATATGACAGCAGACGTTCCAGAAAGAAAAATCATATAAGGAGGATTTTCAATATGAAAAAGAAAGTAGTATCTATTATGATGACCGCAGCACTTGCAGTTGGCATGCTGGCAGGATGCGGAAACAGCGACAGCGGTTCTTCAAATGCCGCTTCCGGAAACGATTCCAAGAGCACATCCGAGGCAGGAAGCACAAGCGCATCTGCTTCCAACGCAGCAGAGGAAGAGGAAATTACCACAACCCTTACCGTATGGTCTCCGTCAGAGGATCAGGCAAGCGACAGCGGTGAGTGGCTGCAGACCATGTGCAATCAGTTTGCAGAGGAGCATCCATCCTGGCACATTACCTTTGATTACGGTGTATGCGCAGAGAGCGATGCAAAAGATACCGTAACACAGGACGTTGAAGGAGCAGCAGATGTTTACATGTTTGCAAACGACAACCTGACATCCCTGATCGCTGCAAACGGAATTTCAAAACTCGGCGGACAGACAGTTGAGGAGGTAAAAGAGAACAACTCTCAGGCAATTGTAGATTCCGTATCCGTTGACGGCGATATCTACGGTGTACCATTCACCACAAACACCTGGTTTATGTACTATGATAAATCTGCATTCACTGAGGATGAAGTGAAAAACCTGGATACCATGATCGCAAAAGACAAGATTTCCTTCCCGATTACAAACTCCTGGTACATTGCTTCCTTCTACGTAGCAAACGGCTGTACGCTGTTCGGTGAGGACGGAACAGACGAGGCAGCAGGCGTTGACTTCGAAGGCGACAAAGCAAAAGCAGTAACCGATTACCTGGTTGACCTGGTAAACAATCCGAACTTCGTATCTGATGCAGACGGATCCGGTCTTTCCGGTCTGCGTGACGGTTCTGTAAAAGCAATGTTCTCCGGTTCCTGGGATGCATCCGCAGTTAAAGAGGCACTCGGTGATAATTACGGTGTTGTACAGCTTCCGACCATCACCATCAACGGCGAGGAGAAACAGATGAAATCCTTCTCCGGCTCTAAAGCAATCGGTGTGAATCCGAACTGTGAATATCCGCAGGTTGCAGTTGCTCTTGCAAGATATCTCGGAAGCGCAGATGCTCAGAAAGCACACTATGAAATGAGAAACGTAGTTCCGTGTAACGAAGAGCTGCTTTCCCAGATCACAGACGATGCACTGGTAACTGCTCAGAACGATACCTTCAACAATACTTCTATCATCCAGCCGTTCGTTAAGAATATGAGCAACTACTGGACTCCGGCAGAGAATTTTGGTAAATCTCTGGTCAACGGTGAAGTTACCCATGATAACGCTGCAGAAATGACAGAGAAACTGAACACAAGCATGAATACTTCTGCAGTCGAGTAAGTAAAACCGGCTCTGAAGCGTTCGAAAATCAACAGGATTGAAACCGCAGGCATTGTCAGACACCAGGATTGACAATGCCTGTCTTTCGGAAAGGATAGATTATGGCATCATTGAAAAAACGCGCCAAAGAGTTTGAGACTCCCTATCCGGTGACAAAAGCCATCACAAAGGGCGATGCGGTCACGAAACTTTCCATGCTTGTCATGGGACTGGGAAATCTGGCTCACAAACAGATCGTAAAGGGTATTTTATTTCTGGCAGTAGAAATTGCGTATCTCCTGTTTATGATCGAGGGCGGTATCAACAATCTCTATCATCTCATCACCCTGGGCGGCCGTGCGCAGGAAGAGGTGTGGAACGAGGCCAAGGGTATTTATGAATATACCGGCGGCGATATGACAATTCTGTTCCTGCTCTACGGAGTGGCAACGATTTTTATTACGGTTCTCTTCTTTATGATCTGGCGTGTCAATATGAAGAGCGCTTACGAGGTAGAGTGCCGTGCAAAGGAAGGGAAACATATCAACACCATCAAAGAGGATCTGGAAGCACTCGTTGACAAGAGACTGCACTGGACCCTGCTGACACTTCCGATTCTTGGTATTGTGATTTTCACAATCCTTCCACTGGTCTTTATGATCTGTATGGCTTTCACCAGCTACAGTAAAGTCGGCGATCATCTGACGATTTTCCACTGGGTTGGACTGAAAAATTTCAGTACGGTTCTTGGCATGGGCAACTCGATCGGCAAGACATTCTGGTCTGTTCTTGGATGGACACTGATCTGGGCTGTGCTCGCTACCTTCCTGAACTATATTTTTGGTATGATTCTTGCGATTGTCATCAACCGTAAAACGACCCGCATCAAGGGATTCTGGAGATTCTGCTTTATGCTCTCCGCTGCAATTCCGCAGTTCGTTTCTCTTCTTCTGATGCGTACGATGTTAAAGGACAACGGCCTGGTCAACAATCTTTTGATTCAGGCCGGGCTGATCAGCAGTCCGCTTCCGTTCCTGACAAATGCGACCTGGGCGAGAGCGACGGTTGTTATCATCAACCTCTGGGTTGGTATTCCGTTTACCATGATGCAGGTTACCGGTATCTTACAGAACATTCCGGGTGAGCTTTACGAGGCAGCCCGTGTGGACGGCGCAGGCCCTGTGACAATTTTCTTTAAAATTACGCTGCCGTATATGCTGTTTGTCACGACTCCGTATCTGATTACAACGTTTACGGGTAATATCAACAACTTCAACGTTATTTATCTGCTGACTGCAGGAGCACCGGTTCCGGTCGGAGCAACCGCCGGAAAGACGGACCTTCTGGTTACCTGGCTGTACAAGCTGACGGTTGACTTACAGTACTTTAACGTTGGTGCGGTTGTCGGTATTCTTACCTTTGTCATTCTGGCTGTGGTTTCACTGATCACGTACCGGAATACTGGTTCTTACAAGAACGAGGAGGGATTCCAATAATGAATAACAAAGAGAAAAAAACACACTCCATGAAAGCGCGCGGAATGATTTCCGATGTGGTTGTACATGTGGTTCTGGCACTGCTTGCGATTGTGTGGGTGATTCCGGTTCTGTGGATTGCACTCTTAAGCTTCAGTACACAGAAAGGATCTTATGTTACCAGCTTTTTCCCAAAGGGATATACGCTTCATAATTATGTGCGTCTGTTTACAGATACGCAGGTGTTAGACTTTCCGCAGATGTTTAAGAACACATTTATCATTGCGGTGTTCAGTTGTCTGATTTCTACAATATTTGTGCTTTCGGTTTCTTACTGCATGTCGAGAATGCGGTTTAAAATCCGTAAGACTTACATGAACATCGCGATGATCTTAGGTCTGTTCCCGGCATTTATGTCGATGGTTGCTGTCTACTATATTTTAAAGGCAGTTGGCCTTTCGGAGGGATCGATGATCCGTGTGGCATTGATTCTGGTGTACTCGGGCGGTTCCGGAGCGGGATTCCTGCTTGCAAAGGGATTTTTTGATACGGTTCCGAAGGCACTGGATGAGGCGGCTTATCTGGATGGAGCAACGAGATTCCAGGTATTTACGAAGGTGACAATTCCACTGAGTAAGCCGATTATTGTGTACACGACTTTGAGTGCATTTCTGGGACCGTGGCTGGACTTTATTTTCGCAAAGGTTATCTGCAGAGCGAATGCGAAGTATTATACGGTTGCACTGGGTCTGTGGAAGATGCTGGAGAAGGAGTATATCGACAGCTGGTATACTTGCTTTGCGGCGGGAGCGGTTTGCATTTCGGTGCCGATTGCGATTTTGTTTGTTGTAATGCAGAGATATTATACAGATGGGCTTTCAGGAGCCGTCAAAGGATGATGTGTGGAGTAGCCGATGAGGGGTCGGCTGCTCTATTTGTGTGTGGGGGGGAGGGACGGATCTGGCTCCGGCGCCGTGGCACCTGCCGCACAGACGGGCGCGGTGGCATCGGCGGGCGGATGATGCCAATGCGCCCGTCTGCGCGGCAGGTGCCACGACGCCGGAGCCAGATCCGTGGGGTTGGAGGACGGGAGGAGGGGCTGGATCTGCCCGGAGGCAGATCGGCGTGAAATTGTTGTGTGTGGAAGGGGAGAGTGTGTTGGAGGACGGGAGGATAGGCTGGATCTGTCCGGAGGGCAGATCGGCGTGAGTTTATTGACTGGTGCGAAGTTTGGAGATAGAATGAAAAAAATATTTCCGGAGTTTTTTGTGATTGATTTATGAGAACAGAAAAGTTCCGGGAACATATTGTGTAAAATTTGGAGGTTTTGCGGTATGGATAGGATTCGACTGAATGCTTCGGAGTGGATGGATTTCCGGAGTGGAGAAAAGAAGTGTTTTTTGCTGACGAACGGACTGGGAGGTTATTGTTCGCTGACGGTGATGGGGAATGCGGCGAGGAATGATCAGGCGCTGTTGATGGGGGCGCTGAAGGCGCCTACGGTGCGGGAGCATCTGATTTCGAATGTCTGGGAGACGTTGGAGGTGGATGGTGAGGAGACGGAGCTGTTTTCACAGGAGTTTGTGAATCGGACGCAGAATGTGGAGGGGTTTCGGTTTCTGGAAGGATTTGAGATGGGGAGTCTGCCGGTATGGTTTTACCGGGTGAAGGGGGTTGAGATTGAGAAGACGATTGGGATGGTTCAGGGGGAGAATACGGTTCTTGTCCGGTATCGGGTGAGAAGTGGGAAGAAGGGGAGTTTTTCGGTTCGGCCGGTGATGCGGTTTGCGGCGAAGGGGGAGCAGCTGCAGGAGGGGCAGGATTTTGCGGTGGATCGGAAGTGCATTGCGAGCAATGGTGTGATTCTTTCTTATGGGACAAATGGGGAGCTTCAGATGGAGAAGGAGAGGATCTGGAGGGATTTGTTTTTTGAGCAGGATGCACGGGATGGAAGAGATGGCATCGGAAGTGCTGTCGTGAATCACCGGATTCGGTTTGAGATGACGGGAGACGGCAGGGAGCAGGTCTTTTTTGTTGTGTATAGTCTCGCGGATGATGTGGATAAGTGGGATGAGGAAAGGATTGCGCTGTGGATAGAAGAGGAAGAAAAGCGGCAGGAGGCGATTGCGGAAAAGTCCGGGATTTCTGATCCGGTGGGAAAGCGGCTGGCGGTGAGTGCGAGTCAGTATATTACGGAACGGGCATCGACAGGCGGGAAGAGTATTATGGCTGGCTTTCCTTATTTTGCGGACTGGGGGCGGGATACGATGATTTCGCTTCCGGGATGCACGCTGGCAATTGGGGAGTATGAGGAGTGTAAGAGCATTCTTCGGACTTTTATGGCATATACAAAAGAAGGACTGATGCCGAACCTGTTTCCGGAGGGGGATGCGCTTCCGATGTATAATACGGTGGATGCGGCACTTTTGTTTCTGGATGTGGTGTATGAGTATTACCTTGAGACAGGAGATGTGGAGTTTGTACGTGAGGCGTTTCCGGTGATGGAGGATATTGTGTTCTGGTATCAGAAGGGAACGGATTTCCATATTAAAATGGACAGTGACGGGCTGATTATGGCCGGGGGCGGTCTGGAGCAGGTGACGTGGATGGATGTGCGGATTGACAAGGAGCTGCCGACACCGCGTCACGGGAAGCCGGTGGAGATTAATGCGTACTGGTATAATGGTCTGAGGATTCTGGAAGAGCTGGCGCCATTTGTCGGAAAGGATGGATCGGCGTATGGGAAGCTTGCGGAGCAGGTGAAGAAGAGTTTCCTCGAAAAGTTCTGGATGGAAGAGGAAGGATATCTGAAGGATGTGCTGAACGGCACGTATGAAGAGAAGCAGTTTCGATGCAATCAGGTCTTTGTGCTGGCGCTTCCGTTTCAGATGGTGAGTCAGAAGCAGGGGCAGCGGATCTTACAGGAGGTCAAAGAAAAGCTGTATACGACAGCAGGACTGCGGTCATTGGAGATGGAGGATCCGGCGTTTCATCCATGGATCGGCGGAAGTCAGCCGGAGCGTGACAGGGCATATCATCAGGGGACAGTCTGGGGATTTCCACTTGGGGCGTATTTCCGCGCGGTGCTGAACTATTTCCCGAAGGAGGGAAAACAGGAAGTGCATCGCGGACTGGAGCGTCTTGCGAGCTGGATGCAGGAAGGATGCCTGTTTCATCTGGCGGAGATTTATGATGGTGCGGCGCCGGTGATGTCGAAGGGCTGCTATGCGCAGGCGTGGAGTGTCGGAGAGATTCTGCGAGTTTACAAAGAAATAGAGGGAAAGAAGATGAATGCGGTGGTGAAAAGAACGCCGGCGGAGTGGAAAAGCTTTTTTGAATCGGAAGAATTTGTGGAAAACTTTACGTATGAAGGGGATGACCTCGGTGTCTCGGTGAAGAAGAGCAGGGAATGTGATGGAAACTGGCAGATGCCGAAAAAGGATGAACAGTTTGTGACAGAGTGGAAGCTCTGGGCGCCGACAGCAATGGAGGTTTCGCTGGAGCTGTTTTCACGTGGCAGCAGCCGGGAGCACGGGGACCGAAAAATAGCCTCGATTGCGATGACGCGCGGTGAAAAGGGTGTCTGGAGTTGTGCATTGCAGGGAGCGCGGTATGGAACGTATTATACGTATCACATTCTGCACTCAGATGGCGTTTTTGATACGGTCGATCCGTACGGCGTGGCTTCCGGTGTTGATTCGGAGCGGAGTATGGTAGTAAATCTTGCAGAGACGGACCCGGTGGGCTGGGAGCAGGATAAAAGACCGGAAATCCGGCCGGAGGACCGCTGTGTGTATGAGCTTCATGTGAAGGATTTTTCAAGCGATCCGAATTCCGGTGTTTCGGATAAGCACCGTGGAAAGTTTCTGGCATTTACGGAAGAAGGCACAACGCTGAATGGAGACGGAATTCATGCGACAGGGCTCGATTATCTGAAGTCGCTTGGCATTTCTCATGTGCATCTGCTTCCTGTTTTCGATTTCGGAAGTGTGCCGGAAGACGATGCGGAAGCGTTCAACTGGGGCTACGACCCGGTGCAGTACAATGTGCCGGAGGGATCCTATGCAACCGATCCTTTCCACGGAGAGGTACGTATCCGGGAAATGAAGGAAATGGTTCAGGCACTGCATAAAGCCGGCATCGGCGTGATTATGGATGTGGTATACAATCATACGTATAATCTCGATTCGCCGCTTCAGAAAACAGTTCCTTATTATTATTACCGTGAATGGGAGGATGGCACGATTTCCAATGGCTCCGACTGTGGAAACGAGACGGCAAGTGAGCGGGAGATGTTCCGCCGCTTTATGGTTCACTCGGTTTGTTACTGGGCGAAGGAATATCATATCGACGGTTTCCGCTTCGATCTGATGGCACTGCATGACACGGAGACCATGAATGCGATCCGCACAGCTCTGAACCGGATGCCGCGCGGCGAGGAGATTCTGGTTTACGGTGAACCGTGGAAAGCAGCGGCAAGCGCAATGCAGGAGGGATATTTTCCGTCGGATAAACAGAATATCGGAAAGCTGATGGATGGCATTTCCATGTTCTGTGACGATACGAGAGATTCCATCAAGGGAAGTGTTTTCATTGCCGCAGAGGGGGGCTATGTCAATGGAAAAGAGCGTCTTTCAGCAGGAATACTTTCCGCGACAGACGGCTGGCTGGACGGAAAAGGAGCCTATGAGCCGCGCAATGCGAGCCAGCTGATTCCGTATGTGTCGGCACATGATAATTATACACTGTGGGATAAATTAAAACTGTCCGATCCGAAGCGGAAGGAGGATGCGGAGCCGGATTTTGACAAGATGGATGAGCGGACGCTTTCGATGAACCGTCTGGCGGCGGGCATTGTGATGACCTGCAAGGGAATGCCGTTTTTCCAGGCGGGTGAGGAATTTGCGCGCACGAAGCATGGCGAAGAAAACAGCTTCAAATCGTCGTGGCAGCTCAACAAAATTGACTGGACACGCGCCTTAGAGCAGGAAGAGCTGGTGGACTATTACCGTGGTCTTCTCGCTCTGCGCCGAAAATTTCAGGCATACGGAACGTGCGAGCCGGACTGTAAAAAGACATTTTTCCGTGAAAACCAGATCGCAGGTTACGAACTGGAATACCCGGATGGCCGCGCAGTCTGCGTCTTCTACAATCCATGGGAAAAAGAAGCTTTTCAGAAACTCCCGGAAGGAAACTGGAAACTGCTCTGCGATGGAAAACGCTGTGCAGAGGATGGAGCAGAGATGAAAGAAAGCATGATGCTTCCAGCAAAATCGATGGTTCTGCTGGCGTGGGAGTAAAATTGTAAATTTTGTCCCTTTTTGTCGGAATGCCGTCTGTGGAAACGGGCATCGATCATTCTGCCAGGCAGCGAGCGGGAATCAATTGTTTTTCGTTTAAGATAAAAATGCACTGTGAAATTGTCCGACGACGTTCCACAGTGCATTTTTATGTTTATGTGAGCAATGAGTCAGGATCTGTGCTTACACGAGATCCTGGCGATATCTAAGAGTTCGGATCATTATTCGTCCACAACTTCCAGTACATCCATCGGACAGGCTTTTGCGCAGATACCGCAGGCAATACATTTGGAAGCCGGATTGCCCTCGGTTTTTACGATCAGGCCAAATGGACAGGCCTTCGCACAGGCTCCGCATCCCGTACATTTTTTCTTGTTGATCATGTAAACGCCCTTCGGGTTCTGGGTAATGGCGCCTTCCGGACAGGCCTCGGCACATTTACCGCACTGCGGACAGGCGATCGGGCGGACAGCCTTTTTCTCTACGATCTGCAGACATGCCTTGTCCGGATCAAATACCTTATAAAATGCCTCAGAACATGCTCCCACACAGGCAAGACAAGCCATACAGGTGCTGCCTTTTTTTACTTTCAGTTTTTTCATTTTGTTTTATCCTCCGCTTAAAGATGTTGTTTTTCCTATTTTACCATTTTTGAACTTTTTTCTCAATGATATTTCCGGAATTTGCCATCTTTTTCCTGCTTGCGGTTTTGCTTCCGTTTCGCATGGCTTTGCACAGATACAAAAAATCTTAAGAAAGCAGACGGAAAAAAAGCAGTTTTTCTTCGGAAAATATACAAAAAGAAAAATCGGAAATTTGTTATGATGAAAAGGAAGAATGTACTCTCAATCATCTCACAAAATCAGGCACAGAAAGATTTTGGGAGTACACCATAAGATCGGGAGGGGGATTTTTCATGATCCGTGAAAACAATACACTGGAATGGCAAGAGATAGCAGAACAAAAAAGAATGACACAAAGAAGGATAATACAAAGAAGAGAAAGAGCACGGAGACGAAAAAGAAAGGTATGGCGGATCCGCGGGCTGCTATTGCTGTTCGGCTGTCTTCTGTTTTTGGGCGGTGTGCGGCGCTTCCGGCAGAATCCGATCCAGCGGTATGCGAAAGCAAACGGCATTTCAATGGATCAGTACCCGGAGGAGCTGTTGTCGCTTTACGAGAGAAATAAAGAGACGGAGACGTTCGTCGAAGAATATCCGTTGAAAAAGGATGAGGAGCCGGAGATTGACCTGAGCGATCTGTCATCCGCATCGGAGGTTCCGCTTCTCTTGCAGTGGGATCAGAGATGGGGTTATCACCGGTATGCCGGTGAAATGATGGGTTTAAGCGGCTGCGGCCCGACAGCGCTTTCCATGGTTGCCATTTTCATGACCAGTGACATCACAAAAAATCCGCGCTGGGTCGCCGACTTTGCCTCACAGAACGGCTACGCCGTAGACGGCAGCGGAACAGCCTGGTCTCTGATGCTGGAAGGAGCCAGGCAGATCGGCCTTTCCAGCAAAGAAATCCCTGTGGAACGGGAACGGGTGGAAAACAACCTGCAGGCCGGAAACCCCATCATTGCCCTGATGGGACCCGGGGAGTTTACCAGCAACGGTCATTTTATCGTTCTTACCGGATTGCAGAATGGCAGACTGAAAATCAACGACCCAAACAGCAGAAAAAATTCCGAAAAAACCTGGGATATCGATCAGGTGCTGGAACAGACGAAAGCGGTATGGGTGTATTATAAATGAAATAGAAGACATACCTGTCATAGCCTCCGAATACACTGTAAAAACAGCGTCTTCGGAGGTTTTTTGTGAGGGACTATATCGAAGAGCGTGCTGTGGAGACAGCAATTTACATGATTGAGACGAAAGCGACCGTACGGCAGACGGCGAAAAAATTCGGAGTGAGCAAAAGTACCGTGCATAAGGATCTGACATCACGTCTGGTACAAGTGAATCCGGGTCTGGCGGCAGAGGCAAGGAAAATTCTGGATGTGAACAAGTCTGAACGCCACATTCGCGGCGGCATGGCAACGAGAGAAAAATATCTGCATCAGAAGCAGAAGTGAACGAAAGTGAACCAAAGAAGCTCTTTCCTAATTGCCTCAAATAGGGTATGATAGAGAAAGAAAATTACGAAAACAGAGGGAATTTTATGAACGATTATATCCTGGAAGTCTGTGTGGACTCGGCGGAGTCGGCGCTTGCGGCGGCAAAAGGCGGGGCAAGCCGGCTGGAGCTGTGTCAGAATCTGGTGATCGGCGGAACAACGCCGGGTTCGAAGCTGTTTGAGGTGATCCGCAGACAGACAACCATTCCGATTCATGCATTGATCCGCCCGCGGTTCGGGGATTTCTGCTACACCCCATATGAATTAGAAGAAATCCGCGAGGAAGTCGCGATGTACCGCGAACTTGGTGCAGAGGGCGTTGTGGTCGGTGTGCTGAAAGAGGATGGAACGATGAATATGGCGGCAATGGAACAGCTGATGGAGGCAGCCGACGGCATGTCCGTGACGCTGCACCGCGCGTTTGATGTCTGCCGCGATCCCAAAGAAGCGCTTGAGCAGGCGGTATCGCTTGGTATGAACACCATTCTTACCTCCGGTCAGCAGAACAGTGCGGTAAAAGGAGCAGAGCTTCTCGCCGAACTGCAGCGCCAGGCGGCGGGACGCATCCGTATTCAGGCGGGCGGCGGTATCTGCGCGGATGCGATCCGCGAGCTGTATCCGAAAACCGGCGTGACCGCCTACCATATGTCCGGAAAAATCGAACTGGCGAGCCCGATGCAGTACCGGAAAGAAAATGTGAACATGGGACTTCCATCCTTAAGCGAATACACCCTCTACCGCACGGACGTCAAAGCCGTACGCAGCGCGAGAGTGGTACTGGAAGAACTTTAAGAAAATAAAAAAAGAAAAGAAAAGGACATAACATTATTATGAAAGCAAATACCATCAGCGGCCAGCGGCAGTATGCGTTCGTCAGCCAGTTTAACTACATCCGCGAAGCCGGAACGGAAGGCGAAGAAAAAGCAGCCTGCCGGATCGAAAAAGAACTTTCTGAAATCGCAGAAAAATGGGGGCAGGGCGAATTGCAGATCCGCCGCGAGCCGTTCGAGATTGAGACATGGCAGGTTGACGAAGCTGTCTTTACGGTCACAGAGCCATATGAGAAAACATACACCGTCCGCGGCTGCTTCGCGGCAGCCAATACCGCTCCGGAAGGCGTGGAGGCACCATTCCTCTACGTAGAAAACGGCGACCCGGTCAGCCTTTCCCATGCAGAGGGGAAAATCGTCCTGATCAACGGCGGTGCCAATGCAGAAAACTATGAAAAACTGGAAAAAGCAGGAGCCGTCGGATTTCTGATCCTGACCGGAACGCCACTGGACAAAGATGAGGACCGTCTGCCGGACTACCGCACCCTGCGCGGCGTAAAAAATCCGAAACTGCCGTGCGCCGTCATTCATTATCTTGATGCGATGGAACTGGTAGAACGGGGAACGAGCCGTGCACGCCTCGTTTTACAGCAGAAAAAAATCAGGAGAACGTCGAAAAATATCATCCTGCGCATCCCGGGAACCGAGCAGCCAGAGGAAATCCTGACGCTGACGGCTCATTACGATTCCGTTCCGCAGGGACCTGGTGCATACGACAACATGGCGGGCGCAGCGATCATCATGGAGCTGGCACACTACTTCGCCGAAAACCGCCCGAAACGGACACTGGAATGCATCTGGTTCGGCGCGGAGGAGCTGGGTCTCTGCGGAAGCCGGGCGTATGTGAAAGCGCATGAAGCCGAGCTGGCGCAGCACCGCTTCAACATGAACGTCGACCTCGCCGGACAGGCCATCGGCGGAACCGTGCTTGGCGTGGCAGCAACGAAAGAGGCATGCGACGTGATCATGGAGCACTTAAAACAGGCGGACAAAGGCGTATCGCTCATCAACAACATCTGGAGCAGCGATTCCAACACCTTCGCATGGAAGGGCATCCCGGCGATGACGCTGAACCGCGATGGTTTCGGCATGCATACCTGCCACGATACGATCGACTGGATCTCCGCCTGGTCACTGAACCGGAGCGCCGGTGTCCTGGGCGAAATCGCCGAGTATCTGGCGGATGCAGAACCATTTCCATTTGAAAGAGAAATCCCGGCAGACTTTGCGGAGAGATTAAAAGTTTATTTTGGAGAATAAAAAGGAGAGAACATCATGAGCAAAAAACCAGTATTAGTCATCATGGCAGCAGGAATGGGAAGCCGTTACGGCGGATTAAAACAGATTGATCCGGTTGACCCGTACGGAAATATGATTATCGACTTTTCCATTTATGATGCAAAACAGGCAGGCTTTGAGAAAGTCATCTTTATCATCAAAAAAGCCATCGACGAGGCATTCCGCGAGGGCATCGGCAAGCGAATTGAGAAATACATGGATGTAGAGTATGTTTACCAGGAACTCGACGTTCTCCCGAAAGGCTACGAAGTGCCGGAAGGCCGCGTCAAACCGTGGGGAACCGGTCATGCGATTCTCTGTGCGGCAGAAGCCATCGACGGCGCACCGTTCGCCGTCATCAATTCCGATGATTATTATGGAAGAACGGCATTCGAGGAGATCTACCGCCAGCTGACAACCGAGCAGGACGGCGCGACCTATCAGTACGCGATGGTTGCCTACGACCTGTACAAAACCCTGACCGACAATGGCCACGTAGCCCGTGGCATCTGCACCGCAGACGACCAGAACCACCTTGTCGGCATTCATGAGCGCACAAGAATCGAGAACCACGGCGGACAGGCCGAATACACCGAGGATGACGGCGCAACCTGGACCGGACTGCCGCAGGGAACCATCGTTTCCATGAACCTCTGGGGCTTCACACCGAGCATTCTGATCGAGCTGAAACGCCGCTTCCTGCCGTTCCTCGAGAATGTATACAAAACCAACCCGTTAAAAGGCGAATACTTCCTGCCGTTCGTTGTCGATGAACTGCTGCAGGAGAAAAAAGCGGAAGTCACCGTACTCCGCTCCTATGATAACTGGTACGGCGTAACGTACAAAGAAGACAAAGAAAATGTCATGGCAGCACTGCAGAAATTAAAAGACGAGGGCCGTTATCCGCAGAAACTGTGGGAAGAATAACAAACGAACGGTACTGGGAAATTTTCTCCATGAGTGCATCTTTCGCAATGAAAAGAAATCCTGTATAATGGATGGAAGGAAATGCAAGGAGAATACCAATGGATACCTTATATATTGTAATACCAGCCTATAATGAGTCGGAAAATATCAAAAGAACGATCGAGGAATGGTGTCCCGTCGTGGAGAAGCATAACGGCGGCGGTGCGTCCCGTCTTGTGATCATCAACGACGGAAGCCGCGACGATACGTATGAAATTGCTTCAGCAGAGTGCGAAACCCACCCGTTGCTCACCGTGCTGACGAAGCCAAACGGCGGCCACGGTTCCACCGTTCTGTACGGCTACCGCTATGCACTTGAAAACGGTGCGGACTATATCTTCCAGACCGATTCCGACGGTCAGACCGATCCGGAGGAGTTCGAAAAGTTCTGGCAGATCCGCGAGGCTACGACGCCATTTTCGGAAACCGCACAAGCCGCGGCGACGGCTTTTCCCGCGCTGTCGTGGAAAAAGTGCTGTGCGCGGTGCTCTGGACCTATTTCCACGTATCCGTGCCGGATGCAAATGCCCCGTTCCGTCTGATGAAAACAGACTACGTGGCCGAGTATCTGCCGCTGATGCCGGAAAACTACAATCTGCCGAACGCACTGCTGACTGCCTTCGGAGCGTATTTTCACCGGAAAATCCGTTTCATCCCGATCAGCTTCAAGCCGCGTCAGGGAGGAACAAATTCCATCAACATCCGTAAAATTGTAAAAATCGGCCGTCAGGCGCTGCACGATTTCTGTGAGATTCAGAAAGCGGCTGCGAAAAAAAGAGGATAAAAAATAATATAAGAGAAGGAACGTATCCCATGTTTCATGAGATACGTTCCTTCTTTTTGTATGCTTATTTTTTATTATGGACCTTATTTTTAATAGAAGCGATGCGATCTTTTCTGATTCATGGAATCCTTTAGTGCCAGAAGTGATTCGATCAGGATCAGAAGCAGGATCACAGCGATCATGACTGCGAGGATCTGATTTGTTCGCTGATGGAACCAGGAGCCGATTCCTGTGTGTGCAGTCTGTGTATTCTCGGTCTGTGCGGCATTTTCAAGAGCTGCAGTTTCCGAAGTAATAATCTGTGCATCCGGGTCTGTTGTTCTGACAGATGGTACAATCTGCGTTGCGGCTGGAAGCTGGCTGGAAGAAGTAACAGCGGATGCGGTAACTTCCGGGTGATGGTGGAAAGATCAACTTCTTCGTCTTCTGTAACAACTGCGCTGGCAATCGGTTCTGCTGCGATCGGTTCGGATGCAGGAACCTGTTCCGGTGCGGTTTTGGATGCAGGAGCTGCGGTTTCCGGAAGAATATTTTCCTGTGCCGGCTGTTCCGAAGCAGATGGCTGTACCACGGTTGGGGTTTCTGCCGGTGCGGATGGCTGTTCCGGAACGGATGGTTCTGGAGCGGCCGGTTCTTCCGGAACTTCCGGTGCAGATGGCTCTTCTGGAAGAGATGGCTCCGGGTCAGTTGCCGGTGTTTCCGGGATTGCGGTACAGTAAACAAGAGAAGTCATCGCCGCCGAAGAATCCGTAATCACAACGGAACCGCCATTGGAAACGGCCTGTCCATTAACATAGAAGGAAATCTGATCCATATCCAGTGTGTAGCCAGGTTCCGTAACCATCGATACGGAGAACGTTCCGTTTACTTCCTCGACCGGTTCGCTGTTCTGATACAGGACATAGGAACCATCATCGGAAAGATATGACATGGTGACCGGCGCATCCATTGTGGAATCCTGAAATGTCAGGGCAGCATCGGTAAAAGCAAGGGCCGCCTGATCGGTGTTCAGATAGAATTCCAGGTCCTGTGCATCGTAATGGGTGAAGTGAATGGTAATTTCACCGGCGTCTGTATTTTCTGCACTTGGAACTGTCTCGGCTGCTGCCGAATACGGAGCGGAAAAAAATAATCCGGCCGCCAGGAGGCCTGCCATTCCGAATCTCAGAATCAAATTTCCTGTGTGTTTTTTCGTTGTCTGTGTGCTGTGTAACATATGACATCCTCCTTTCACCTGATCGGTTTCTAATGTCGGTCTGTTTTATTTTCCTGCGGTAAGTTTCACGTATAAATTGAAAGAAAAATAATTGATAAAATATAAATTTTCTTTCTTTTTAAAGATTATACCATATGTAGAAAGAAATATCATGTAAAAATAAAAAGTTAAAAGAAAATTTGAAAATGCGTCAAAAGTGGAAAAGGTTTGTAATGCATGTCGAAAAATAGAAAAAGAACTGTCACAATTTCTTAAAAAATATTTGCGGAAAAAGAGGGCAGAAAGGGCAGAATGTGAAACAAAAGCAAAATAAAAAGAAGGAAACAAGACACGGAAAAGTATTCCAGGCAGGCCGCATGCAGAAGAAAAAGTGGGAATAAAAACCGATCCAATTCGTCAAAAAAGCGGAAAAGTGGTGAAAAATTGTGGGTTCTATGAAAAAAACGATGGGAAAAGACAGGAATGTTGTCGAAATATTCTAGTTGACAAAAAGATGTAACACTGGTAGAATCGGTTTGTAACAAGATGTAACAAAAACGTAATAATTATTCAGGAGGTAAGTATGACATTCAAAAAAAGTTATGTGCCGGGCATCCTGGGGAGCGTGCTCACACTGACTGTCATCATGGCTGCACCCGTAAAAGCAGAGACAAAGGAAGAAACCATTTTAAATAAAACAGACTGGAGCACAATGGCTGCAGCAAACGTAGAAGGATATGTCAACATCCGCAGCGAGGCAAACGCAGATTCCGAGATCGTCGGAGTCTGATGCCGGGCTATGCGGTTACTGTAACAGAAAAAGGAGACGAGTGGAGCAAGATCTCTTCCAATGGTGTAGAAGGCTACATAAAGAATGAATATCTGGTATTTGGGGAAGAGGCAAAAGCACATTACCGCAATATGTGCGGTATCACCGGAGTTGTTCAGGCGGACAGCCTTCGTGTCCGTGAGGCAGCATCCACAGATTCCGCGCAGGTTGGAACACTGACACAGAATGGTGAAGTCAGCATATTCGGCGAAGAGGCTGACTGGTATCAGATCCAGTACAGCGGAAGCAGCGCATACGTTCATGGAGACTATGTGACACTTTCAGAGGAGTTAAAAGGTGCTGTTTCCATGGAGGAATACCAGGCATCACAGGCCTGTGCGGCAAGCAGCGCAGCAGCAGCCTCCACAGCAGGCAGTGCATCGGTAATTTCCGCAGACAGCAATGATGTGGCAATGCTTGCAGCACTGATCGAGTGCGAGGCAGGCGGCGAGAGCTACACAGGAATGGTGGCAGTCGGAGCGGTTGTAGTAAACCGTGTCAACAGCGGTTCCTTCCCGAACAGCATTTCCGGCGTTATTTATCAGAGTGGACAGTTTACACCGGTTGCGACCGGAACTTTCCAGAGTGTGCTCGCACGCGGAGCGAGAAGTGACTGTTACGCAGCTGCACAGGCTGCACTTGCAGGTGAGAGCCCGGTTGGCGGATGCCTGTATTTCAACAGCGGCTACGGCAGCGGAATTCAGATCGGATATCAGCATTTTTATTAAAAACAGGCGTGGAACCTTTGCAAGGGGATAGGCAGAGGGAAGACGCATTCCCATAGATTGACAGAACAGAAAAACGAGTAAGTGAACAGGGGAGACGTTCGCTTACTCGTTTTTCGTTTTATTGCAAATCGTTGTTGTCGAAGATTTTTAACAGCTTGGTCTTCCGGTTATCGGCCCGGAAGTCTGCCAGCGTCTGCCGCAGTGTCGTGTGGCGGATACGGTAGGTGTTGGACAGGAAACAGAAAAATGTGATGACCCAGAGAACCGGCCAGAGAAGTACGCATTTATGAAGCTTTGGGAACCGCAGCTTCATCTGAATATGGCCTTCGTGGAACCAGGCATGGATACCGGTGTGCTGGTAGGAACCGCTGCTGACAATTTTTCTCTGTGTATCACTGCCGAAATCGCCGTCTGCGAGAATTTTTTCCAGAAAAATGGCACAGTCAGAGGCAGAGCAGTGAACCTGCGGATCAATGGAGGCAGAAAGACCGAAATAAATACGGCAGGATTCCAGAATCAGCTCATACAGATGAAAAATTTTCGATTCCCGGCACCAGAAGTGGATTTTTTCAAAATTAACCTCGGAGGCATAACGTTCCAGATACAGAGTGAAATCGCAGAGCAGACGGCTGCCAAAACCGCTGTAGAGGTAATGCTTGAGCATGTGATGCAGCATGTAAAACACATTTTCCGTTGGCGGCAGTACCGGATAGGTCTGACCGTAGAGTTCCACGAAAGATGGTTTCAGATGACTGGCGGAAAAAATTTCGTCCACCAGTTCATTGGCCCGGGAAAACTGATAAATACCGACGATGCGGTAATGGAGTTCCAGCGTAAAGGAGCGGCCAGTCTCGGGAAAAGTGAAGCGGTAGGTGACATGGTGATCGCTCTCCTCCGGCTCCTCCGTGTAGCCATGAGCGTTAAGAATCCGGCAGGCACGGGAAAAAGCATCTTTTTCGGGAATATAAAGATCCAGATCTCCCAGCTTCCGATATTCGGGAATGGGATAATTGGCGGCGAGACTGATGCCCTTTAAGAGAAAGCAGGGAATCTTCTCCGCAAGGAGGAGCGAAAAAGTAAGGCGTGTAAAATGTTCCAGCTGATAATAGGAGAGCAGCATCTGCTTCGTCTGCTGTTTGAGAGCAGAAAACTGCGGCTGCTGTTCAAAATATGGCAGAAGAAACGGAAGCGAACAGTGTTTTTCGGCCAGACGGTATAAGGCGGACGGATCCACACCATCAAGCGGGACCGGTTCGGACAAATCCGTGCATAAATTTTTTAAAATCTGTAAATAAACGGCATCAAGCGGCTGCATAAGATACTCCTTTGGGGAAAAGATTTTTCAAATATGTTTTAGTATATCACAAAATGGAAAAAGAAAGTGCAGAGAAATAAAACTTTATTACAGATATCAATAAAAAGCAAAATAAAGTTTACAATGCAATTGGGTAGGGCTATAATAGAACTATTAGTATCCTTGTTTTTCTCTGAGGTAAGAAAGAAAAGCAAGACGCAGAAGAATGGAGATAAAAATGACCAGAAAAGGTGATTTTGTACTCAGACAGATTGCAGACGAATATGTTCTGATTCCATATGGGGCGACGGCGGAAAAGATGAATCAGGTACTCACACTGAGTGAAACAGCAGCTTTTATTTACGAGCAGACCGGCGATGCCGTATCTGCAAAAGAGATTGCAAAACGGCTCGGAAAAGCTTACGATATGCCGGCGGAGGAAGTGCAGGAGGACGTAAACGCAGTGCTGGAAACATTCCGAAACTATGGTATCCTGGAGCGTGTTTGAAAAATCTACGAAAACGGCGAGGTAGCGTATGATAGTATTTTTAGTCGGCGGCGAGAGCAGACTGATGGATGCTCTGATCACCAAAATGGAAAAAGACGGACATAAGACATATCTGCTGACCGGAAAGCGGGATGGAAGAGGAAAGTACCGCCGCGTCTTCGAACGGTATAATTTCCCCTACGACAGCGAGAGCGTGCGGGAAATTTTTACCAATGTAAACCCGGATCTTGTTATTTTTCTCGGAGCTTACGATACCAACTATGACTGGAGTGATGCCAGAAGAGAGTCGGTCCGTTACACCGCAGATCTGACGAACCTTCTTTCGGCGTATGCATTTAAACAAAATGGTCGTTTTGTGTACCTGTCTTCCGAAGTTGTTTATGGCCGGTCTTACAGCAGCGATATCCACGAAACGGAACCGGCATCGTCCAAAAGCTTTCAGGCAATGGCGATTTTGCAGGGAGAAAATATCTGCAAAAGCTATCGTGACACCAGAGAGATGGACACGCGGGTTCTGCGCTTCGATCATATGTATGATATTCCACGGAAAGGAAAGGCCGACAATAACCCATGTTTCCAGATGATGCTGGAAATGCTGAAAACCAATCAGATTGCAGCAAACAGCCGAAATGTTTTTTCCATGATTTATCAGAGCGATGCGGTGGAGTTTGCGTACCGCGTGATGATGGCAGAGCATCCGAAATATCCGCTGTATCACATTTCTTCCGGCGAGGTCATCAGTCAGATGAAACTGGCAGAGCTGATTCAGCAGAATGCGGGAGACGGAACGACGATTCGGGATGATACCGTCGGAGAGGGCTATCGCCTGGTGCTGGATGGCAGACGGTACAGGAAAGAATTTGACGGAAAAATTTTTGTCCCATACGAAGAAGGCGTAAAAGCTGTTGTAGAGTATATGAAGAAATACAGCAGTTCCTTTTTACAGAGAGAAGATACGGGCGCCGGATGGGGCAACCGGGTCTGGAGACTGCTGGTGCGGATTTTCCGCATGCTGGCTCCGTATCTGGAAAACCTGATCTGTTTTATCCCGTTCTTTATGATTCATAACCGTGCGGTCGGCAGCCAGTATTTTGCAAAGCTGGATGCGTATCTTTTGTATGTGCTTTTGTTTGCGATTGTGTATGGACAGCAGCAGGCGATCTTCTCAGCGCTTCTGGCGACGGCTGGCTACTGTTTCCGCCAGATGTATAACCAGAGCGGTCTGGAAGTGCTGATGGATTACAGTACGTATATCTGGATGGCGCAGCTTTTTATCCTGGGCATGGTAGTCGGTTACATGCGTGACCAGATTCATCATATCAAAAAGGACGATCAGGAGGAGATCAGCTATCTGCACGGACAGCTTGGCGATATGACTGAGATCAACGACAGCAATGTGCGGATGAAACAGATTTTTGAACTGCAGCTTGTCAACCAGAAGGACAGTCTTGGAAAAATTTATGAAATTACATCGTCACTGGATCAATACGGTGCCTATGAGGTGCTTTTCTATGCAGCACAGACGATTTCCAAGCTGATGAATACGGAGGATGTGGCGGTTTACACCGTTGCCAACCAGTCGTATGCGCGTCTCTTTTCCTTTACTTCGCCGACGGCCAGAAAGCTGGGAAATTCCATCCGCTACCCGGAGATGGAAGCGATGTATACGGATCTGAAAGAACGCCGCGTATTCATCAACAAGACGATGGATGAGCGCTATCCGCTGATGGCGCAGGCCATTTATGCGGAGGATGAAATGCAGATCATTCTGATGCTGTGGGGACTTCCGTGGGACCGCATGAACCTGGCCGAGTCCAATCGTCTGACGGTCATCAGCTATCTGATTCAGAATGCGGTTGTCCGTGCAAACCGTTATCTGGAAGCACTCCGGGAGCACCGTTATCTGGGCAACAGCAGCATTTTGGAAAAAGAGGCATTTACACAGCTGGTAAGTGCGTTTTTTGAGGCAAAGCGGAATGGACTGACAGAATGTTCCCTGGTAAAGATTACCTGCGGAGAAGAAAAATATCTGGAAGCAGCAGAGGTGCTCGGAAAGAAACTGCGACAGACCGATTACGTCGGAATGCTGGATGGCGGCCTGTATGTATTGCTTTCGGATACAGAGGAAAAGAATGCGCTGGGTGTTATTACTCGTTTTGCAGAAGCTGGATATGAGAGTACAATTGCAAATGGGGAGGTGGCCGCATGAGCATAAACGGAACACTGGCGTTTGTGATCCTGTGGATCGTGAATGCTCTGATTGCGCTTGTGTATCTGCTGGTTGGAATTTTCCTTTATGTTCCGGCGTGTGATCTGAAAAGAGAGCAGGGGGAGGAGATTCAGTACGACAATCGGAGAGCATTTTTTATTCGTTTTATCGTCATGGTTCTCTGCCCGGTCGTCGGTCCGGCATTTTTTCTGTGCAGTTATCTGATTTACAAGACGGTATTCCGCCAGGCGGTCGATCTGGAAGATGTTATTTTCAGCAAGGAACGTGTGCAGACACATCTGAAAGCGGACGAGGAGCGGGAGCGCAACATGGCGCCGCTGGAAGAATCGCTTGCCGTCAGTGACAAGCGGAATATGCGTATGCTGATGCTGAATGTGATCCGCGGAGATATGCAAAAATCCCTGGAATCCATTACCATGGCACTGAACAGCGAAGATTCTGAGACATCCCATTATGCGGCCTCGGTATTGCGGGATGAGCTGAACGATTTCCGGTCCAATGTGCAGAAAATGTACACGCAGATGCAGCAGGAAACAGAGACGGAAACAGAATGTGAAGAAATGCTGATCGATTATATGAATCGAATTTTAAGTCAGAAAATTTTTACAACAATGGAGCAGACCAAGTATGTCAATATGCTGGAAGAAGCGGCCGAATCGCTGTACCAGAAAAACGGTGCACGAATTACGGCAGACCGGTACGAGGGACTGTGCCTGAAACTTCTGGATTTAAAAAAAATTCCGGAAACCGAAAAGTGGTGTATGCGTCTGGCACGGCAGCACGGAAATGCGCTGGCAGCGTATACCTGCCGGTTAAAACTGTATTTCACAATGGGGGAAAAAGAGAAATTCTTCGAAGTTTTGCAGGAACTGAAAGAGTCTGATATTATTATTGATAATGAGACGCTGGAGCTGATCCGGATTTTCAGTTAAGCAGGAAGAAAAAGAAAAGCAGAAAGGAGGAACAGAGATTATGACAATGAAATGGCTTACAATTTTACAGTTTCTGGAAATTGTCGCGGCATATGGCATTGTAACTTTGTTCCTCCCATGGCTGGTACTCCGGAAGCGGTTCCGCCGTTTTTCTGCTGCGGAACAGCTGACCGGATATTTTTTTGCGGGAAATTTTTATATCATCTATCTGGTATATCTGCTGCAGTTTCTTCATATCAGCAATCGTGTGACACTGACGGCAGGCACCGTGGGGCCGTTTCTTCTGGTGTGGATCTGGAAAAGAAGAAGTAAGATTCCAGGTGTGATCGAGTGGGTTCTGGAGAATGTAGAGCGTCTGCTGAGTGGAGAACGTGGAAAGAAAACTTCGCTTGTGCAGCTGCGAGGGACCATTTACAGGCGGTTTTTCCGTGGAAAAAGAAAGCAATGGCTGAATGTGCTGCTGGAGCTTGCTGTGATGGGGGCCGCGATTGCGGCAATTACGTATGTCTATGGGCCGAATATGATCGAAGCTTACGGTTATAAAGCCAGTGATATCCCGGTACACAACTACTGGATCAATGAGCTGGATCGGAACAACATCTGGGTTGCAGGTGTGTACCCGTATGGATTTCACATCGTGATTTATTATCTGCATATGGTGTTTGGGATCAAAACGTATGTCTTGCTGCGGATCTTTGGCGTAGTGCAGACATATTTTGTATATCTGGCAATGGTTGTGGCGCTGAAAATGGTGTGCAAGGGAAGATTTACTCCATATCTTGGCGTGCTGTTCTATGTGATGGATATTTTTAACCGGAATACGTATGCAAGATTTGAAGGTGCGCTGCCGCAGGAATTCAGTATGATCTTTATTCTGACGTCTGTCTGCATGGCGATCCGTTTTTTTCAGGAATTTGCAAAAGAGCAGAAGGCAGAAGAGAATGAAAAAAAAGAACTGGATCAAAACTGCCGTTGGTATCTGATCCAGTTTGCCATTGGATTTTCGCTTACGCTGACGATCCACTTTTACAGCACGATGATCGCCGGGCTGTTTTGCATTGGCGTTGCAGTCGGCTTTTGTTTCCGGTTTGCCCGGTGGAAGTATTTCCGCAGAATTATGGCAACGGGAATCCTGAGTGTGCTGCTTTCTGTACTGCCCATGGCGGCGGGTGTTGCGATGGGAAAAGGACTGCAGGGATCCCTGTACTGGGGATTAAGTGTTATCAATGGAGGAAAGGATGATGAAACGGAAGCGACAGATTCTCTGGTGGAAAATACAGAGCTGAGCACCATTTCGGAAAGTGAGGGGACAGAAAACAGGGATGGCGGCTCAACAGTCAGTGCATCACAGGTCGAGGCGCTGAAAAAAGCGGCTGAAGAGAAACTGGCAGAACAAGCGAAGGAGCAGCAGAAGCCATTAAAGGAACGTTTAAAAGAAAAATTTGCAGCAGTTCGAAGCAGCATTCGCGTAAATGTGATGAATGTAAAACCATATATTGTGGAAATTACCCTGGGAAGTATTGTGCTTTTGGCTGCGCTTGGAAGTTTGATGGTGCTTTTACGGGAGATTGATTTTGCGGGAGTGATTTTTTCCACTGCCTTTTATCTGCTCTGTATGTGCTGTCTGCAATGTGCATCCCTGCTGCATTTGCCGGCATTGATGGATCCAAACCGCTGCAGCATTTTCCTTTGCTATTCGGTTTGTTTTTCATGGACGCTGGGAGCAGATGCCATCGTACATCTCCTGATACGATGGTGGAAGAAAAGATGGGTCAGCAATGTTGCATCTATCCTTACTTTAGTCATAGCGGTTTCTGCTGTGATATCAAATGGTCTTCTGAGAAAGCCGATTGTTGTAGACGCTCTGGAAGATAATGGAGCGATTGCCTGCGTTACCAATATTTTAAAAGAAAACAGGAATTTCACCTGGACCATCTGCTCTGCCGATGATGAACTTCGAATGACGGAGTTTTACGGCTACCATTATGAGACCATTACTTTTCTGCGTGAACTGCAGGATCTGGAAAAAAATCCGGAGATCATTATGCCGACACAGAATGTATATTTTTTTGTGGAAAAAATTCCAATTGATTATGCGGGAAGTACCAACCACAAAGAAGTAACCGTGGAGGGAGCAGAAGCATCCCTTCCGTCAGCAGGCGGAATTGAACCGTATTTTGCAGAAAACCGGTGGTATACGATGTGCCATATTTATTACTGGACACAGAAATTTAAAGAACTTTATCCAGACGAGATGGAAGTCTATTATGAAACAGACAGTTTTATTTGTTATCGTGTACAGCAGAACGTAAACAGTCCGTACAATTTTGCAATTGATTACGGATATAACAATCCAACGCCAAAGGCAGGAAGCGAGGAAGAATAGAGATGGTTTCGCGTAGAAATTTTGTAGCAATTACAATCATTATGGCGATCGTTCTTTTCTTATTCCAGGGATTGAATGTGGCAAGAGAAAAGCTGAACTATTACGATACAAATGCATATGCGAAGGATAAAGAAACGTTAGCGGATGGAAGCGGAGCATTTGGAGCAGTGGATGCTTCCGATCAGATTAACATAGAGGGCAGCAGGGGAACCATTGTTTATATCGGAGCAGAAAAGAGCGACTCTATCGGTACCGTTGTTCAGGAATGGTGCCGGTATATGAAATATGAGTCAGCAGTCTATTCATCGATAACAAAATATGAGAAAGCAATGGAGAAAAAAGATACCAGGCTGCCGGAAATGGTGATTGTGAATTCGGAAAATATAGACTGGACAACCGTAAAGGATACCGTGGAACTGCAAAAATGTACAGAACAGGGGATTCATCTTGTATTTGCAAATCTGCCTGATGTTTCTGTGATAAAAAAGAATCAGAAATTCATGGAATTGCTTGGCATCAAAAAAATTACAGCAGATCAGGTAACGGTGAAGGGAATGGATTTGTATGCGAATCTGATGCTTGGCGGAGAAAACATTTATGAGGCGAAGAAACAGGAAGAGAAAAAGATGCAGGATCTTGAACTGACTTTTCCGTGGTTTAAACTGGCAGGTGGTACGAAAGCTTATATGAAAGGTATTCCGGAAGACAGTACCTTAAAAGTGCAGGAACATCCCGTTGCAATCTGGCGAAAAAGTACGGGAAATGCCTATGTTTTTGCAGTAAACGGAGATTATATGGAGGATGAAACGGGACTTGGAATCCTGACCGGAATGCTTTACGAGACAAGAGATTATCTGATTTACCCGGTCGTAAATGCACAGAATCTGATTGCTGCTAATTTTCCGGTTCTGACAGAGGAAAATACAGCACAGATGCAGGAGATTTACGGCAACACAGCAACAGCTGTTAACCGTGATATCATCTGGCCCTCTTTTGCTTCTGTTTATGAAAAGAATCATCTCGGACTGACCTGTATGCTGGCGCCGAAGCTTGATTACAGCAGTACAACAAAACCAGATGGCAGTATGCTGAACTATTATGTGAAACTGATTAATGAGCAAAAAGGGGAAACAGGGCTTTCCGGTACTTGTGAGTCAGAAACGGATGTGATACAGAAACTGCAGGAAGATCAGGAGTTCATGCAAAAAAAATTGAATACGTTTGCTTTTTCTTCTTTTTACGCTGGAGAACAGACGGATGAAGAAATGGAAAAAGCATTGCAGCAGCCTGTTCTTGAACAGATTCGTACGGTTGTAAAAGCCAAGGATACCGAGGGGGATATTGTAAGATATCAGAACGATCAGGTTACAAGCCAGAAAGTGATATCGGAAGAAGAGGAGCAATTTACATACCGTTCCTGGATGAAAGTAAAGAGTGTGGAATCTGCACTTGGATATACCAGTGTTCTGCTGGATTTGGATGCTATTCTTTATCCGAAAACAGAAGAGGATCGCTGGGAAAATATCGGCAAGGAATTTGCGGCGAATCTTTCTACGTACTGGAAGCTATTCTCCGGTTTTGACGGCACGACCGTATCGGAATGTGACACCAGAATCCGGACATTTCTGAATTCCCGTTATGAAGATGACAGAGAAGACAATGCCATCACATTAAGGACAACAGGAACCGATGAAACAGCGTATTATGTTCTTCGCACGCACAATGAAGATGTCAGAAAAGTTACAGGCGGAACAGCAGAAAAACTTGAAGATTCCGCGTGGCTGATTCGCGCAGAGCAAAGTGAGGTAAGGATTACGCTTGGAGCATCGGATCAACGGTATTACTATGAGAAAGGGGCGAAAAACGAATGAGAGTCTGCATTGTTGCGGAAGGATGCTACCCTTTCGTCGTAGGAGGTGTTTCAAGCTGGGTACACAGCCTGATCCAGCTGTTTCCGGAAACGGAATTTGTGATTCTTGCAATTGCGGCAAATCGTTCCCAGCGGGGAAAATATGCCTATGAATTGCCGAAAAATGTGTCTGCGGTCTATGAACTTTATCTTGACGATGTGGACTGGAGCGGCAGCAAGAAACTGCACAGAAAACGGCTGAAAAAAGAACAGTATCAGGCACTGCGCAGTCTGATTCTGGATCAGGACATCGAGTGGGATGTTTTGTTTGACCTTTTCCAGAAAGAAAATGTTTCCCTGAATGCGCTACTGATGGGGGAGGATTTTCTGAATGCGGTCAGAGACTGCTATAATCTGAAATACAGTCAGATTGTCTTTTCTGATTTCCTGTGGACGATGCGTTCGATTTATCTGCCGCTGTTTCTCACCATGCAGACGGAAATACCGCGTGCCGATTTGTACCACTGTGTTGCAACCGGTTATGCGGGGGTTCTTGGTGCCATGGCAAAACACTTCTACGGCAGCCGTCTCCTGATTTCTGAGCACGGAATTTACACCAGAGAGCGGGAAGAAGAACTGATCAAAGCCAAATGGTAGAAGGAATCTATAAAAATATCTGGATCGATCAGTTTCGAAAAATGTCAAAGCTGGCGTACAACGAAGGGACGCTCATTACATCACTGTTTGAACATGCACGGGAACTGCAGATCGAACTTGGCTGCCCGATCGAAAAAACCATGGTCACGCCAAACGGAATCCGTGTGGAAAATCTGCAGAATATTCCGGGGAAAACGGAAGAAGATGAAGGAAAAATCAACATCGGTGCGGTACTGCGTGTGACCCCGATTAAAGATGTCAAAACGATGATTCAGGCATTTGGTTTTGCGAAAGAAAAAGATGACCGTCTGAAACTCTGGATTATGGGACCATGGGAAGAAGACCGGGAATATGCCGAGGAGTGTTTCCAGCTTGTCTCGGATATGGAAATCCCGGATGTTGTTTTTACCGGAAGAATCAATATCCGCGATTATCTTGGAAGAATGGATGTGACCATTCTGACCAGCATAAGTGAGGGACAGCCGCTGACCATTCTGGAAAGCTATGCGGCGCATAAGCCGGTGATTGCAACGGATGTCGGAAACTGCTATGGACTGATTTACGGGGAAAGTGATGATTTCGGTGCGGCCGGAATTGTCACGCATATCATGAATATTGAAGAAATCGCGCAGGCGATGCTGGATATGGCGGCAAATGAAAAAATGCGCCTGGAAATGGGAGAGACCGGCTATCGCCGTGTGATGGAGAAATATAGAGTAGAATATATGCAGAAAACATACTGGGAGATTTACCGGGATTTCGCAGAACAGATGGGGCTGGAGTGGAAGGAAGAATCGGTAAAACTGCCGGATAAGGAAAAGTAAAACCGGAGCAGGCACAAAAAAGGAGGAAGAGGATATGGCAGGAATCGGAGTTCGGCTGAATCGGATTTTTGAAAAAAATACACTTACGACAAATCTGGTTGGATTTTTCTACAGCACCGTAGTGACGGTTGCGCCCATGTTTGTCATCATTATCAATCTGATTTTAATGGAATATCTGCTGGATTTTGCCAGTGTGGGATATGTGACAAGAGAGCTGTTTTCCTGCACGATTCTTTATACCTTTATCTTTTCTCTTCTGACGGCGTCCCCGTTTAATGCGGTGCTGTCCCGCTATATGTCTGATGTGATCTACGAAGAGCGGTATCAGGATATTTTACCCTGCTATCATATTGGTATGCTTCTGAACATTGGTCTCAGCTGTCTGTTGGGGATTCCGTTCTGTCTCTGGGAACATTTTGTGGGAAAGGTACCAACCGCATATGTATTCTGTGGCTTTTGCGGTTATATCAGTCTGGTGCTTGTTTTTTACTCGATGATTTATCTTTCTATTTGCAAAGATTATCAACGGATTTCACAGTATTTTTTCTTCGGCATGCTGGTGGCATTTGTCCTTGCCCTGATTTTACACTTTATTCTGAAGTGGGAGACAACATGGAGTATGCTGTTTTCTCTGACGATCGGATTTTTTGTGACGGCAACGCTGGAAAATGCGCTGATCCGCCGGTATTTTGTGCGAAATAGCAATCATTACCGGCCGGTACTGCAGTATTTTAGGAAATATTGGAAATTGATTTTTACAAACTTTTTGTATATCCTTGGGTTATACATTCACAATTTTGTGTTCTGGACAACGGATATGCGGATGGAGATTGCAAAAAGTTTCGTATGTAACCAGCCATACGATATGGCATCCTGTCTCGCCATGTTTACCAACATTTCCGCAACGATCATCTTTATTGCGCGTGTGGAGATGAACTTTCACGAAAAATATAAACTGTACTCGGAGGCAGTCATCGGCGGAAAAGGCGCCGATATTGACAATGCGAAGAAACGGATGTTCCGTCAGCTTTCCAGTGAACTGATGACACTGGCGCGGTTACAGTTTATCATTTCTGTTGTGGTTTATCTGATCTGTGTTATTCTGCTACCAGGGGAGGGATTTTCCGGTATGACACTGAAAATTTATCCGTCACTTGCGGTTGGATATTTTATTCTGTTTCTGATGTATGCGGAAATTATCTTCCTGTATTATTTTGACGATCTGACAGGGGCAATCTGGACAGCGATCGTGTTTTGCCTGGTGACATGGATTGGCAGTCTGATTGCAACACATTTACCGGTGATCTGGTATGGCGCCGGGGTCATAGCAGGAGCATTTGCAGGATGGAGTGTGGCATATGCGAGACTGCGATGGGTAGAAAAAAACATGGACAGACATGTCTTTTGCCGTGGAAATCTGATTCCTCAGGGAAAGGGGAAACGGCCATCCGGTATGGTTTATGAAAGAAAAGCAGAGCAAGAGCAGAAGGAGGAAGCGTAAATGAGCACAGCAGCAATTGTAAAAGCTTGCGTTATTTTGATGGGAATTGGAATTATGATCGTTACCTTCGTGCTTCATGCGAAAAAGAAGCTGACCGTAAACCTGGCAGTTACCTGGGAACTGCTTGGAATTGCAGCAATCTTAAGCGGAGCGGTTCCGAGATTTTCCGGATGGAGCAGCCGGATCGGGCTTGGGAGCCTCGTTGTTCTTCTGATCACAGCGCTTCTGGTTCTGTGGGGCGTTTACCAGATGACAATTCAGATCTCTTCCCTGTTAATGAAAAACCAGGAACTGGCGATTCTGGTTTCTCTTTTGAACCAGGAGAATGAAAGAATTCTGAGAGAACTGGAAAAACTGACGGGCAAAAATGCAAGAGAGTTATAAGGGAATAGAAGAAGGAAGAACGAATGAAGAAAATTTTGTTTGTGATCAACACCCTTGGCCGGGCGGGAGCGGAAACAGCGCTGCTGGAACTTTTGCGCCGCCTGGATGCGGAGGAATATGAAATTTCACTTTACGTACTTTTGGGGCAGGGTGAAATGATTTCCCAGGTACCGCAGAGGGTACATGTGAAAAATAAGAAAATCTGTACCGCTTCTGTGCTGTCCGGTGCGGGGCGGAGAAAACTGATACAGACATCTTTTCTGGCGTTTTTCCGCCATGGTCGCACCATAAAGAAAATGCAATATGTGATACAAAATTTTTTCCGAATGAAAAAAACTGGAAACATTCAGCCGGACAAGCTGCTCTGGCGTGTAATTTCGGATGGAGCAGACCGATTTTCGGAAACCTTCGATCTGGCGGTTGCTTACCTGGAAGGCGGTTCTGCTTATTACGTTGCCGATCATGTGAATGCTAAGAAAAAAGCTGCCTTTGTCCATATTGCATACGGCAATTCCGGTTATACAAGGGAAATGGATCGGGACTGCTACGAAAAGATGGATCAGATCTTTACCGTTTCGCAGGAGACGCGCCGTCATTTTCTGGAATTTTATCCGGAATATGAGAAGAAAGTGCAGGTTTTTCACAATATTCTCGATACAGACCGGATTGCGCGTGAGGCGCAGCTGCCGGGCGGTTTTTCAGATTCCTATACAGGAATTCGAATCTTAACTGTCGGAAGACTGGCCTATCAGAAAGCATATGACATCGCAATTCCGGCCATGAAAAAGATCCGCGAAGATGGCTATGAGGCGCGATGGTATGTACTGGGAGAGGGATCCGAGAGAAATGCGCTCGAAAAGCAGATTGCAGAGCTTGGCCTGCAGGAAGATTTCCAGCTGCCGGGTGCAAAAGAGAATCTGTTTCCTTATTATGCACAGTGTGATCTCTACGTTCATGCAACACGGTTTGAAGGAAAAAGCATCGCCATCCAGGAAGCGCAGACACTTGGCTGTGCTGTGATTGCATCGGACTGTGCGGGAAACAGAGAGCAGATTGTGGACGGGGAAGATGGTCTTCTCTGTACGCTGACACCGGAAGGCATTGCCGAAAAAGTAGAAGAACTGCTGGATGATCCGAAGAAACGGGAACGGCTTGCAGCAGCGGCAAAACAGAAAATGAACGGTCAGACAGAGGAAATCTGGAAACTGCTGAATCTAATGAAATGAGGCGGACATACATATGAGACAAAAAGAGGTACTGCTGATTATTCCGGCATACAACGAGGAAAAAAATATAGAAAAGGTCATGAAACAGCTGGCGCAGCCGGAGATAGCAGATATTGTTGATGTGCTGGTCATGAACGATGCTTCTTCTGACAATACCAACTGGCTGGCGAAGGAATATGGCTGTGCGGTGGTTACTCATGTTTTTAATCTGGGATATGGCAGTGGGCTGCAGCTTGGATATAAATATGCAATCCGAAGGGGCTATTTTTATGTTATTCAGATGGATGCGGATGGGCAGCACGATGTGTGCAATATCCCGAAAATTTACCAGAGATTAAAGGAAAAAGATGATGATGGAAGAACGCCGGACATTGTGCTTGGATCCCGTTTCATGAAGGGGAGTACAGAGTTTGAAGTTTCCTTTGCAAAAAAATGGCATTTGTCCTGTTTCGAAAAATGCTGTATTTGGCAACTGGACGGAAAATTGCGGATCCGACAACCGGACTGCAGGGTTTAAGCCGGAAAGCTGTTTTATACTATTCCAAATATAATCATTTCGATGATAAATATCCGGATACTAATATGATTACTCAGATGCTGCTTCTTGATTTTAAAGTTGTGGAGATTCCAGCTGTTATGCATGCTCGGACTTCGGGGAAAAGCATGCATTCTGGTTTGAAGCCAATCTGGTATATGATGCGGATGTTTTACAGTGTCCTGGCTGTGATTTTCCGGTGTAAGGTATTGAAAATGGATGCAGGAGCAGGACGGATTGATGTGGAGAGAGAAGATAAAAAGTATCCTGAGCTGGCAGAAGGGAAGAGAAGCTAAAGGCAGGGCAGAAAAGAAAGAATTTCCAGAACTGCGGGGAAAACAGGATAAAAAAGAGCTTTTCCAGAAAGCGATACTTCAGGAAAGCAGGAAAGCGATACAGAATCCCGGGTGTGGCTGGTATCATTTATATACTTTCAACGCGGCGCAAACCGGGGAACCGCTCTACATCGCCTGTGAAGAGGAAGAACTTGTCCTTCTCAGAATTGATATCGGAGCATTCCGGGACAAGCCGATTTCAGAACCGTCTCTGGAATGGATTCGAAGGATTCTGGCATTTTTTCGGGAGAAAAGAAAAGGAATGATCCTGCGGTTTTCCTATGATCTTGAGGGAAAAGGACTGGAGAAAGAGCCGGGCAGTATCCGTCTGGTGGAAGAACATATGCAGCAGATCGGAGAAGTCATTCGGGAATATGCGGACGATATTTTTGCAGTACAGGGAATTCTGATCGGGAACTGGGGCGAAATGCACGGTTCCCGTTATCTGACCCCGGATGCCTTTCGAACCCTGACCGATACCATGATAAAAGCAGTGGACGGCGCCTGCCCGGTTGCAGTGCGGAAACCGGCGCAGTGGCGGGAACTGACTTTGGGATGGACGGAGCAGGAAAAGAAAAAACTGACTCTGTTTAACGATGGGATATTCGGATCGGAAACGGATCTTGGAACGTATGGCACACTGTCACCGGAAACACCGGGACAGAAAATCTGCAGCCGGGAAGAAGAACTGGAATGGCAGAAAAACGAAATGTGCGGAAAATTTTGCGGCGGAGAGGCCATATGGGGAAGTGGGGCAGAACCGGCTCCTTTCGTCTCGGCCCCAAAAGCAATGGCGGATCTCGAAAGAATGCATATTTCCTATCTGAACAGTACGTATGATTTACGACGGCTGGAACAATGGAAAGCAGAAACGGTCGAGGACGAAAGCGGCCTGGAGGCAATTGGAAAACGTCTCGGCTATCGGTTTGTTGTGGAAGGTGTGGAGTTTGTTTCGGAAAGGGAAGAACTTCAGATTACACTGGAAAACAAAGGATTTGCAGAACTGACCGAAGAGGCAGACTGTTATCTGGAGCTGGAAAGAAACGGAACGCTTCAGAAAAAAATACAGATTGCAACAGATGCGAGACTCTGGAAGAGCGGAGAAAAAACCACTCTTTGCCAGAAAATAAAACTGCCTGCGGAATTAGCAGAACCAGAAGAACAGAAACTGTATCTGGCGCTGTACCGCAGGCGGGATGGAAGAACTATTTCATTTGCCAATCAGGGAGAAAAACAGGGACGCCCCTTTTTGGGAATTTTCAAAATTGACCCGATTGTTTTAATATAATTTGCTGATTTCGAGCGTACCAATCGAAAATCCATGCGTATCATGAGAAAATGTGTTTGCGGGCAAAATTTCCCTTTGCAGAACAGGATCCGTCATCTGGAAATATACCGTATAACTGCCTTTGGTGAGTCTCGCAAGCGGGAGAGAAATAGAGAGCTCTGCAGTAGTCCCCGGTATCCAGAATCTGGAATCCGAAGAGATGGGAAATGAGAAAACCTCACCATCGGAAGAAACCAGGGTGAGCTGTAAATCCAGTTTTCGATAGCAGACAGAAAAACCAACATTTTCCAGCCGTATCTGAAAATCAGACGAATCCAAAGCAGTGTCCTGGATGACATAGCGGTATCCCAGATGACGCTCGATATAATCATAGCCGGACAATCCGTTAAAAACGGAAGCTTTGTCTTTGTAAGCAGCTGCTTTCCATTTATCCAGAACCGCGGGATCGTGTTCCGAATTCAGATAGGAGACATGCATGCGCGATAAATCCTGAATGGCATGTGCGAGATCATTCAATGGGTTATCCAGAGTGACCTCGCCGCCGTTTGGGACGAAATTGCAGAGTTCATTCTGGAAGGAAAGCTCATCCTCACGAACCCAGGCGGAACGGTAAGTGTCTGCGGAGGCAGCGGTATCACCATAAGTGCCGGTATCGTTGGCCGTTCCGAGCATACCATCGTTAAACAGTCCAAGCCGGGAGGAAAGCGAACCATCAAAAGCTGTTTCCTTTGTCGGCCGTTCGGAGGAATCCAGAATTTTCCGCCTCTGTACCGGTGTGCGGACAGACAGAAAAACCGAAGGATCCGTTACCTCTGCCAGATGGTGCATCAGGGTAGTACAGTCCTCATCGGACATGTAGTGAGAATTGTTCATTTCCCCGCAGTTTCCGACAAAAATGCCCTGCATCAGAAAAACACAGTCCGTGTAGCGATTTACAACTTCAGCTGTCTGGTCCATGTGACGCAGAATTTGCTCCAGACTTTGCGGCTCTGTTTCCATTGCTTTTCCATCCCAGTCGTAGAGAAAACGTAAGATCACCTGACTGCCATGTCTCTGCCAGGCAGAGAGAATGGTATCAAGCTGGGAAAGAGCTGAATCGGAGAGATCTTCGTTTGAAAAATTCTGCAGATTCACTTCCAGCATGACAATTCCCTGCCTGTTTTTGGCGTCGGAATCAGAGGCGGCAGGAAGATTCGAGAGCGAATCGCTTCCAAGAACATAGCCATACATGTGATAAAATCCAATGTATGGATTGGATAACTCGTCTGCGGATTCTGTGCATGGTTCCGGCATGTAATTCGCACGATAAAAAGAACGGATACCAAGAAATGCGAACAGTGCAAGGAATACCAGAAGCAGAAGAAAAAACAGAAGATAAGAAAATGATTTTTTTCTATTTGTTTTCATAAAGGAAAGCCTTTCCAAAAGGGATACTGCCATTCACAGGTATCTGGAAACGGCAGCAACGATAGCAGGTATTAGATATATGATACCATTTTAATGTTACAAAATCCATGAAAACAGTGGAAAATAAGAGTGATGTAAAATTACGGAACTGTTTACCCGCGTAGCATGTTATAAAAACGAGAAGAAGGAGGAACTTATGCGCATTAAAAATTTATTCCGAAACAGTTTTTTCAGTATGCTTTCACAGTTTGCGCTTCTGATCCTCGGCTTTTTCAGCCAGCGTGCCATGAACCTGTACATGGGCGCGGAGCTGGTTGGAATGAATGGTGTTATTTCCAATGTCATCAATATCCTTTCCGTGACGGAGCTTGGCATATCCACGGCAATCGTTTACCATTTGTATGGCGCGCTTGCAAGAAAGGATGAGGCAGAGATTGCATCGCTGATGAATCTTTACCGAAAGGCATATCACGTCTTTGCTGTTCTTGTATTTGCGGCGGGAATGGCGGTTCTGCCGTTCATCCACCTTTTTATGAAAAATAACAGTTATTCGTTATCCTATATCCGCGTTCTGTATGCGATGTGGCTGGTTCGAACCGTTCTTTCTTATCTTTTAACGTACCGGAAGTCGTTGCTGATTGCGGATCAGAAAGAATACATTGCAAGCATCACCGGACTGATTTTAAATGTGGTCAGCTATCTGGCGATTATTCTGCTGGTTACATGGGAACAGAATTATCTGCTGGCGCTTGGTATTGGAACCGTAACGGAAGTCGTGCTGAATATCTGGATCAGCTGGTATGTGGAGCAGAAATATCCGTTTTTGCGCCAGCGGAGAAAAGAAAAGAGCACATCGTCTCTGACGAAAAGAATTGTAAGAGATCTGAAAAGCCTGTTTATTTCCAGAATTTCAGAAAAAATGCTGTATTGCACGGACAACCTGATTATTTCCGGTTTTATCGGGGTCGGTACGGTAGGACGATATGCAAATTACTGTATGATTACGCAGGCGATCAGCAATATTCTCACGATCCTTGCGAATACGATCCAGCCGACGGTCGGAGATTATTTTACAGAAAAAAATCGTCAGAGAAATTATGAGATTCTGCGGCAATTGACCTTTGGCTTTTTCTGCATTGCGTCGGTTGTATCGGTTGGCCTGTTTTCTCTGATTACACCATTTGTCCGTGATATCTGGCTTGGTCCTTCCTACGAACTTGGCTGGGGAATTACTGTTTTTTGTATTGTAGTATTGCTGGTTCGAATTATGGGATTGCCGCTCAGCCTTGTGATGGGCGTGACGGGACTGTTTGAAAAAGAGAAAAATGTCGGAGCATCCTCCGCACTTCTTAATCTGATCGTGTCACTGGCACTTGTAAAACCGTATGGGATGGCAGGCGTTCTGCTTGGAACCTTACTGTCTTATCTGCTGCAGATCTTGTATCGGTATATCATTTATTTCCGGGATTTCCTCGAGATGCCGGGAGAGGCGCTGCGGTATGCGCAGGATATCGGAGAGTATCTGGCAGTCATAGCGGGCGAAGTTCTGCTGATGCAGAAAATCGTACCACTGATATACGGAGCAGGCGGTATGCTTCTGTTCTGCGTCTGCTTTCTCCTGTGTATTGCGATTCCGCTGCTGCTGGATCTGGTGATCTTTGGAAGAGGCTGGAGACTTCAGAGCATTGTAACCATGGTGAAGGGAATGCGAAAAGCCTGATGCAATAGAAATTTCTCTGTGCATTTTGAAAAAAATTCGGAGAGGACAATGAAAAAATCAGTGCTTCTGAAAAAACCTGCGGAAAAAAGCCGTTACCGACCAGAAAAACGGGCGGACAGGGCGTAAAAAGAGCCAGATGGAAGAAAGCATCCGATAAATTGGATACGAAACAGAAAACGATTTTCCATTGCGTACGACACCAGTCAGTTTTCCATGAATCTGCTCCGGGGAAAGAGGTCCTTCCACTTCGGTCTGATTGTCCCCGACCAGATAGAAGCCATCCCTGGTAATTCGGCAGATGCGGTGCAGAACAAGGATTCCCTGCACACGGCGATACAGAATTACATCGCCGCGATGAAGTTCGGAAGGAACACAGTGTTCAATGACAGCTTCGTCCCGGCCCGGAAGAAAAAGAGGATACATACTGTAGCCCTGCGGTTTCAGTTTGACGGCAGAACCGTTTTTTAAAAGTTGTTCAATATCGTAAGTGTACATAAAAAACTCCATTTGGCGGATACGCCGAACCGACGAAATGCGTGGCATTTTGACGAGTGGCTCTGAATAGTTACCTGAATTTTATTATAACAGCTTACCCTGAAAATAAAAAGGATGATGAGCAGAAAAAGCATAACTTTACATACAAAACGAAAGACAGCAAATATAAGAAAACAAACACAGGAAGGGAAATCAGATTATGAGAATCAGAAGGCAGGAAGGATATTTACTACAGAAAATCGGGAACACACATTATCTTCTGCCTTATGGGCAGAAAATAGCAGACCAGCAGCGAGGAATGGAGCTGAATGAGACCGCACGGATTCTCTGGGAAGCGCTGGAAACACCAAAAACAATGGAAGAACTTCAGCAGAAAATGATTCGCTGTTATGAAGTGCCGGAAGAAGAGCAGGAGGAACTGAAAAAAGATATTCAGGCTTTTGTGAAGGAGCTTCTTGCCTTTGGTGCGGTACGACGGGAACTTGGTTCTCCGGATGGAACTTGCGCCGGAGAATTGAAGATCGCAGGAATTTCCATTGCTGTTTATGGAAAAGAGGGCTGCATTCCAAAACAGTTTGCTTCTTTTGAGAAGAAAAGAGGAGAGGAAGAAGCAACAGAGAAAACAGAAGGAGAGGCAGCGAAAAAAACAGGAGAAAAAGAAGTGGAAGAAACGGTGATAAAAACAGAAAATAGGCAGGATGCGGCGGATCTCACGTTAGAATTGATCGAGCATGTACCGGAAAGCCACCAGAATGGAAACATTCTGATCCGGAATAAAGATCTGACAGTCTGCGCGTGGGAAGAAGGCTATGTCCTCTGGTTCCCGGCTCTTAAAAATATCTATGAAATCTGGATGAAAGCGGATGGAAGCTTCGCCTGTATTTATTACCGTCTGCCTATGACAGAAGAAGAGCAGGATTCCCTCTTTCTGGCGATCCGGCCGGTATTTCTGTTCCTGGCACAGAAAAAAGGCATGTTTGTGCTGCATTCCGCATCTCTTCTTTATCTGGAAAAAGCATGGCTGTTTTCCGGTCCGTCGGGAATGGGAAAATCGACTCATACGGCACTTTGGAAAAAACTGTTTGACACGCCGTTTCTGAACGGAGATCTGAACCTCATAGGAAAAGAGGGCGATCAGTTTGTAGTATACGGAATCCCGTGGTGCGGCACATCAGAAATTTTCACAGTCGAAAAGAAAGAGCTGGGAGGGATTGTGCTGCTGGAAAAAGCGCCGGAGGATAAAATCGTTTCCCTGACGAAAGAGCAGAAAACACTCCGTGTGATGCAGCGGATGATCTCGCCGCCCTGGACGGCAGGCTGATGAAAAAGAATCTTGCTTTTGCGGAAGAAATTGCAAATGAAAAGCCGGTTTACTTCCTGCGCTGTACGAAAAATGATACAGCGGCAGAAGTGATGCATCACAGAATCACGGAGGATGAACTTGCGCAGGAGGCTTTAAAATGAGAAACTTGTGGACAAAAATAAAAAAATGCCTCCAGGCGGAAATGCTTCAGAAGATGTGGAAAGAATTTCTGTGGATTGCACAGTATGCCAGACGATACTGGAAAGCCATGATTTTCTATACCGCACTTGGTGTTTTCGGAACCGGTGTTTCTCTTGCGTCCAGTGTGATATCGAAAGATCTGGTTGATATTATCACCGGGCACCAGACAGGAAAACTTTTGCAGACCTTCGCACTGATGATCGGCTTTTCTTTTGGAAATACCCTGATTTCGCAGGCATCTGCGTATGCATCTACGATGATTAACCTGAAGGTAGACCGCGAAATCCAGAATGATATTTTTGCCAAGATTCTGGTCACGGACTGGGAATCGCTGACAGCGTATCATACCGGAGATCTGGTAACACGGTGGAGTTCTGATGCTTCAAATATTTCCAGTGGTATCCTGAACTGGCTGCCGAATCTTGTGATCTATACTGTGAAATTTATCAGTGCATTGGCGATTGTGGTACATTATGATCCCACCTTTGCCATTTTTGCATTGCTTGGCATCCCGTTCAGTGCGCTTCTGTCCCGCCCGCTGCTGCGCCGGATGACGAACAATAACCAGCGGAGCGCACAGATGAGTGCGAAACTTTACGGATTTAATCAGGAAGCATTTTCCAATATTCAGACAATCAAGGCATTCGATATGATCCGCTTTTATGTCGATCGCCTGAAAAATCTGCAGCAGGAATACATCAAAATGCGCCTGGATTTCCAGAAAATGTCGATTGCAACCTCGCTTCTGATGACGTTAATCAGCTATCTTGTATCTTACAGCTGCTACGGATGGGGAATTTACCGTGTCTGGAGCGGGGCAATTTCTTACGGAACCATGACCATGTTTCTGTCTCTGTCCGGTACACTGACGGGTTCCGTCAATTCGCTGGTCAGCCTTGTGCCATCGGCGATTTCTCTTGGCATCTCAGCCGGCCGTCTGATGGATATTGTGGAGATGCCGCAGGAGGACTACAGTGCGGATCGGGAAGTGGAGCAGTTTGCAGAAAAATACCGGGCAAGCGGCATCGGGCTTGCTATGGAGGACTTGAGCTATACCTACCATACGGGAACAGAAGTGTTTTCGAAAGCATCACTGGAAGCGTGGCCGCATGAAATTATTGCACTCGTCGGCCCGTCCGGCGAGGGAAAGACAACGATGCTGCGGCTGATCTTATCCTTGCTGCGTGCCCAGGGGGGAGAAGCATGGATTGGTGCAGGGGAAGACAGAGAACAACGGATTGCACTGTCGCCGTCCACAAGGAAATTGTTTTCTTATGTGCCACAGGGGAATACGATGTTTTCAGGAACAATTGCAGAAAATATGCGAAATGTGAAACCGGAAGCCACAGATGAAGAGATCGTGGAGGCGTTGAAACTGGCATGTGCATGGGAATTTGTGGAGAAACTGCCGGATGGTATTGAAAGTATGGTGAAAGAACGCGGCGGCGGATTCTCAGAAGGACAGGCACAGCGGCTTTCGATTGCGCGTGCACTGCTTCGAAAATCTCCGATTTTGCTGCTGGATGAAGCAACTTCGGCGCTCGATGTGGCGACGGAACGGAAAGTGCTGAAAAATATTATGACAGATACGTATCCGCGAACCTGCATTGTAACGACACACCGGCCGACGGTGCTTGGATCTGTACGAGAGTGTATGCGATTCGAGGAAAGAAGTGTGAGGAGCTGGGCGAGAAAGAAATTTTGGAGATGGAGAAGGATTTCTAAAATTGAAGAAAGTTGCAGAATTGAAAGTACCTGCAAAATTTGGAGCCGAATTTGTAAAAACAGGTTACAAGCGAATAAAAAATGGAATGCCAAAAGGCATTCCATTTTTTAGAATACGGGAAGTGATCCATTAATCGGTAATGCTTACTCCAGTAATTGCAAGACCTGCATCGGAAGTAACAACCAAGTCACCGAAACCGATATTATCGGTTGGATTCTGATGATAAGCCAGTTTTACTTTCAGTGTAGTGGTTTCGTTACCGGAAATAAGTCCTGCGCCGCCAGAAACATAAGTAACATTCTGGTTGAAACTGATAGTCAGAACCTGGGCTTCCTTGGTATGATCAGCATTATGCTTTCCATTTACCTGAATACGGTAATCGCCACGTCCGTTTTCTGGAGTCTGGTGAATATATGCAGATGCAGTATAACATCCACTTGCCGCATAAACACCTTCAGCCATTCCTTCATCCAGAGAAATTACAGGTTTTACATATTTACTCATTTTCTGCACCCCTTCCGCGGCCATTCTGGCTGCTTTTTCTGTGAACCATATCTTTTCAAACGAAGCGAAAAGATATGGTTCACATACATGGTTCATTTTTTAGTTCACTGAGTAGTCAAATCCAGTGAGCTGCAGATCGTCGATGCTGGTTCCATGGTTCAGATGAATACCAATGGTCAGCGGATTGGTTGCTGTGCTTGCAAAAGTGAGGGTGGCAGTTTTTCCAGACCAGGATTTCTGTACGGAGGCATCATCTGTCTCGATTGAATCAACAGTATCATTGAAATTAATATTCAATGTGATGGTTCCATCCAGATCAGACCAGCTTGCCTGTGCAAGTCCTTTACCACCATTTGTGCCCCAACGATCCCATACGCCATAATAAGTAACGTTCAGAGTTCCTTTTGTTGCACCACTTGCCGCATAAACACCTTCTGCCATACCAGAATCAATTGTAACGATTGGTTTTGTGTAATTTTTAGTCATATATATTCACGTCCTTTTCTTGCAAAATCATCCTTGGTTACAATTCTTATTATAGGAGGAAAATCCCGCAAATGTCAATAGATTTGGGGTAAAAATGTTACTATTTCGATTAAAAAACAAGAACGTTCCGATAACGTAATGCCAAAATAGATGCAGATAAATTTCCGCCTCTGAATATGGAACAAAATTTACTTTTCAAACTGTGATTTCTGCGGAAAAAGTTTGGAAAAGGCATCGTTCAGTTCCCGTTTTACATGTTCATATGGGATTTCAAAATTGCTGTCATTGATGCAGATGCACTTTGCAGTCTGCTTTGTGATTGTCTTTACCAGTTCCGGGTTTTCCGGTTTTAAATTGAAGTATTTACAGAACTTGTGCGTGTTTCTTGGAACGAAATCACCACTCAGTTTCTGATATTCCCGCAGAACATATTGGCTCACATCATCTTTATGACGAAATGGGTGGCTGCAGACACCGTCTAACAATTCTTCTTCCTTTTCCCAGAAGAAACGATAAGTCTCCTTTTTCAAAGGAGACGGGCCATGAACGGTGTAAAAACCGGTAAATCGTGGAAATGCCATTTCCAGAAGATTATATCCAAAGTACATGGGAGGATATCCGATGTGAAAATAGGCACCTGGCTGCTTTTTCATGTTTTCCCGTTTGTCAAAGTACTTGGCAAGCAGCATAGTATTGTTCAGATAGATATATGGCATAATGGTATCTTCTACGTTTGCAACATCGGGCTGCAGGGCAAGCATATCAACGGGTTTTCCGTTTTCAAAAAAATCGGTTGGCTTTATTGGATGCAGCAAAAACATATCATCATTAAAATAAACAAAGTGTTCCGACAGATTTTTTATCCGGTGGAAATTCCACTCAATGGAATGCGAGTTAAAGGTGGGGAGATATTTTTCGGGAATAAAATCTTTGTGTGAAACAATCTGCAATTTTGGACATTCTGTATTGAGCCACGCCGGCAGATGACCGCATGTTACAAAATATACGTTATTTACCCATGGAGCAAAGTTTTCTATCGAACGAAATAGATACTTTAGAATTTCCCAGTCGCGATAGCGTTCAATACGGTCGTCGATATCAACAGAAACTCCTTGCTTTTTTTTGGCGTTCTGTTTTTGGCGAAACCATAAGGGGTCTGATCCGTCCACCCATGTGATGACAAAATCAATGATCTGTTTTTTCATTTGTAACGATCCTTTCGTATATTGTACCAAAAAAAACAGTATACTTTCGATAACGAAACAGTACAAAAAATCAGTTTACATTGTCAAAGTTGTTCAATTTTCTTTGTAGAAGTTGATATATTTTTTTCTTTACTTTAATAGTGAGAACGATTTATTTAGTGTTTAAGGAATTTTTTGATATAATGTATAAATGTTGTTGGTATACAATTCAGTATAATCTTTTTCCAGATATGTTTGTACAATTTGGTTTTGAATCTGCACATTGCGCCCTGTTACTATGTACATAGGCTCTCTGTGCTCGAATAAATTTTGAATATGCTGAAAAATTTCATTTGAAAGCATCGAAAAATGGTCTGCTGTAATACAGTATTTGTCATAAGGTTCAAGTCCAGACAGCAGCCATTGGGAACTTGTCTCATAATTATATACACTGGACCGCTCATTTTCTGGTATTTTATTTAAGATAGCATCTGGTAATAATGGATATATCCATTTCCAAGATTCATGATTAACAACATGACAAAAGCATCCAGACAGATAAAACGTATTTTTTTATGATCTGTTCGCCAAAGCCATATATTGATGCAACTGCTAAGTAGGAATACTGCCAGTAATGTCCAACGTGCAGAATATATCCGAAAAATGTTTTCAGGAAAAATAGGAATGGGTGTGCAAATGTTTGACCCTTTTATAACTTTAGCACAACATATACTGTGGTGTAAAGAGTGGATGAGAAATAGCTTGTTTTATAGAATAATGGAGGAATCAATACGCTGAGACATTTGTAAATGAAAACAAAAAGAAAGCAAAGTTCAGTTGACGTTTCTTTAAAAATCCGCTATATTTTGGGTACAAAGAATAGGAGAAGAGGAAAGAAAAAAGATGTTTTATCCACTGGTAAGTGTGATTATTCCGGTCTATCAGGCGGAAAAATTTCTGACGGAGTGTGTTGAGAGCGTACGAAAACAGGACTATTCAGAGTTGGAGATTGTTTTGGTGAATGACGGTTCAACAGATCGTTCCAATCAAATGTGTGAGGAACTTGCTGCAGCAGATCCAAGAATCCGTGTGATTCATCAGAATAATAAAGGCAGTGGAGCAGCCAGAAATGCAGGGATAAAAGAAGCAACAGGAAAATATCTTCTCTTCCTGGATGCAGACGACAAGCTGGACGATTCATCTGCCATACGTTCCCTTGCCGCACGGGCAGAAAGAGAGCAGGCAGATATTGTGATCGGAACATATCGCAGATGGAGGGCGAATGGCGAAAAAGTGAAATGCTGCAGTAATCTGGAAAAAGAAAACCCGGACAGCGCAGAGTTCCGGTTTCATGGATTTTTTCAAAAAGGAACGCTTTCTTACGACTGGGGAAAACTCTACCGCAAATCTTTTCTGGAGTCTCACGATTTGTGGATTCCCCCATACAGTTACGCCGAAGACAAGGCACATAATTTTAGATGCTGTGCATGCCATCCGAAATATGCTTTTGTCCCACAGAGCATCGTTCTTTACCGTGAAAATCTCCAGTCCCTGACATATCAACCGAAAAAGAATCTGATGAGAAACTGGATTTTGATTGCATCTGATTTTGAACAGTTTCTGAAAGAAAAGCATCTTTCCAGAGAATATGGAGATCTGATTTTCTTTCATCTGCTCATTGGTGCAATGTATCTTGCCAAAGAAGAAATGACATATCAAGGGAAAAAAATTCGTGTCGCGGCGAAGATATTAAAGCAATACAGCAGAAACCCGTTTGTAGAACAAAAACTGACACTAAAAGAGTGCATTCGTTATACAAGGCAGATTAAATCGCTGTTTTGGAAATTATTAGCATTTACCTTGGTACTTTTTATACAGATGCATATGTATTTTGTTGTGGCAGCTGTTTTTGTATGGATGTCAAGCCTTGGAATTGATAGTTTATAAATAAAAAATCAGTCTTTATATTTCCTTTCTTTATTTCCTTCTTGAAAGAGCTGTTTTCCAGTTTTTCATTTTTATAGCCATTCCTTTCACTTCACACAGGTGCAAAACGTTATGAAAATGTAATCTGCTTTTTCGAACGCTTTAAACATTACAAATTTCTTCGTTTCTATAACTGCATCACAACAGATAGGAGTGTGTAAAGAATGGTTGTAGCCGTTTTAAAATGAAAAGATGTGATGGAAGAATAAGAAGATCGGGTTTTCTGCGCTGTCTCTGTGCGACCAGTTCTTAAAATCCTGTCTTTTTTCTGAATATTCCACCTCTCCGCTTGCTATTTTCATTCTCATATAGTATCATGAATCCAACAGCCAAGAAATCGGAAAGGAGAGAGGAGCATGGAATATGCAGTGTACTGGCTGATTGCGCTTGTGGTTTTGCTGGTGATTGAGGCGGCAACGTTAGGTCTGGCAACCATCTGGTTTGCGGGCGGCGCCCTGATTGCTCTGATCGCAGCTATGTGCGGAGCCGGATTTGTAATTCAGATGGTCTGCTTTCTTGTTGTATCGCTGATACTTCTGATTTTTACACGTCCTGTAGCCGTCCGTTTCCTGAATAAGGATACCTTAAAAACAAATGTAGACCGCGTGATTGGAATGGAAGGGATCGTCGCAGAAGAGATTTCCAACCTGGCAGGCACCGGAAAGGTATCGCTGGGCGGAAACACCTGGACTGCGAGAACGGAAAGCGAAGGAGGCATTATCCCGAAAGAGACCGTGGTGGAAGTGCTCCGTGTGGAAGGCGTCAAGCTGATTGTAAAGGTCAAAGAAAAAGAAGGAGGAAATGAAACATGAGTGGTGGAGGAATTGCAGGAATTTTAATGATTTTTCTTCTTGTGATTGTACTGTTTATTGCAGCATCGTGTGTGAAGATCGTGCCGCAGGCAGTGCTTACGTTGTTGAGAGTCTTGGAAAATACAAAGGCACCTGGGCAACCGGTCTTCATTTTAAGGTTCCGTTTATCGAGCGCGTGGCAATCCGCGTGAACTTAAAAGAGCAGGTGGTGGATTTCCCGCCGCAGCCGGTCATTACAAAAGATAACGTTACGATGCAGATTGATACGGTCGTATTTTTCCAGATTACCGATCCGAAGCTGTTCGCATACGGTGTTGTAAATCCGCTGATGGCCATTGAAAACCTGACCGCAACGACACTTCGAAACATCATCGGAGATCTGGAGCTGGACGAAACACTGACATCCCGTGAGATTATCAACACGAAGATGCAGGCAGCTCTCGATATCGCAACCGACCCGTGGGGCATTAAAGTCAACCGTGTTGAGCTGAAAAACATCATGCCTCCGGCAGCCATTCAGGAAGCCATGGAGAAACAGATGAAAGCAGAGCGTGAACGCCGTGAAGCAATCCTGATTGCAGAAGGTGAGAAAAAATCGACCATCCTGGTTGCCGAAGGTAAAAAACAGTCTGCGATCCTGGATGCAGAGGCAGAGAAGCAGGCAGCGATTCTTCGTGCTGAGGCAGAAAAAGAGAAACGAATCCGCGAGGCAGAAGGCCAGGCGGAGGCGATCCTCAAAGTACAGCAGGCAAATGCCGATGGTATCCGTGCCATCAAAGAGGCAGGTGCTGACGATGCGGTTCTTACCTTAAAGAGTCTCGAGGCACTTGGTGTTCTGGCGAATGGAAAAGCAACGAAGATTGTTGTTCCGTCCGATCTGCAGGGACTGGCAAGTCTGGCTACCACATTCAAGGGAATCGTGGAAGAGCAGAAAGGCCCGGCAGGGAAAGAAGGACAGAAATAAAAAAGCAGGATTCTCCCGTGAAACGCATCATGCCGGACACGGGAGAATTTTTTATTGCTCTGCATCCGGAGGGAGCTGCCACTGGCAGATTCTGTAGTTGCCGGTAAGAATAACAGAATAAAAATGTATAAAAATACATATATTATGAATAATACAAGTAAAATACGTAAAAATATACATTTCACCCCTTGACAGATGCGCCGGCCTGTTTCATAATAGAAACCATCTTAAGCGATAAAAATACATTACATACCGATATATTTAAGGAGGAACACACCATGGATTTAAAAGGACGCGATTTTCTGACATTAAAGGATTTCACCCCGGAAGAGATTTCCTATCTGCTGGATCTGTCCGCAGAGCTGAAGGATAAGAAAAAGAAAGGCATTCCGGTGGACACCCTGCGCGGTAAAAACGTTGCGCTGATCTTCGAGAAAACCAGCACCAGAACCCGCTGTTCCTTCGAAGTAGCCGCACATGATCTCGGCATGGGAACCACCTATCTTGACCCGACCGGTTCCCAGATCGGTAAAAAAGAGAGCATCAAAGATACGGCCCGCGTTCTTGCAGGAATGTATGAGGGAATTGAGTACCGTGGATTCGGCCAGGAGATCGTAGAGGAGCTGGCAAAATATTCCAAAGTCCCGGTATGGAACGGACTGACCAACGAGTACCACCCGACCCAGATGCTCGCCGATATGCTGACAATCCAGGAAGAGTTCGGCCACTTAAAAGGCATCAAACTCGTTTACATGGGCGACGCCCGCTACAACATGGGAAATTCCCTGATGATTGCATCTGCAAAAATGGGTATGGATTTTGTAGCCTGCGCACCGAAGAAATACTTCCCGAACGCGGAACTCGTTGCACAGTGTGAAGAGTATGCAAAGGAGAGCGGCGCAACCATCACCCTCACCGAGGATGTAAAAGAGGGAACGAAAGACGCCGATGTTATCTATACGGATGTCTGGGTATCCATGGGTGAGCCGGACAGCGTATGGGAGGAGAGAATCCACGATCTGACTCCGTACCGCGTGACAAAAGAAGCAATGGCAAATGCCAAGGATACCGCGGTATTCCTGCACTGCCTGCCGTCGTTCCACGATCTGAAAACAAAGATTGGAAAAGAGATCCACGACCGTTACGGACTGGATGAGATGGAAGTTACCGATGAGGTATTTGAGTCCGCACAGTCGAGAGTCTTCGAGGAAGCAGAGAACCGCATGCACACGATCAAAGCTGTGATGGCAGCAACGCTTGGTGCATAAACTTTCTGGTGGAAAAACCGGAACAGACTGTGTATAATAGAAGAATGGCAAGACACGTACAGCAGCGCTGCGGAGCACGTCTTTCGCAGCGCTGCTGTTGGTTTATGTGAGGAGTGTGAAGATATCATATGCTGGAAAATAAAAGAGCTGAGACACTGCGCCTTCTGCGAGAATCAGGAGAAAATGTTTCGGGTCAGGATTTGTGTGAACATTTTGGAATTTCCCGTACTGCAGTGTGGAAGATCATGAATCAGTTAAAAGAGGAAGGATACGAGATCGAGGCGGTACAGAATAAAGGTTACCGTCTGCTGAACGAGCCGGATCTGATGACGAAGGACGAGCTGGAAAGCCGCACGCATACGAAATATGTTGGACAGACGGTCTATTACAGCCATGAAGTAGATTCGACAAATACGTGGGCGAAGCGCCTGGCGGAAGAAGGAGCGCCGAACGGTACACTGACAACGGCCGAGACGCAGACCGCTGGAAAAGGCCGCCGCGGAAGAGTCTGGAAATCGCCGGAGGGAACTTCCGTTTCGATGTCCCTCCTGCTGTACCCGGATCTCGAGCCGGCCAAAGCGCCGATGCTGACGATTGTGATGGGACTTGCTGTTGTGCAGGGGGTACAGAGAGCGCTCGGCGTCGACACGAGAATTAAGTGGCCGAACGATGCGGTGCTGAACGGGAAAAAGCTCTGCGGAATCTTAACCGAGATGAGTGCACAGATCGATTACATCAATTATGTCGTCATTGGAACGGGAATCAATGTGAACCAGACGGAGTTTCCGGAAGAAATTGCTGAGATCGCGACGTCACTGGCGATCGAAATGGGGCATCCGGTCAATCGGGCGAAAATAGTCGCAGCGGTGCTGGAGGCGTTCGAGGAGAATTACGAAAAATTCCTGGAGGCGGGAGATCTCTCGGCGCTGCAGGAAGCCTATGAGGCTGTACTTGCAAATAAGGATCAGCCGGTGCGTGTGCTGGATCCGAAAGAGCCGTTCGAGGGTGTGGCGCTCGGCATCACGTCGACGGGTGAGCTGCGTGTGAGAAAAGAGGATGGAACGATCGCGGAAGTGCATTCCGGCGAGGTTTCAGTGCGCGGCCTGTACAGTTATGTATAAAAAACTTGGATCAGGAAAGGAAAATATATGTATTCAGATGATGAAAAAGTAGTGCTCTGCGGAGCGAGTGCGTATGAGCAGAAATATTATTTTAACCAGGATTTTGCATCCCTGCCGCAGTCCGTGCAGGATGAGCTTCATATCATGTGCGTTATGTTCACCGTGGAAATCGGCGGCATTTTCACCATGTGGTTTGACAGTGACGGCAGTCTGCAGTTCGAAACAGAGGCTGTAGATGCGGATGCGATGTACGATGAGATCGGCGGTGCGCTGCGGATCAAGCAGTATCAGGAGGAGAAAAAGGATCTGCTGGAATCTCTGGAGCTGTATTACCGCGTTTTCTTCCTCGGCGAGGAAGTGCCGGAGGAAGCGTTCGCAGAAGAAGACGGAGAGAAGCCGGATGGAAAGTAAGAAACGTACGCTCCAGACGATGTCTCCGCTGAAAATCGGAAATGTGGAAATGCAAAATCCGCTCGTGCTCGCACCGATGGCAGGTGTGACGGATCTGCCGTTCCGCGTTCTCTGCAAGGAGCAGGGAGCAGGCCTGATCTGTATGGAGATGGTCAGCGCGAAGGCGATTCTGTATAAGAACAAAAATACCGAGGATCTGATGACGATTCATCCGGGTGAACATCCTGTATCGCTCCAGCTTTTTGGCAGTGATCCGGAAATTCTGGCGCAGATTGCCGCACAGATCGAGGAGCGGCCGTTTGACATTCTGGATTTTAACATGGGCTGCCCGGTGCCGAAGGTCGTCAACAACGGCGAGGGCTCCGCGCTGATGAAGGATCCTGCGCTGGTGCGGAAGATTGTGACCGGTATGGTAAAGGCAGTGAAAAAGCCGGTGACAGTTAAAATTCGAAAGGGCTTTAACGAAGAATCGGCGAATGCTGTGGAAATTGCGAAGATCCTCGAGGACTGCGGAGTGGCTGCAATTGCGGTTCATGGAAGAACGAGAGCGCAGTTTTATTCCGGAAAAGCAGACTGGGATATTATCCGCCGGGTAAAAGAGGCAGTATCGATTCCGGTTATCGGAAACGGCGATGTGACAGATGCGGCAAGTGCCGAGGCACTGGTGGAGCAGACCGGCTGTGACGGAATCATGATCGGACGCGGCGCGGAAGGAAATCCGTGGATTTTTAAACAGATTCTTCATTATATGGAAACAGGCGAAACGCTTGCAAGGCCGACCCAGCATGAGGTAAAAGAAATGATGCTCCGCCATGCACGGATGCAGGTGGAATACAAAGGCGGCGCGATCGGCATCCGCGAGATGCGCAAGCATGTTGCATGGTATACGGCAGGCTTTCCGCATTCGGCAAAGCTGCGCGCGGCGATCAATCAGGTGGAGAGCCTGCAGGCGCTGGAACAGATGCTGAATGAGTGGGAACGAGGATAAAAACAAGTCAAAAAAGTACCTATGATATGCCAATATTGATATATCATGGGTGCTTTTTCTGTGCTATACTGATAAACAGAGGTATTGGGACAAAAAACACAAAAGAGGGAGTGTAGTGTATGACTATGAAGGAACTTTTCGCACCGTCCGACATGACGGTGGGAAAGCCGTGGGAAAAGATTGTAGCTTTTACAATCCCTATGCTGATCGGCAACATTGCCCAGCAGCTCTACAACACGGTTGACAGTATTGTAATCGGAAAATATGTCGGGGACAACGCGCTTGCGGCAGTTGGAAGCGCCAGCCCGATCTTAAACCTGCTTCTGGTTCTGTTCGTCGGAATTTCCGTCGGCGCCGGCGTCATGGTGTCGCAGTATTTTGGAGCAAAACAAAGAAAAGAGCTTTCGATGACGATCGGAAACTGCGTCACGCTGACAGCAATTTCCTCCATCATTATTATGATTCTGGGAGCCGTCCTCTCAAGGCCGCTGCTGGAAATGCTGAAAACACCGGATTCTATCATCGACTGGTGTACCTCGTATCTGGTGATCCTGATGGTGGGCTGTGCCGGCAGTGCGTACTATAACATTCTATGTGGTATCCTTCGCGGACTCGGCGATTCGATTTCGGCGCTGATTTATCTGCTGGTGGCAACGGTCATCAATATTGTATTGGATATTGTATTCGTTTCCCAGTTCCACATGGGCGTTGCCGGAGTTGCATACGCGACCGTGATTGCGCAGGCAATTTCTGCAGTACTCTGCATGTGGCGTCTGATGCGTATGACCGACATTTTTGATTTCAGACCCAAATATCTGAAAATGAAAAAACAGTATTCGATGGAAATTATCCGCCTTGGTCTGCCGTCCGGTATTACCCAGGCGATCTTCTCCATGGCGATGGTTATCGTACAGTCGCTGACCAACAGCTTCGGTGAAATGGTTATCGCCGCGAATGTTATCATCATGCGTGTCGATGGCTTTGCAATGATGCCGAACTTTTCGTTTGGTACCGCGATGACAACGTATGCCGGTCAGAATGTCGGTGCACGCCGTATGGACCGCGTAGAGCAGGGCGCAAAACAGGGAACACTGATTGCAGTCGGAACCTCAACGACCATTACCCTTTTAATTGTTATTTTCGGCCATCATCTGATGGGAATCTTTACGAATACCACAGAGCTCGTAACATTAAGTGCCAATATGATGAAGATCCTTGCGGTCGGCTATATTGCCATGGCAATAACACAGTCGCTTTCCGGCGTCATGCGTGGAGCAGGCGATACGATGACCCCGATGTGGATTTCGATGGTTGTTACCGTTGTAATCCGTGTGCCGCTGGCATACGGTCTGGCCTTTCTGACCAGAACGCCGGAGCTGCCAAACGGACGATATCAGGTACTCTGGATTTCCATGCTGGTAAGCTGGTGCATGGGTGCGCTTCTGACGCTGATTTTCTATAAAAAAGGAAATTGGAAAAAGAAAGCACTGACAGGAAGCTCATCCGAAAAATAAAGGAAAAATAAGAGAAAGATGCAGGAAGGATTTGTGAAAAAGAAAATCTTTCCTGCGTTTCTTTTTTTCTTGACATTCCGTGGGCAATCCTTTATACTACTTTAATTGTTAGGATAGGCGGAGTCTATCCTTATTTCAACCGGGAATACTGAAAATACAGCGCATTTCCGGAGAGTTTACAGAATAAAATCAGATATGACTGGATACAGAAACGATAGAAAGGGTGTATAAAATGGAACAGAAAAAAACGATTCTTACCTATGCCGGCCTGAAAAAACTGGAGGACGAGCTTCATGACCTCAAAGTAAACAAACGTAGAGAAATTGCCGGTAAAATCAAAGAAGCAAGAGAGCAGGGAGACCTTTCCGAGAACGCCGAGTACGATGCAGCAAAAGATGAGCAGCGTGACATCGAGGCAAGAATTGAAGAGATCGAAAAAATCCTGAAAAACGCAGAGGTTGTTGTTGAGGACGAAGTAGATTCCGATAAGATCAATATCGGATGTAAAGTAGACGTACTGGATCTGGAGTATGACGAAGAAATCGAGTTCCAGATCGTTGGTTCCACCGAGGCAAACAGCCTGGAAGGAAAAATTTCCAATGAGTCTCCGGTAGGAAAAGCTCTGATCGGCGCGCACAAGGATGATATTGTCGATGTAGAAACACCGGCCGGAATTATGCAGTACAAAGTACTTTCTATCCAGAGAAATATCTAATAAAATACAAAGAAAAGGGAGTGAAGAGATTGGCACAGCAGACACAGGAACAGGATATTAACCACTTACTGAAGGTTCGCCGCGAGAAACTCGCAGAGCTGCAGCAGAACGGAAGAGACCCGTTCCAGATTACAAAGTTCGATCAGACACATCATTCGCTTGAGGTGAAAGGTCTTTACGAGGCACATGAGACTGAGCTGTTAAAAGACCGCCAGGAGCCGAACGTAGAGGGAATGGATGAGGAGCAGGCGAAAGAAGCTCTTAAAAAGGATTACGAAGAGAGAAGAAATATCATGGACGCAAGCCCGATCCATGTGGCAATTGCAGGACGTATGATGTTTAAGAGAGTCATGGGCAAGGCATCTTTCTGCAATATCCAGGATTTACAGGGAAACATCCAGGTATACGTTGCAAGAGATGCGATCGGAACAGAGTCTTACGCTGATTTTAAAAAATCTGATATCGGTGATATCTTCGGAGTGGAAGGATTTGCTTTCAGAACAAGAACAGGTGAGATTTCTATCCATGCAGAGAAGGTGACACTCCTCTCCAAGAGCTTACAGATCCTCCCGGAGAAGTTCCACGGTCTGACAGATGTAGATACCCGTTACCGTCAGAGATATGTAGACCTGATCATGAACACAGAGTCTAAAGATACCTTTATCAAGCGTTCCAAGATTCTCAGTGCGATCCGCAAGTACTTAAGCGGAGAAGGATTCATGGAAGTTGAGACTCCAATGCTTGTACAGAACGCAGGTGGAGCAGCAGCAAGACCGTTCGAGACACATTTCAATGCCTTGAACGAAGATCTGAAGCTTCGTATTTCCCTGGAGCTGTACCTGAAGAGACTGATCGTCGGAGGACTCGAGAAGGTATATGAGATCGGACGTGTATTCCGTAATGAGGGTCTTGATACAAGACATAACCCGGAGTTCACTCTGATGGAGCTTTACCAGGCATTTACAGATTACCACGGCATGATGGATCTGACAGAGAACCTGTATCGTTTTGTCGCACAGGAAGTGCTCGGAACGACACAGATCGTATACAAAGGAATCCCGATGGATCTCGGTAAGCCGTTCGAGCGTATCACGATGGTTGACGCAGTGAAGAAATACGCAGGCGTTGACTGGAATGAAGTTGAGACTCTGGAGCAGGCAAGAGAACTTGCAAAAGAGCATCATATTGAGTTTGAAGAGAGACATAAAAAAGGTGATATCCTGAATCTCTTCTTTGAGGAGTTTGTAGAGGAGCATCTGCTTCAGCCGACGTTCGTTATGGACCACCCGGTTGAGATCTCGCCGCTGACGAAGAAAAAGCCAGAAAATCCGGAATATGTAGAGCGTTTCGAGTTCTTCATGAATGGATGGGAGATGGCAAATGCTTACTCTGAGCTGAACGACCCGATCGACCAGAGAGAACGTTTTAAAGCCCAGGAAGAACTGCTTGCCCAGGGCGATGATGAAGCCAATACAACAGATGAAGACTTCATGAACGCATTGGAGATCGGTATGCCGCCGACCGGTGGTATTGGATTCGGCATTGACCGTATGTGTATGCTTCTGACAGGAGCGGAGGCAATCAGAGACGTGCTGCTCTTCCCGACAATGAAGTCGTTAGAAAAGTAAGAACCCAGTAAAACCAAGGGTTTCAGCACTTGGATGTACTAAAATATATAGTTGGTCAAGGGGTTTTGACAAGATTTGACCAATTTTTGGCATAGTCAAAAAAAGATTAGTACAGGTTAGTACAGATTGCTTAGTCTGAAAAATTAAAGATTGTATTACTTAGAGGACATTTTCTAAAGAAATTTAGAAGATGTCCTTTTTTGCGTTATAGGAACAATTGAAATACCGAAAGGAGAATAGCATGGAACACACAAAGGCATATCAGGAATTTAAGAAGAATGGTAATACAAAGTTTGTAAGATATAGCGAAGGAGCAGAAATGTATCATATGGGCGTATCAAAGTTTATGCAAATGGCTAAGGATGCCAAAGCAATCTATAAGTTAGGTCAGTTAGTGCTTGTGAATTTAAAAATATTTGATGAGTACATTGAGACATTCCATATAGTTGATGATGAATTTTATAAGTAGGTGAAAAGGATGGTAACACAATTACAGCCGGATGTTAGGGCTTATCTTCATGGTGGGGAGGTAATAAAAAGATACATAAGGGTCGAAGAGGTGGCTCATGAATATGGATTAAGTGTTGAAGAAACTGAATATATTGCTAAGGCGGCAGGTTCTTTATACAAGCTTACCCATATTCATTTAGTAAAAAAGGAAAGGTTTGATGAGTTTATGAAACACATATACAAAGTGCCTGGAACAAATAAACAGATAATTAAAAAGTTTGCGAGAATTGGAGAAGCTTCAATTATATACAGTATTGGCAGACATAGATTTATCGAGTTGGCTAGAGCAGCAGGTGCAACATATAAAATAAATGAGGGAACAGGGGGGACTGTGTTAATCAATTTGGAAATATTTGATAATTATATGGAGCAATTCAGACAACCTGCAAGACCTTTGAAAGAGCCGTTATATGGGCAGGAAGAAGGTGAATTGAATGAGTAACTCATATAAGTTCTATTCAGATACAAAAGACATTATGAAAAAATATGTAAATGCTACTGAGGGTGCCATTATTTATGGCATAAGTAAATCAAGGATTATGGTTTTGGCTTCTGAAGCAGGGGCAGTGTATAAGGTTGGAAATTCAGCGTTGATTAACACTGATATCTTTGAGATGTATTTGGAAAAATTTAAGGAACCAACAAGACCATTGCCCAAGCATATTTGGAATAAATTGTTAGGTGAAGAAAAAAGACCGCAATAGTACCTGTTTTGATAAAAAAGACCCGTGATTGTCACTTTCGGCATTATAGAAACTAATGTAATATATGGACATTCCAAGAAAAACTTGGGATGAACAATTTAATAATCAGTTACAGATTTGCAAAGTAGTTTGCACTGCAGAGTATCTGTAGGTAGTAAATTTACGGGGCATGTACCTGGAGGATGAAAGTCACAGCTATCATATTAGTAGCCTGATGGATCGAAAGATGAAGGGTGAGAAGTTGGATGGAAATCTGGAAAAAGGATTCGGCATGTTGCGTAAGGATAATCAACCACAGAGGGCGAGAAGTTTGTCCTTATCCTCAAAAGGCTAAAAGAGGAGATAGTGCTTCTGATAATTCAGAAGGGCGTCGTGAAACACATTTTGTGGCTCGTCTGTAACTCCCGGAGGTGAGAACACCTCTTTGTACACGGGGCGATATAGGAGTCTAGAAGACTGGCGTGTACCTACATGCTTAGCATTAAGCATAGCCATGTAGACTATATCACTTCCAAATTCAAATTTTGTCTATATGGCAACTAATTTGAAGGAGGATAAAGTGATGATGGGATTTAGCATAGCATTTATAATTATTGTTCTTATTGTATTGTATTCATTAGCAAGGACAGCAGGTGAGTCGGACAGGATATTGGAAAATATAAGAGAGCAATCACTCCTTGGAAGGGAGGAGAGCTCTGGTGGGAACAGTTGAAAAAAGAGATAAGCATAAGAAACGCAGGTTTGTATCTCCAGAAGAAAAGCTTGAAAGAGAATTAAAAGATTGTATGCATTGTAGATTCTTCTGGGGACATAACAACAGATGTGCCAATGGAACATGTTGTAAACCATCTAAGAAAAAAGAACAGAAGCTTCCAGCGGAATGTGTCGGATGTCCATATTATCAAGGGAATGGTTATTGTTTTCCTTGTATGCGAAAGCTGATAGGAAAGTAGGTGGTTAAGATGTTCAAGTGGCTATTTAAGGAGAAAGGATGTGCAAAACATATGAATAACAAGTTAGAAGTAATCGGCATTGATCATGGTTGGTCAATGATGAAAACAATCTCTCAGGTATTTGTCACAGGAGTTAAGGAGATTACAACAACTCCGGCACTTTTCGGCGATGTACTTGAGTATGAAGGAAAGTTCTATAAGGTTGGAACTGTGAGGCAGGAAGTAAAGGATACAAAGGTCGAAGATGACAGCTTTTATCTTCTCACTCTTGCAGCAGTTGCTAAGGAACTTAAAAGAAGAGGTCTTGCAGAGGCAAAGGTATTCCTTGCCGTAGGACTACCACTTACAAGGTTTGGAGCAGAGAAGAATGATTTTATCAAGTACCTGACAAAGAATAAGCGTGTAAGCTTCAAATATGAGAATGAGCCGTATTATATTGAAATGGATGATGTGGCAGTATTCCCTCAGTGTTATGCAGCAGTAGTGGACAAGATTCCTACAATGGCAAAGAAAACGCTGATAGTAGATATCGGTAGCTGGACAATCGACATTATGCCGGTAATCAACAAGTCACCGGATGAATCAAAGTGTGTGACGATACCAAAAGGTCTTATTACCTGTATGCGTTCTATCAATGAACAGTGTGTAAGACAACTTAACGGAGAGGTAGACGAGTCAGAGATACAGAATATCATGCGATATGGCAGGTCAGATATTGATGATGAATACTTTGCCATTATCAAGGCAGAGATAGAGGATTTTGTTGATAAGGTATATAACTCAATCCGTGAGTTTGGGTATAACTTAAAGACTACACCGATTGTATTTGTCGGTGGCGGGGCAGTTGTGATGAAGAATTTTGGTAGTCATGATGCTAAGAACATTTCCTATAACCTTGATGTAAAGGCAAATGCAAGAGGATATGAGCAGTTTGCCACAATGGGACTTAAAAGCACTAAGCGATTATCATAAGGAGGCAGATGATGGGAAGAAGACTTGAATATGAAGTAAAAACTTCTGTCCGCCTCAACATGAGCAATCCTCAGCATGTGAAAATCAATGATGTGATTCAGAACCTTGATCCGAAGATTTTCAAATCTAAGAACCAGTTCATTATAGATGCGATTCAGTTCTACATTGATAATTATGGAAAAGAAACTTTTGTTATCAAGAAGAAGGAAAAAGAGAGGGCTGAATATATCCGGTCAGAAGATATTGATGACATTAAGGAAGAGGTCATTGAAGCAGCAACCAATGAGGCTAGAAAAGAGGTAATAAAGCTGTTAGGCGGAGTGATATCCGGGATGAATGTTGGTCAGCCGGTAATAATGCAGGCAGCCAATAGTGAAGCACAAGAACCTACAGAAGATGTTATGGACGATGCAGATGTTGCAGGACTTGCAATGGGATGGATGTCGAAAGGAGACTGATTATTATGAGAAGAGTTATGGGAGCCGTAGGAACAGTAATTTTAGAGATACTCAAGTGGATATTGAGGATAATTCTTGGAGCGTTGAAGCTGGTCTTAGGACTTGCCAGAATAATTCTTCTTCTATTCGCTATGGTGGCAAGGATATTTCTTTCATTCGTAAGAATGGGCACATTCTGAGAGGAGGTGAGCGTATGCAGGTAAAGGGTTTATTCTTAAATTACAAGAAAAACAGAAGACTTATGCAGTATTTCTTTAAAATAAGAGAGCTGGTATAATGAAAGGAGTTTAAGATGCACAGAATACGGGACAGTCCTATGTGTCCCGTGCATTACAGATAAATAGTTCACCGCAAGGGTGGATGGCACGGAACACAAAGCCCGTCCCTCTTGCGGAGAAGGGATGGGTGATTACTATGAAGAAGATAAGTATTATCTTATTATCCGCAGTACTGGTCTTTTCAATGGCTGCCTGTAATGGTGGTAAGGAAAAGGCTGATAATCAGACAGAGAAACAGATGGAAAGCGTAAAACCAACTGAAGAAGTAGCAATGGCAACGGAAGCTGTTACAGAGGTCACAACCGAAGCTGGAAGTGAAGAGACAGAGAAAGATATTGCCGAGGTTAAGGATTCAGAAGAGAAGACTGATAAGGAAGATAACCAGTCTGCTGATAATGAAACTGCTTCAAAGCAGAAAGAAAAGTCAGAGCAGGATGACGAGCCGGAACAGAAAGCTCCTGCAAGTGGTAATAAGGAAGCTGGTGGAAATCAGAGTAATGCAGGTAATGGTGGTCAGACTACAGACAGTCCGAAAGACAATGTGAGCAATCCACAGCCTGCATCCGTGGCGTACAGTCCACAGAATGTTGTGTCACTTGCAACAGCAAAGTGTCAGGCAGGAGGGATGATTACCACACAGCAGAATTTACAGAATCATTTGAATGACGGCAGTATCACGCAGGAAGAGTACAATGAGTACTATCCTTACGATGGTATGGAAGGCTCTTATTATAGTGTGTTTGTAGAGACAGACCTCAACAAAGCAAGTACCATTGATGGACAGCGGTTATCATCTGAGGATGCAATCGCAGAATATATTGCAAGTATGTTACTTTTGGAAACAGATCCGGTATTCTACATCAGTTATGATGGAGTTTACACGACAGGCGGCACAGACTATTACGAGTTTCGATGTCACAGATAAATAAAAACGAATAGAAGCAGAAGGAAGAAAGATGTAAGCCATAAACTTATGTCTTTCTTTTTTTATGCGTAAATTAAGGAGGAAAGAGCACATGAAACAGAAACTAAAGCGTTTTATGGCAGGATTTATGGCAATGCTCACACTGGTTGGAACACTCTTTACGAATGGAACAACAGCATTTGCAGCCAGTCCGCAGGCAAATATTGCGTTCTGGAATGCGTCAGTCAAAAATTCCGGAGAAGTAAGTGAGCTGAAGCCCGGATATAATCATGGCAAGATTCTGTATTCAATTCTTGACGGAAATTCTGCATATTGTATGAATTTCGGATTAAGAGCAGATGGCGGTCAGCTTATGAACAGCTACGATGATGCGAGCACATCAATGTCAGCACAGCAGAGAAAGCTTTTAAGTTACTGCCTTTATTATGGGTTTAACAGTACACAAAAGGCGGCACCAAGCAACAGTCAGTGCGATGAGTATATCGCAACTCAGGCAATGGTATGGGTTATTGTAGCAGATATCTTTGGAACCGGAAGTGGTGATTCGGCAGCGAGAAAGCTCTGCAACACAGCACCAAGTCCTGATTCTTCATACAGCTATTATGAGAGACTCAGGGACAATATCAGCAGCTCCTACAATGCAACACTTCCAAGTTTTGCATCACGCAGAACCAGTGAGGCACCAACTTATGAATTAAAGTGGAATGATGGAAGTCAGAGATTTGAAACAACATTATCTGACAGCAATGGTGTTTTATCGGATTTTGATTTTGGCATCAGCGGATATTCTGTTGATAAGAATGGCAACAGTATTACAATCTCTTCAACGAGCGTGAATACTACAGCTACAACAGGAACATTCACATCCAATGCTGGCAAGGTTGAGACCACATCAAGCTGTGTATTCTGGCTTACAGGAAAGAGCGGATATCAGGAGTTTATTTCTGAAAGACCGACAGCAGATCCTATCAAAGCATATATCAAGGTCAAGACAGAGAATATCGGATATGGTGAGCTTACAAAGACAGATGAGTCAAGCGGAGTGAAGCTTTCCGGTGCAGTCTATGGAATCTATTCTGACAGCGGATGCACAAACAGAGTACAGACCATGACAACAGATGGAAACGGATATGCAAAGTCAGCTGCACTTGTTGCAGGCACTTATTATGTAAAAGAGATTACCGCACCAAAGGGATATGTCCTTTCCGGTAAGGTTCATACACTTACTGTAAAAGCAGGACAGACAACGGGAATCTCTGCAACAGATAAAGAGCAGCTTGGAGCAATCACAATTTATAAAGAGGGTGAGGTGCTTAGTTCATGGAATGGAAGCAATTTCACTTATGAGAAAAAGAAGCTTTCCGGAGCAGCATTCAAGGTAACTGCTGGAGCAGATATCTACAAGGCAGATGGTACTAAGGTTTACAATGCTGGCGATGTAGTGGCAGAAAGCCTTATAACAGGAACTGACGGACAGGTGGTATTATCTGACCTTCATCTTGGAACTTATGTGGTTACAGAGATTAAGAGCATTGAGGGATATACAATCAATACCACACCTCAGACAGTAGCAGTTGAGTATAAGGACCAGACTGTGACAGTACAGTATGAATCAACTACGATTGAGAATACAAGACAGAAAGCGGATGTATCTGTCGTAAAGAAGGACTCTGACACAGAGAATCCTCTTGATGGCGGCAAGTACACACTTTATGCCGGAAATGACATCAAAAATTATGCCGGACAGGTTATCGTAACAAAGGGCACAGCTCTTGAGACAGTAACTACAGGTGAGGACGGAAAGGCAAGCTACAGCGTGGATCTGCCAATCTCTAACGGATATTATATCCAAGAGACACAGGCACCATATGCGTATATCAGAAACAGTAAAGATGTTTACAGCTTCAATTTCAATGTATTACCTGAAACACAGGCAAAGGCATCATTCAGTCACACATTTGTAAATGACAGAACCACAGCAAAGATTCATATCTACAAGGTAGACAAGGAATCAGGCAAGGCAGTAGCCCAGGGAGATGCAAGCCTTAAAGGTGCAGTTTATGGTCTTTATGCGAGAAACGATATCGTGCATCCGGACGGAGCAACAGGAGTTGTATTCAAAGCAGGAGACCTTGTAGCAACACTTACAACAGATAAGAATGGCGAAGCAGAGGTCAATAACCTTTACCTTGGAAACTATTATGTGAAAGAAATCACTCCATCAGAGGGGTATCTCTTAGACGAAGAGGAGCACGATGTAGTATGCGACTATGAGGGAGACCTTGTAGCAGAGGTATCAAGAAGCACAACATCAGCAGAGCAGGTCATCAAGCAGCCATTCCAGCTTATCAAGGTATCTGACAATGGCGATGATACTGAAGCAGTCTTGTTGGCAGGTGCAGAGTTCACAGCATACTTAAAATCTTCTTTATCCGTAAAGGCAGATGGAAGTTATGACTTTGATAAGGCTACTCCTGTGGTAATCGGGGAAAACGGAGCAACAATAATCACATCCGATGACAAGGGACATGCAGTTTCCATTGCAATTCCTTATGGAACTTATGTGGTAGTAGAGTCAAAGACTCCACATAACATGAAGACAATCAAGCCATTTGAGGTGAAAATCAGCGAGAACCATCCTGACAAGCCTCAGACATGGAGAGTATTCCTTGACAGGGAGTTTACTGCAAAGCTTCGTGTAATCAAGAAGGATTCCGATACAAAGCAGACAGTACTTGTACCAAACGCAGAGTTTAAGATCTTCAATATTGATAAGAACGAATATGTAACCCAGTACACGACTTATCCGTCAAAGGTAGAGCATACTTCATTCTTTACTGATGAGGACGGAGATTTAATCTTACCGGAAGCACTCAAAATCGGAAACTACCGCATTGAAGAGGTAAAAGCACCATTCGGATATGTGGTGAATGATAACTATATCAACATTTCAGTTGATACAGATACAGCATTTGAGACAGATGGAGATACCAATGATGCCATCATCACAGTGGAATATTCTGATGCCCCTGCAGTCGGAGAGCTGACTGTAGAAAAGAAGGGAGAGGTACTTGACGGATTTAAGGGTGGACTTCTTGCAAGCTTATATGAGAAAGAGTTTGTTTATAAGGAAGGCTCACTTGCCGGAGCAAAATTCGAAGTTTATGCTGCCGAGGATATTTACACAGCAGACAACCAGAAGGATGCAGACGGAAACCGCATTAAGTATTACAGCAAGGGAGACCTTGTGACAACTCTTACTACTGGCAAGGATGGAAAGGCAACAGCTAAGAATCTTCCTCTTGGACAGTACAGAGTTGTGGAAGCATCTGCTCCATACGGATATGTATTAAATCCGAATGAGCAGAAAGTGACATTCACATATGTGGATGATAAGACACCTGTTATCAAGGAAAGTCTTACTTTCTCTGATGACAGACAGAAGCTTGATATGTCAGTGACTAAGCTTGATGCAGAAGATAACACACCGATTGCAGGTGCAGTATTTGGTCTTTATGCAGATGAGGATATCAAGAATGCTGATGGCAGGGTTATTATCGAGAAAGGTACACTTCTTGAGAAGGCAACATCTGATGAGAATGGAAAGATTGTTTTTGTTAAGGATTATCCATTTGCAAAATATGTTGCAAGGGAGCTTGTAAAGCCTGCCGGATATGTGACAAATGAGGAAGTAGTAACATTTGATGCAAAGTATCAGGGACAGGATGTGAAAACCGCTGTTTATAACAGTGAGTATAAGAACACACCGACTACTTTTGAGTTTACAAAGACTGATATTACAAGCGGTGCAGAGCTTACAGGTGCAACACTTACAGTTCTTGATCAGGATGGAAATGTGATTGACACATGGACATCTGACGCCAAGGAAGCACATGTAATTAAGAAGCTTGTAGTTGGCGAGACTTACACACTTCGTGAGGAGTTTGCTCCATACGGATACCTGAAAGCAACTGATATCCAGTTTACTGTAGAGGATACAGGCGATGTGCAGCATGTCGAGATGAAGGACGAGGTTCCGACAGGTTCTATCGTAATCAACAAGGATGGTGAATTTGTAACAGATACCACTCTTATGAAGGGACACTGGTACGATTTCATTTTCAATTACTTCAAGGACAGTCTTGCAGGAGTAACCTTTGATGTATATGCAAAAGAGGATATCGTGAGTGCAGACGGACTTGGAAGCATTTACCATAAAGCTGGGGAAAAGGTAGCAACTATCGTAACAAACGATAAGGGCATTGCCAGAATTGATGACCTTCCTCTTGGCAAGTATTATCTTGTAGAGACAAAGACATTAGATGGATTTGTACTTGATGATACACCGATTGACGCAGACCTTTCCTATATCGACCAGAATACAAAGGTTGTATTTGCAGGAATGGATGTGACAAATGAGCGTCAGAAAGTGCAGATTACTGTTACAAAGACTGATTCAGAGACAAAGAAAGAGCTTGAAGGTGCTGTATTTGGTTTGTTTGCGAAAGAAGATATCGTAAATAAGGATGGAAAGGTTATTGTCAAAGCAGATACACAGATTGAGAGAGGTGTTACTGGAAAGGATGGCAAAGTAACATTTACTTCTGACCTTCCACTTGGACAGTATTATGTCAAAGAACTTGAGGCACCAAAGGGCTATGTGAAGTCAGATAAGACATTTGATGTGGATGCTTCATATCAGGGAGATAAGGTAAAGGTTATCGAGTTTAAGGCAGCATTTGAAAATGCACCGATCAAGGTAGAGATTTCAAAGACTGATATCACAGGCGAGAAAGAATTACCTGGAGCAAAGCTTTCAGTTATTGATGCTGATGGAAAGCTTGTTGAGAGCTGGACATCAGAGGCAGGAAAGACTCATATGATTGATAGACTTCCTGTCGGAAAGTACACACTCAGAGAGGAATCTGCACCATATGGATATAAGGTGGCAAGTGATGTAACCTTTGAAGTAAAGGAGACAGCAGAAATCCAGAAGGTATCCATGAAGGATGAGCAGGCAGTCGGTAAGATTGTCATTGAGAAAACTGACAAAGTAACCGGAAAGCCAATCGAAGGAGTTGTATTTGAAATAAGGGATAAGGATGGAAAGGTAGTTGATACACTCACTACTGACAAGAATGGTCATGCAGAGAGCAAGGAGCTTCCTATCTGTACTTACAATGAGGATGGTTCATTCAAGGAAGATATCCATTATACAGTAGTTGAGACAAAGGCAGCTGACAGATATATCCTTGATGAAACAGCTCACGATGTAACACTTCGATATGATGACAATGCACCAGATGTTGTAGTAACAACTCTTAAGCTTGTCAATGTACCGACAGAACCAAAGCTTCCACAGACAGGCGACAATGCTAATCCACTCCTTTATCTTGGAATCGGTGCACTTGCACTTATTACAGGTGTTGGAGTAGGACTTCGTGGAAGAAAGAAAAAGAATAAACAGTAACAATTAACCTTGCGGGGAATGTAAGCCAGTGACTTATGTTCTCCGCTTTTTTGATTTGGAGGACAAACAGTGGTAGGAGAAAGAATCAGATATTACAGAAAACGACAAAAAATGACACTCAGGGAACTGGGCGAGAAAAGTGGTTTTGAAAATAGAGGTGATGTAAGAATTGCCCAATACGAAAATGGTTCAAGAGTTCCAAAGACGGGAACGTTGAACAGGATTGCAAAGGCACTTGGTATTCCGCCGGAAGAATTATTCTGTGAGAACTGTAGAAAGTGCATGTTTCTCAAGAATTATTACAGAAAGAAAAGAAAATCTCATACCACTTTTGATATGGGAATCGAAGAAGACAACAGTTACAGAGAACACAATAATCCCGATGATGAAGGAATTTTATATGACAATTTAGATTAAGGAGGAACCGTAATATGATGAATTACGAGATTTTTAAGGAAGTAGTAAAAGAAAAGTTTATGGATTATATGCCTGAGAAGTTCAAAGGAATGGAGCTTGTGGCAGAACCCGTGGAAAAGGTGAATGTGACTCTTGATGGCATCATCTTAAGAGAAGAAGGCAGGAACATTTCGCCTACGATTTATATCAATGACATGTATAAGAAGTATCAGGACTGTGGTGATCTTGAGGAAACACTTATGGCTGCATGTGACTTTATGGAAAGGGCATATGAGCAGGCTCCGGTTGTTGATGTGGACAGCATTATGAGAGATGCTAACGAGAAGATTGTATTCCAGCTCATCAATACAGAGCAGAATAAGACCTTTTTGGAACAGGTACCTCACAGGGAGTTCCAGGATCTTTCTATTGTGTACAAGGTAATTATCAGTGCCGATAAGGATGCGGTGCAGAGTTCAAAAATTACAAATGAATTTGCAAAAAGACTTGGGATGAGCGAGGAACAGCTCTTTAAGTGTGCTGCTGAAAACACAAGAAGGCTCTTTCCACCTGTAGTACGAAGCATGAATGACATTATGAAAGAAATGTTCGCAAGGGATGGGATGCCACAGGAGATTGCAGATATGATGATAGCCGAGATTCCACCGGAACAGACAATGTGGGTGATTTCCAATGAAAAGGGTATCAATGGCGCAGCATCCATGCTTTATGAGAATGAGCTTCATGAGCTGGCAGAGAGTTTAGAGAGTGACCTTTATATTCTCCCTTCGAGCGTGCATGAGGTTATTGCTGTATCTTCAGATATGGGAAGCCCTGAGATGCTTGCACAGATGGTAGTTGAGGTAAATATGCAGGAGGTGTCTTTGGACGAGAGACTTTCCAATCAGGTATATCACTATGATAAGGATTTAAGAAAACTTACCCTTGCAACTGATACACCGAACAAGAGACTTGATGGTATCGTTGCAGAACCTCCCCTTGTATATGATGCGAAGGAAAAGTCCAGATAGGAGGCAGTTATGGAGCAGGAACTTACAATGGAAGAACTCATTGCTCTCATAAACAGCCAGAAAGGTGACTTTGTTATCCGTGTCGAGTCTGGAGAGGAGGCGGTGTCTGATGCCAAAGAAGAATGACTTCAAGCTTGATGTGGTTTCGGTAAGACTTGTAAAGGATGCTCCGATTTATTCGGAGCACACCTTTAACAATCCGGCGGATATAGCTGCTGTCATGGGAGACTGTATGTGCCAGTTTGACAGGGAAGTAGTGTGTGTGGTCAATCTAAGGTCAGATTTAAAACCTATCAATGTGCATTTTGCAAGTGTTGGCTCTTTAAATGAGGCAATGGCACATCCGAGAGAACTGTTTAAATCAAGTATCTTAAGCAATGCTGCAAGCATGATGTTAATCCATTGTCATCCATCCGGGAACGTATTCCCAAGCAAGGCAGACACGATGATGACGGATCGCATGAACAAGCTGTGTGAGCTGATGGGAATACCTCTCATTGACCATATCATAGTCGGTGGAGACAATCGTGAATTTTTCAGTTTCAGGGAAAAAGGCATGATTGATAATCCTAAGATTACCCTGAGCACAGATTACCGGACACTTGATATCAAGTCACCGCTTGTAGCAGAGCAGGGAAAGGCAAGGTGAAAGCATGGATGGAAGATTTACGGATGAAGAGCTTGCCATAGCAAAGAGTGTTGACCTGTGTGCAGTTGCTGAAAGCCTTGGGTATACAGTAAAGAGGATTGGCAAATACCACACTTTAAAGGAGATGGATTCCATCCGTATCTATAACAGAAGCCATTGGTACAGATGGTCAAGGCAGTTTGACAAAGGCAACAATGGCGGCTCACAGATAGATTTCTTACGGGTATTTTGTGGAATGAGTGTAAAAGAGGCTGTGTTCTGGCTTTTAGATTTCGCAGGATACAAAAGAATTGAGAAGCCTGTAAAGCAGCCTCTTGTTCATCAGGTATCGCAGAAGCAGGCAGAGGAGAGAAAGCCATTTGTCCTACCGGAACCGGCAGGAGATAATTCCTATATTATTTCCTATCTGAATCAGGAGAGAGGAATCAGCAGAGCAGTCATAGATCTGTTTTTAAAAGAAGGACTGATTTATGAGAGCAGGCATTACCACAATGTTGTTTTCAAAGGAAATGATAAAAATGGAGTGACAAGATTTGCAAGTATGCGGGGAGTGTTTGATAAGCAGGGCAAGCCATTCAAGTGTGATGTCACAGGAAATGATAAGAACTATGGATTTAATGTGGTAAATGTTAACAGTACAGAGCTTGTAGTATTTGAGGCTGCAATCGACCTTATGAGTTATGTCGATATCTTCGCGGATTATGAATCAAATAAGCTGGCACTTGGGATGCTTGCAGATGCACCACTTGAGACTTTTCTTCGGGAACATCCGCAGATTACTTCCATCCGGTTCTGCCTTGATGGAGATGAGCCGGGGAGAAAAGCAGCAGCTGAACTTATGAGAAAGTATTATGAGCTTGGATATGAGGTAGAAGACTGTCCGCCACCTGCCGGATATAAGGATTACAACGAGTGGCTTGTAGCGGCAAAGCTTAATCTGAACAGGATGAATAAGCGAGCAGATGAACCAGTCAGGGCATGAGAAAACGGATTTTGATGTGTGGGGGCAGAAAGCGCCCCCAAAACAGCAAAGTGGGGGCAGAAAGCGCCCCCAAAATGTCAAAGTGGGGGCAGAAAGTGCCCCCACAATTTGGACACGACAAAATCCGGACTGAAGTAAAAATAAAAGTGGGGGCGGAAAGCGCCCCCAAAATAACAAAGTGGGGGCAGAAAGCGCCCCCAAAATAGCAAAGTGGGGGCAAAAAGCGCCCCCACTTTCATAAACAGAGGGTTTTAGGGAGATTTTCTCCCTAACTAGATGGCATTAGGACAGAGATGTCTCTAATGCGTATCTAGCCGTAAACCTAAGAGATTCAGACAGGCGTGTGGGTGGAAGAGATATACAAAACACGGATAAGGGAGGTGCAGGAAAGCAATGGATAAAGAACTTACAATAATCACAGAACCAGAGGAACTTATTGCCTGGGCAGACACATTTGATATCTTACTAAACCCTTCGATAGAAGATGCTGCAATTCTGCTTAACTATATGGAAGGACATGATTATGCCATTGGCATAGATTCAGATGGGAAGATGTACAGGCAGGATATTGCTGAAGAGAATGGCGAGATAGAACCATATTTGATTGATGATGTTATAGATATTGTCTGTGAATGGAACTATGAACTGATACTTGATGCGGAAGCACACAGGAGTGATCCAAAGGATTTTAACGACTATAACGAGTATCAGAGCAAGTATGAAAGTCTGAAAGCAGATGAAAAGAGACTGGACAGATTGTTTGATAAAACCAGTTATGGTAAGGAACTTATAGAAGTTGCCACAGAGCTTGCAGACAGGGTTATTGCCCAGCTGGGTAATAAAGAACTGGAAAAAGCTGCTGTAACAGTAGCAGAAGGAGTAAGAGAATACAGTACGGGTAAGAGAGGAAGGTGATTTTATGGCTGATAAAGTTCATTGTATAAGGAAAACACTAAGACTTATGCCACAGGAAGCGAAGGTACTTTCTGATAAGGCAAAGGCAAATGGAATGAATGAAGCCGAATATATCAGGCTTCTAATCAGTCAGAAACCAAATGATTATCCGGAAGTAAGGAAACTTCTTAAAGAGCTTATCAATGAGATAAACCGAATCGGCATTAACATCAATCAGATTGTATTTAACAGCAATGCACAGCTGTATTCCAAGAAAGATAAGGAACAGCTTGTGTCATATATGAAAAAGCTGAATCAGTCTGTCAGCGAGGCGGTGGTAAAGATTGGCAATCAGTAAGATACTTCACATGAAGGACAGCGGGAATTCTTTTCATGCAAGGCATTTAAAGCGGGCACTGGATTATGTAATGAATCCTGAGAAAACGCAGGGAGGAAGACTTGTGGGAGCCATAAACTGCCAGGCAGATATGGCTTTTGAACAGATGATGGATACAAAGAAACAGTTTGGAAAAACAGACAAGCGACAGGGGTATCACATCATTCTTTCCTTCAAAGAGGATGAGGTGGAACCGGACAGGGCTTTTGAGATAACACAGAAGTTTGTAGCAGAATATCTTGGTGATGCCTATGAAGCGGTATTTGTGGTTCATGATAATACAGACCATGTTCATTCACACATTGTATTTAACAGTGTAAGCTTTGTGGATGGGAAAAAGTATCGCTACGAGAAAGGTGACTGGGCAAAGTATATCCAGCCGATTACCAATAAGCTGTGTCAGGAGTATGGTCTTTCCATTATAGATGTGGAGGATGGCAGCAAAGAGAAAAAGCATGAGAATTATAAGGATTGGAGCGAATATCGTGAAGGCAGCTTTGTGTGGGCAGATATGATAAAAAGAGATCTTGATGCCTGCATTTTACAGGCAAATGATTTCAGTGGATTTCTGGAGCTGCTGTCGGAAAAAGGATATGAGGTCAAGCAGGGAAAGTATCTGGCAGTCAGACCACAGGGGATGACAAGATTCAGAAGATGTAAGACTCTTGGCGAGAATTATTCACAGGAAGCTATTGTGGAGCGTATTGCTAAGGAAGATTTATCTTTTTACCAGTCACAGAATGAGGAAAAACAGGCAGCGATAGTAAAGTGCTATGTCAAAAGATACCACAGGGCGAAGATGTCAGGCTTGCAGAAAAGATATTATGCAAAGCTTTACCGGATTGGAAAGCTGAAAAAGAAGCCATACAGTCAGGTATGGAAGTATAGGGATGATATCCGAAAGATGCATAAGCTGCAGGAGCAGTATCTATTTCTGGTAAGGCATAAGATTGAGAGTGCGGAAGAACTTGTATCGGTACTTGATAATCTGACGGATAAGAAAAAAGAAGCATCAAAGGAAAAGAGTAAGACCTATAAGGCTAAGGAAAGATTCAAAGATATTTTTGACAAGGCTGAACAGATCCGGGGGCTTGATGATGCGGAATCGTGTTATCAGAGTGGGGATACCTTCTTTGAAGATGAGCACAATGCATGGGAAAGGCTTAACACTGAGCTTCTGGCACAGGGATACAGTGTGGAAGAGGTCGAGAGTCTTAGAAAAAAATATGAGAGCAAGTATGCACAGGACTGTAAGGCAGAACGGGCGGTATCAAAGGAACTTAATCTTGGAAGATCAATATGGAAGGAACTTACGGTATCAGCTTCGGCAGAAGAGAAGCAGTATGACAAAGAAACAATAAGAGACAGAAAAGAACAGCCGGTACGTTAGGCTGTTTTTTTAGTGGTTAGGAGGCATATATGGAAGAAAAAAGAGAGCCATTAAGTGAAATGGCGATTGAGAGAAAGATACAGATTCTTCGTAATAAGCATATGGACAGTGAGGTTATTGCTCTTGTCAAAAGCGATTATGAATATGGACTGACTGATGATGAAATCGGTCTGTATCTTAACAAAAGTTATGACATTGAGCAGATGAAGGTGTTATCAAAATGTCTGCATAAGGGTGTATCAGAAGAGTTGTTAACGCTGCTGAAAGATAGCAGGATGGCAGCACCTAAGATGCAGACAGCATTGGATTACTATGAAAAAGGTGTGCCGATTGATGCAATCAGAGAGGTAGTCCAAAAAGATGATACAGCAGTAAACATGCGCAGGATGTTTGATGTGGTATTAGAAAAGCTTAATAAAGCCAAAGAGCAGATGCCACAGGATTTAGAGTATGTGAAAAGTCTTGTAGCTCAGATGGATGAAGTGGTTGCAAAGATCAATCATCAGAATGAAAGGTATGATGCCCTGAATAAGAAGCTTTCTGAAATAGAAACTTCCAAAGATGACGAGGAAGTCAGGGAGCGTCTGGTCAAGGAGAACCAGGATAAGGACGCTCTTATCAACAGTCAGCAGAATGAACTGAATAAGGCAAGCAGTACGATTGCAAGACTCAGGGATGATATTGAGAAAAAGGATAAGGAGATGAAGCGTATGGGAGACAGAATAGAGTCATTGGAAGATAAGATCATAAGTGTTGCCACAGAGAATAAGAAAGAGGCAGAAAGTAAGGCAGAGCCGCAGGAAAGCCAGTCCGTATCACAGGCAGATAAAAAGATGGTTGATACAGTTGCAGTTCCTCAGAATATGCAGGCTGTGGCAAACGGGATTCCGGTCTATTATCAGATTCCGGTAGTTGATGGTACTGGAAATGTGGTGCAGAGACTTCCGATTGAGCGAAGTGTGAGAAAGAGCAGCAACAGCGGAGTGGCAAGTCTTTTTGCAAGACTGTCATTTAAGAAAAAGTCAAGAGCAGACATTGTAAAGCTGGTTGCATCGGGAGACCTTGTTCCGGCGCAGCTTGTGCAGATTAAGAGTGCAATAGAAAAGGGACTTACTGAGTCACAGCTTGTAGAGCTTATAAACAACAACATTTCAGCGGAAAAGATGAAGGAGATCATTGAGATTGCTGTGCTTGAAAACAGCATGGCAGATTAGGAGGAACTTATGAATTTAGCAGTAGTAAATGAAGCAGTAACAGAAATGAATGGTGTGGAGCATCAGTTTACAGAGGAAGAGAAAAACTTTGTTGTCCAGTTCGCATTCAGAAGTGGCAGCAAGGAAGACACGATTTCTCTTATTGAAGCTTTGGCACATTCAGCGGATAAGGCTGAGTCGGACGAGATTATGGTCACATACAGGTCTAAATATGATATGAAGCCTGCATGGGTGGAACAGGTGGAAAACCTGCTTGTGGCACTTGAAATGTATCGTATCGAGGAGGAGAAAGCAATCAATCATCTGGCAGATATTTTGACTGCTTATGGTATTGATGTATCAGCCGAGGAAATCCGTACTACAGAGACAGAAACACTTAAAACAACAGTCAGAGAGAAAGTGGAGGTGCGATAATGGCAGAAGAGATTCAGGAAGCGGTGCAGATCATCCGTGTAGCTTATGATGGCATTGAGATTGCCATGAAGGTAGGAAGCGGCGGCATTGCTGCCATGCAGAAGGCAATAGATTTCTTAAAAGGGATGCTTGATTATGAAAAGTCACTTGGCAAGACATCCATGAGAAAGCTGATCTTAAAAGGTGGCGATTTACAGGTGTTGCAGTTTAATACCGAAGATATGAAAAAGGTTGAAAAGATGGCAAAGAAGTATGGAATCCTGTATTCGGTACTTCCAGACTGTAACAGGAAAGATGGACTGAGTGAGGTTATCTTCCATACTGAGGCAGTTCCCCGTGTGAATATGATGATACAGAAGCTCAAGTTTGGTAAGATTGCCACATTTGACGATTATCTGAAGAATGGAGATGAAAAATCCCTTGGCAAGCTGATGGATTTTTTGAAGAAACAGCAGGGAAACGAGAAAAGCCACACGATAGAAGGGGATAGGGTTAATACCGCTATTGACGGACTGATCGAAAAGGTCGGAATGTTTGCAATGGAAAAGAAAGCTATCAGTGTGGATCAGGTCAAGGAGAATTTCAGTATCAATGGTGAGCAGGCTGAAAGTGTTATCAAACAGCTTGAGACAATCGGTGTGCTTGGCAGCAAGAATGAGGATGGCACCCATACAGTCATGATGGACAAGGATGCATTTATCAACCGTGTCAGAGGCTATCAGGACCTTGCTGAGAGAATGAGGGCAGTTGCAGCATCAAAAAATGCGAACCTGTCAGATGTGACAATCAGCAAGAAGCTGATTATCGAAGAAAATGACCATGCTGTTAAGACCAGAGTTCCCGGCACATGGGGAGAAGAGGCAAGATATGTATGGCTCCGTAAGGAAAACATCATGGAGATTCATGGTGGAAAGACAATGCTTACCTTCCTTGATTCAACCAAGGATTATAAGCTCTACGATGAGCAGAATCGTGTGGTGACAACCCAGAAAGGAACCGAGCTTTATACTCACTACGACAAGGTGGAGTCATCTGTCAGGGAGCGTTACGAGAAAGTGCAGAAGCAGCAGAAAAAGACCACACAGAAGAAAACTGTTACCACAAAGAAAGCGAGGTAGCAGCCTATGCAGACAACAAAGAAAATGCCGTCACTGATATTCATCCTTGTGGGTGCAGTGTTAGCAGGGTATCTTGGTTATCTGATAAATGGTGCGTGGACGGAAGGGATTGCCTTTAATGAATTTATGGACAGATTCAATGAGGTATGTGCTGTTCCTTTTGCCAATTATTACAATTCCAATACAGTAAAAGCAGTAGCCATTGCATTAGGTATCTATGCGATGGCTATTGTCATGTATTACACCAGTCAGAGAAACTATATGCCTGGCAAAGAATTTGGTACGGCAAGATTTGAAAATCCGAAGCAGGTCAACAAGATACTTGCAGATAAGGATGAAAATTTCAACCGGATACTCAGCCAGAATGTGAAGATGTCGCTGGATTTCAGGAGACTCAAGCTCAATGGAAATATCCTTATCTGTGGTGGTTCCGGAGCAGGAAAAACATTTTATGAAGTAAAGCCGAATCTGATGCAGATGCCGCATAACTGTTCCTTTATCTGTACCGATCCAAAGGGAGAAATCCTTAGAAGCTGCGGGCAGATGTTAAAAAATAACGGATATAACCTGAAAGTCATTAATCTGTTAGAGATGGATAAATCAGACTGTTACAATCCATTTTCCTATATCAGAGAGGAAACAGATGTGGTCAAGCTGATTACAAACCTTATCAGCAATACGACACCAAAGGGAGCGACACCAAGTGATCCGTTCTGGGAAAAAGCGGAAGGATTGTTCTTACAGGCTATCTTTTATTATGTGTGGCTGGAGGTACAGCCGGCAAAGAGAAACTTTGAGACAGTACTTAAACTTCTTGGAGAGGCAGAGGTTACAGAGCAGGGGAAGGCATCAAAGCTGGATGTGCGTATGAAGTTTTTAGAGGAAAGTTCCCCACTCGGAGCCAATCATCCGGCAGTCAAGCAGTACAACAAATGTATGAGAGGTGCAGGAGATACCGTCCGTTCCATTATCATCAGTGCCAACTCAAGACTTGCATTTCTTGAAAATAAGCAGGTTTTACGATTACTCTCCAAAGATGAGCTTAATCTGTCCGATATCGGTATTGGTGTAAACGGAGATGGGGAGACAAAGACAGCACTCTTTTGTGTAATCCCGGATAGTGACAAATCCTATAACTTTATTATCGGTATGTTATACACGCAGATATTTCAGGAATTGTACTATCAGGCAGACTTTAATTGTGGTGGAAGGCTGCCAATCCATGTGACATTTATGTTAGATGAATTTGCGAATGTCGCATTGCCAGATGACTTCTGTTCACTGTTATCGACAATGCGAAGCCGTGAGATTTCAAGTATTATCATTATTCAGAACTTTGCCCAGTTAAAAGCACTTTTTAAAGATACCTGGGAGACAATTCCCGGCAACTGCGATACGTTCATCTATCTCGGTGGAAACGAGCAGAGTACGCATAAGTATGTGTCAGAGCTGCTTGGAAAAGGTACGATTGATAAGAAGTCAAGTGGAGAAACAAAGGGCAGACAGGGAAGCTCTTCAAGAAACTATGATGTATTAGGCAGAGAATTGTTTACACCCGATGAAGTCAGAAAGCTGGATAATAAGAAATGTATTATCTTTATCCGTGGTTTTGATCCTATCATGGACAATAAGTTCATACCGTTCAATCATTCGATGTTTAACCAGACAGCAGATGGCAAGGGAGAGCCTTATGTTCATCAGATAAGAGGAGCAGATAATCTTATCGGTCCGCCATTTGAGATTCTTTCAGACAAGGCAGTTAAGTATTATGAAAAGCTGAGGGATAAGGGCGAGAATGTGTATATAGATTCTCTTACCTATGAGCAGTTTATGATGCTTGGTGATGCGGAGTTAAGCAGAAGATTCTCCATGCAGGATGAGGCAGAGCAGAAAGCAAAGATTGACAGGGAGCAGGCAAATGAGCTTGAGTATGTCGATGAGTCACAGAAGTCTGATACTACAGAATGTGCTAACTCTTCTAATGGAAGTGCTGGTACTAAGCCTGTAAGGAATCCTGAGAGGGAAAAGCCTAAGTGGGAGGATACAATCACAAACCGAATGCTGCACTGGTCATATACACCGGAGCAGAAAGAGGAAGTGAAGAAGGCACTTGCGGCAGGAGTTCCGAAGGCAACGATTCTTACTTACTTTTATCCGGAGGTTACTGTGGAGAAGATGAGTTCATATCGAAAGAAGCAGTAATGTTTTTAGATATATTACAGAGTATATGATATAATTTGCTCACATGGTATGCTTCAGCTTATTGGACTACTAACATGTGAGCAGTTACAAAAGACAGAAATTATTTTATATTGGAGGTACAGGATGAATACGGAAAAGACTTTTGCAGATAGATTAAAAGAGTTGCGTAATATACGAAACTATACACAGGAAGAGCTGGGTAAGATAACAAATATATCTGTTCAGAGTATACGACGTTATGAACAAGGTAGACTCAATGAAGAGCCAAGTGCGTATAATCTTTTACAACTAGCAAAGGCACTAGATGTAACACCTGAATACTTATTGATAGGAGATAATAATATGACAAGTTACACGGAGGCAATTAAGAGAGAATTGAAGCAACTTAATGACTATGGACAAATATCTGAAATTAAAGAAACCGAGTTGAATTCCACGATTTTATCACATCTTGAGATGAGTAATGATTTAGTAGATGCTGTAAAGACGGATTGGAATGAAAAAGGCATATTTAAGAGGATAGAGAAAGAGGAAGATAAACAGATTGTGGTAGACAGTTATTGTACAAGACCTTATGTACAGGATGTCATATTACGATATTGCCAGAATAGATCTATATTTAAGACAAAGTTTGCAATAATTGATGGAATGCTTTTAGAATAAAGCAAATTTGAGAGTAAATTAGCACTTTAGCCATATGGTTAAGGTGCTTTTTTTCATACCTTGAAAGGAGATGGTCACAGCAAAAACGCATCGGGGAAAGCCCGATTAACCAGTACAACAGGCATTGCCTGATTATCATAGAGTAACTATCAACAGGACAGAAAGGAATGCATATATTCCGTTCGGAAAGCTAGCCGGATTGGAATATGTGTATTCCTTTCTGGCTTTTTCCGCTTCTGTCACTTCAAAAAAGGAGATTAAACAACATGAGAAAAGAACAGGTTATTTCAACAACAAACAACAATCAGATGGAGGAGAAAGGCATGAAGAGTAGATTCATTCACTTAAAAAAGAGATTCGTTCCGGCAGTATCCGGAGCACTTATGGGAGTAATGCTTATGAGCACTACTTGTTTTGCAGCAGGTACAGGTACTTCCGCAGTAACACAGCCACTTGAGAACTTAAAGACACTTATTATTGCAGTCATTGGTGCTGTTGGTGTCATTATTCTTGCAAAGAATGTCATGGAGTTCGCACAAGCATATCAGCAGCAGGATTCATCTACCATGAACTCCGCTCTGAAAGGGATTGTGGCAGGTGTCATGATGGCTGGTATTTCAACAGTTCTGACATTCTTAGGCTTCTAAGATTGGGGAAATGTATTTCCCCTTTTAGTAAAAGGAAAGAGGTGAATAACAAGTATGGATATTTTTAAGCTTGGAGACAAGATCCTTGCACTTCTTGAGGCGGTGTTTGGGTTTTGGAACAATCAGATATCCCTGGTCTTTGCAATGCTTGGACAGTCACCGGTCAGTTTCAAGGGCGGAGGTCCCTGGGCAGTCATTGAGGGTATTGAGCCGGTCTTTGTAGCGGTCGGCTCTTCCCTTGTTGTGCTGTTCTTTGTTATCGGTTTCTGCTCGGAAAGCATAGACGTAAAAGATGAGATGAGGTTTGAATCAATCCTGCGTATGCTTATCCGACTGGGACTTGCAGAATGGTTTGTTGCAAATAATGTCACGATTATGAAAGCATTTTTTACTTCCATAGGAAATCTGGTGGGACTTATATCTGCCGGGACAACGATGCAGCTTGCCATTGACAGTACACAGGCAGACATCATTAAGGGACTCGGATTTGGTGAAAGTCTGGTAATGCTGATACTTACAGCTTTGCTTGCAATCATCATTATTATCTGTGGATTTTTTATCATCTACACAGTGTATTTCAGGTTCTTAAAGATTCTGATTATTGTGCCGCTTGGTGCGATTGCCTGCTCCACGATGGCAGGAAACAGAATGGTCAGTCATACAATGGCTACCTACTGTAAATATTTCTTGTCATGTGTGTTTGAGGCAGTAACGATGGCACTTGCGATTGTGGTATGTAATGCATTTATCAATGCAGGACTTCCGGCATTTACAGGAAGTTATGCTGACTGGGCACAGACACTTATATATCTGTGTGAAATGACATTTACGATAGCAATGACTGTTGGAAGCGTGAAGGGTGCACAGACACTTACAAGCAAGGCATTTGGATTATAGAAGGAGGCAGAAATGGATAATGAAAAGAAACAGGTTACTTATAATTCAAGTATAACCGGAGAAACGCAGGTGACATTTGATATCCAGCAGTATATGAATAACAGGGCAATGTTTATTGGTCTTATGTGTAATGAAGATGGATATGAGGAGCCTTTTGGGGATGTGACAGTGAATTTATCTGTTGCAGCACCAAATTACTGCGGATATCTGAATGTGAATGACATGCCGGATATTGAAAAGTTTATTACAGACAATGACATTGGAGAGTTTACAGGATTCACGCAAAGGAGCGGTTTCTGCGAATATCCGCTTTATCTGTTCAATGTAGATAAGCTTAGAGAACTGTGTCCGGATGGAATGGATAAGTATGAGGCAAATATCGGAATGACAAGAAAGCCGGAGACAAAGGATTTATCAAGATAGGAGGCAGGGACAATGGTAATCGAAGTAAACAAGGATATTGACCGCTATCAGGAATCGGTTGCAATGGGACTTACTGCAAGGCAGCTTATATTTTCCATTGCAAGCGTAGTGGTTGGTGGCGGTATCGTCCTTCTTCTTTACAAGTATATCGGTCTTACGGGTTCTGCTTATGTGGCAATTCCCTGTGTGGCACCGATTGCTCTTGGCGGATTCTATTCCTTTAATGGGATGAATTTTTACGAGTATATGGGAAAGAAACTGCATTTTATGTTTGGCAACAGGGCACTTACCTATGTATCAACAGAGGGAGAGCCTGCAATAAAGAAGTTAGAAGCAGAACAGAATGAACAGGTAAAGAAGAAAGGCAGAAAGGCTGAACCGGAGACTGTAACAGCTGATTCAGCTGTAAAGAAGCAGGAGGAGTTTGAAGCAATGAAGAAAAAGACGAGAAACATGCTGCTTGGACTTGTCGCAGTCATTGTGGCGGCAGCAGCTGGTATTGCAGCATATAAGGCAATGCATTAGAAATAAATAGTATCTGACCGCAAGGTCGGGAACACAGCCCGCAGGGTGAAGTTCCCGGCGGGCTTTCATTATAAGAAAGCGAGGTTAGAGACATGGGTTTATTTACAGACGGATTTAAGTTATTAAAGAAGGCGAGTGAGCCTTTGTATAAGACACCTAAATCCATTCAGGAAACCATAGAGATTATGGCGGTGGCTGAAAACGGCATTTTTGAAGTAAGCAAAAATAAGTATTCCAAATGCTACCGCTTTCAGGACATCAATTACACGACAGCAACCGAGGATGAGCAGATCGGTATTTTCGAGAGATACTGCAAGTTCTTAAATTCGCTGGACTGTAATTATAAGATTACGATCAACAATAAGAACAAAAACATGGATGAACTCCGTGACAAGGTTCTGATTGCTGAGAAAAATGATGGTTTCAATAATTACAGAAGAATTTACAATGACATCATTGAAGAGAAGATTATTGAGGGCAGACAGGGGATTGAGCAGGAGAGATACCTGACGATCACGATTGAGAGAAAGAACTTTGAGGAGGCGAAGGCACAGTTTGCAACCCTTGAGGCAACGATACACAAGGCTTTCATTGAGCTTGGTGCGGAGATTGTGCCTCTTAATGGAAATGAGAGGCTGAAAGTGCTTTATGACTATTATCATCTTGGAGATGAGGGCAGCTTTGATTTTGATATCAAAAAGGCAAAGAAGGTCGGGGCAGATTTTAGAAATGATCTGTGCAATGGGATGGTGAAATATTTCCCAGACCATTTTGAGGATGAGAGTAAATTCTGCAAGGCACTTTTTATTAAAAAGTATCCGAGCAGTTTGTCAGACAGATTCATCAATGAGATTACTTCCCTTCCGGTTCATTCCATTACGAGCATTGATGTGGTGCCTGTGCCAAAGGATCTGACCACAAAGGTGCTTCAGAAGAAATACCTTGGTATTGAGTCGGATATCATTAAGCAGCAGAGAGTCCGTAATAAGAATAACGATTTTTCTACGGAAATCTCATATGCCAAGAGAACGGAGAAAAAGGAGATTGAGGAAATCATGGATGATGTCCGTGAGAATGACCAGTGCCTTTTCTTCGTGGGAGTTACCATTATTCTTATGGCAGAAAGCAAGAAGGAGCTTGAGAGTGTATGTGAGACAGTGGAAACTATCGGAAAGCGTAACAGCTGTACGATTGACACACACTACTTAAAGCAGAGAGAGGCACTCAACACTGCACTTCCGATTGGAGTAAGACAGGTGGAGACAATGCGTACTCTTCTTACCCAGTCACTTGCGGTGCTTATGCCATTTAATGTGCAGGAGCTTAATGACAGCACAGGCAACTATTATGGCATCAATCAGATCAGCAAAAATGTGAACATCGGAAACAGAAAGAAGCTCATCAATGGAAATGGATTCGTTTTCGGAGTGCCGGGTTCCGGTAAATCCTTCTTCTGCAAGATGGAAATGGGCAGCGTATTCTTGTCGGGAGATGATGAGATAATCGTCATAGATCCAATGAACGAATACTTTGATATTGCCGAGACTTATGGCGGAACTGTAGTAAATATGTCTACCTACACGGATAACTATGTGAATCCGCTGGAGATGGATGTATGGAGCCTTGATCCGAATGATTCAAAGGGAATGGTAAGAGAAAAGGGCGAGTTTATGCTTGGACTTTGTGAGCAGTGCATCGGTGACAGTTTAAATTCAAGACAGAAGTCAATCATCGACCGCTGTGTGAGAAAGCTCTATATCGACATTGCAAGGAGTAAAGAGAAGTATATCCCTGTAATGAGTGATTTCTACGATATCCTTATGGCGCAGCCGGAGGATGAGGCAAAGGACATTGCATTGTCACTAGAGCTTTTCGTAAATGGTTCACTTAACATCTTCAATCACCAGACAAATGTGGATGTGGATAACAGATTTACAGTATATGGCATCAGGGACTTGGGTACAGAACTTAGTCCTATCACAATGCTTGTTATGATGGAATCCATTCAGAACAGGATTGTTGAGAATGGTAAGCGAGGCAAGGCAACATGGCTCTATATTGATGAATTCCACGTCCTGCTTAATTCGGAGTATTCTGCAAAATATTTGCAGCAGCTTTGGAAGAAAGTAAGAAAGCAGGGAGGTCTTTGTACCGGTATCACGCAGAATGTCGTCGATCTGTTGCAGAATTACACAGCAACCACAATGCTTGCAAACTCAGAGTTTGTGGCACTTTTAAAGCAGGCGAATACAGACAGTTCCAAGATGGCAGAGGTTATCGGAGTATCAGAGGCACAGCTTAGATTTGTAACCAATACTGCATCGGGAATGGGACTTATCAAGTGTGGCTCGGTGGTGATTCCGTTTGATAATCAGATTAGTAAGGATACAGATTTGTACAGGCTGTATAATACCAACATTCATGAGAAGATTGCGGAACAGAAGAAAAAAGAAGCAATGCTGCAGTGATAACAGATGAATTTTTATAGAATCTATAGTATAATCAAGAGGTCGGATGAATATCCGACCTTGATGATAATAAATTAGATATTCCCTATTTTAAAGAAAAAAGCATATAAGATTCGATATGAAAAATAAATAAGGAAGCAGTTCTAAAATGTATCATTTGTACCGGAGAACATGTGGCTGGATTTTAAGATATGCATATCGTACACTTTGACGAGAATATGTTGATTGGGGATGCAGCGGACCTGGATGCATTTATGGAAATGTATGGTGTGGAAGTAATTTCCAAGGAATATTTGTAATTATTAGGGAAAAGAAAATTTGAATTTTTGAGAGAAATTTTAAAACCGTCTCATTGCATGAGTATATTTATTGAGATATGATTGGCTTGGAGGTGATACTTATGGCAAATGAAGATAAAAAAGATTTTAATGCTATGCTTATGGATAGCAAGGATATGCCTAAAGTTCAAATAATAACAGATGAAAAAAGCATTGAAAAATATGGTGGAGATAAAATGTACTTTGCTCCACCTATTGACTATGACAAAGTAATGCGACTTGTGCCTTGTGGTAAATTGCTTACTGTAGGTACAATAAGAGATTACTTTGCTAAACAAAGCGGTGCTGATTTTACAGAGCCAATCACAGCCGGAATTTTTGTTTCAATAGTTGCATGGGCGAGTTATCAACGTGCAGAGGATAAAACCCCTTATTGGAGAACATTAAAAGCAAATGGAGAATTAAATGCAAAGTATCCCGGAGGAATTGAGGCACAAAAGGAAATGCTTGAAAATGAGGGACATACTGTAGTACAAAAAGGAAGAACTAATATTAAGTATTATGTTAAGGACTACGAAAAAGCATTATTTACATTGTAATAGATAATGTCAAACTTTCAGTTACATGTTGTTTTTAATAATTGAATATTGAATGATTTTACATAGCCGTTAAGGAGTAATTTTTGCTCCCTAGCGGCTTATTTTATTTTTCAAAGTAGGAGGTGAGAAAATTGAAAATTAGAAAGGTTGATGACAAGCCAATGGTCATTCACACCAAGGAGAAAGCCAAGATTCATGCCCACGAGCCAAAGGGTGCCAAGATTAAAGGCAGCAACATCTATACAGTAGAGAGAGGTCCTAAAACTATCGGTGCAAAGGTATCTGATGATAAAAAGAAGTCCTATCGCAAGAGCACCATTCATCAGTCAGAGCCGAAGAATAAGGGATTATCAAGATTCAAGCGAAACCTTAAAGAATCAAACATTTCCATCAAGACCAAGAACACCAATCTTCACATTGCAGGAAGAACAGGAGCACTTGCAGCTGGGGCAGTAACGGAGCAGGTGGAGGGTGGGCAGGAGGTATCGCAGGCAGCATATCTTGCATATGAATCAAGCCGACCTGTTACCGGAACTGCTTCTAAGGGTGCAGCACTTTTCAGGAAAAAGGCGGCAGCCGAGGCAAAGAAGCGTATCAAGAAGGTAGAGGCAGGAAAGAAGCTGGCAAAAAAGACAGCAAAGAAAGCTGCCAAAGATACAGCCAAGACGGTAGCTAAAGAGACGGCAAAAGAAACAGCCAAGACTACTGCCAAGGTTGCAACGAAAACTGCTACAAAGGCAGCTGCTACAGCGGCAGGAACAGCGGTTGCACCGGGAGTAGGAACTGCAATCGGCATGGTAGCCGGATATGCTGCAGGTGTGTCCATAGAGGTCAAGGATGAAAAGATGACCAACCGGAGCAGGAAGATAAAATTCTTTCTGGATAAGATGAAAGCACAGGAGAATCAGACAGACAGCGTGGCAAAGCTGGTAAAGGATCTGATTGTGCGAAAAGCGATTACCTGGGTAAAGGCAGCGGCACCGATTGTCGGACTGGTGCTGTTGTTACTTGTTCTTGTAGTTGCCACGATTGCTGTTCCGGTTATTGCGGCGATAGCAATCCTTTACAATTCTCCATTTGCTTTATTCCTGCCACCACTTGAATCAGGAGATACCGTGCAGACAGTAACGAGTGCTTATGTGCAGGAGTTTAACCGGGATGTGAACACGAAAGTGAATGAGCATACCGGATATGACCTTGGAGAGCTTGTATATGTGGATTATGAAGGTATGGAAGAAAACCCAAGCAATTACTATGACATCATGGCAGTCTATATGGTCAAGCATGGTGTCGGAGATACTGCAACAGTCATGAATGATACTTCTAAAGGCTGGCTGCAGGCAGTTGTAAATGATATGTGTTCATACACCACAAGCACAGGAACAAAAGATGTGGAAGAAACAGATGCAGACGGTAATGTAACTACTGTCACGAAGTCGGTTCTGTATGTGAATGTCACACTAAAATCGTACAGGGATATGATTTCGGTCTATGGATTTAATTCTGATCAGGTGGAAATGCTTGAGCAGATCATGAGTCCTGAGTTTATGGGACAGCTTGGATATGCCGGAAGCGGAAGTGGAGGTGGAGGCGGCAGTCCGGGAGTAAGCTCCATGACTGAGGATGAAATCAATGCCATCCTAAACGAAATTACAGACAGCAGGCAGAAAACAGTCTGCTCCTATGCACTACACAGAGTTGGTTTTCCTTATAGTCAGGATTTAAGAGACAGCGGTAACTATTATGACTGCAGTTCCTTAGCCTATTATTCATGGAAAGATGCAGGCGTGGATATTAGTTATGGCGGTGCAACCACAGCGGCAGCGGAGGCACAGGGACTTGATGAAGCCGGAAAGACTGTCTCCTTTGATGAGTTACAGCCGGGAGACCTTATCTTTTACAGTTTTACAAGCAATGGAAGATATAAGAACATCAGCCATGTGGCAGTATATGTCGGAAATGGCAAGGTGGTAGAGGCACTTAATGAAAGTCTTGGTGTGGTCTACAGGGATGTGGCAAGCACAGGAAAGATTGTTGTGATAGGAAGACCATAACAGGAAATTTTGCAGAGAGGGCATAGTCCCTCTCTGAGACTGGAGGTAAGAATGGATTTAAAAGATATGATACTGGTAACAGAAAACGACAGGGGAACAGAGACAAATATGCTGATGACTCTGGATGATTATAAGAGTTTTATAGCAATTGATGATATGTCAGAGCTTGCAGAAAATTTGTTGCAGCTTGGAAGGACACTTGGTGAAGCAGATAACTTCACAGAGTATTACAGGGCAGCAAATGTAACTGTATCTGCGAGATTCTGTCTGGATGATATTCAGCTCGGACATTTTCTTCAGGGATTTTATAACGATTCCAAAGAATTCCGGTTTGATAAAGAAGCCAGTTCTTCTGAATGTGTTGCAAAGCTTAAGGAGATTGGAATGACCGATAAGGGCTGGGTGGATGATTTTAACCTGCATTATGAAATGGAGAACCGCTCATTTGAAAGGGGACAGACATTTCATAACTTCAATGACCATGATTACATGGTGCTTGAAGCATTATCACCAAGGAATCTTGTGGTGATGGATATGAAGTCAGGTTCCCTTACAATCGCCCTTGGTGCGACAGAGTATAAGCGTTATCCGAAGGATGAGAAGCCTACAAAGGACAATACCACAATCGGGGTATCGTGGGAGCATGGCATTTATCTAGGTTCCACACTTTCAACTACAAATTTCAAGGCATACAAGAGGGAGTATGGCACACCGGAAAAGATAGAGGATATCTATGATTACAGGGCAAAGCTAAAGCAGAAGTTCTATTTTTATCAGGATATGTCAAAGGATGATGATGTACCAAAGAAGCTGCAGAATGACTTCCTTCACCAGATGTATGAGGATTTTGGAACGATTGAAGAGGACTGTTTTTACGACAGGCTGGAAGATGGAAAGTACGATGAAGGCTTTAAGGAAAGACAGGTAAAGGAAGAAAAGAGCCGGTGATGAGATTTTTACAGGAGGCGATATCATATGGAACAGGAATTTGATGTTGAGATAAAAGAAGTGCTTTCACGAGTACAGAAAGTAAAGGCAGAGTCGCTTGACGATGCCATCAATAAGGCAATGGATATGTATTATGCAGAGCAGATAGTCCTTGGAGCAGAGGACATGAAGGGAGTTGATTTTGCACCTATCAGCGAAAGTCAGCTCCCTTCTTCATTAAAAGAAAACGGAGGAAGAGCAAGATGAAAAGTGATTCAACAACAGTAATTAAGAACATGGAGTTTTTAGTAAAGGAACTTCATAAGGAGTGGGACAGATCGGGTGCTTCTAAGGCATCCGTTATTATTTCCCTTGAGGAAGTAGATGGTATCAATGATAAGTTAAAAGAGATTATCTATCAGACACAGAAGTCAGTCGATGAGGATGAGCTGACCTTTAAACAGAGCATTGCAAAGTCCAAGGAGTGCTATGTGCTTCTTCGTGTGGTGCGTAAGATTGCAAAGGAAAAGGATAAATGCGAAAAACAGGCAATCGACAATGAATTTGCAATCGAGCTGGATAAGGATGAGTTAAAGCTCTTTAAGGGATTGTTTGCAGAGATGTTTAAGTAGAGGAGGACAAAGGTATGGGCGTTGATATGAAGGTCAAAGCGATATACGATTCTGAAATTGGTAACATCACCAGAACAGATAAGAACTGGAAAGATGTTTTAAAGGTTGCAGGTCAGTTGTACCGCTATGAATTTGACAATATCGTTATGGTAACAGCTCAGAGACCTCCGGAAAAAAGCACACTCATGGCAGATTATGATACCTGGAAAAAGGTGGGAAGATATGTAAAGCGTGGTGCGAAAGGCTGCGCCATCTTCCCGTCAAGGGCACTGAATCCATGCATGAGGTATATCTTTGATATCAGTGATACCGGAGGGAAGAATGTCAAACTGACATGGGACCTTGAGGGAGAAAATCTTAAGGATTATGTGGATTTTCTTGTGTCAGAAGGTCAGATTGAGCAGTACGATAACAGCGACAGGGAGTCTCTAAAAAATATATTAAAACAGTTTACAGGAACAAATGTTTGGCTTATAATAAAAGAAGAGTTCGGAGACCGAATGACCGAGCTTATGCAGCTATCAGGTAGTGTGATAAAGGAAGAAAGTAAGAAACGCAATGGCTTACAGCAGGAAATGGACATGGAGCAGCTTGTATATGCAAGTGTCATGTATGCTGTAGGGACGAGATGCGGATTTGACTTATCTGTGCAAGAACAGGATTTTAGTCAGATCGTAAATATCAAAGACGAAGAGATTATTTACCGTCTTGGTTCCATTGTATGCGATGTCTCCTGTAGTGTTCTTAGAGAATTTAGTCGTAACTTAAAGGCAATCGAGAGCGAAAGGAGAATTGGATATGTTAGAAGAAATGACTTACAAGGAAGTGGACGGACTGCTTTATCCGCAGATAGAGATGCCGGACGAGACGGAGGATCTCACGAAGCTGGGCAAATACGGAAGGATGGCGATGAACTATCTAAAGGAGAACGAGCCGGCAAGATACAAGACGCTGATGAGATTCGGGAAGATGTACGAGAAGATGTCAGCGGTAGAGGAGGAAGCGAACCAGCTGTACGACCAGCTGGAGATGCAGTATCTGGCGAAGCACAAGCCACAGAATCCGTCATCGACAATGGAGATGTGGAAGATAAGAGAGCAGGCGAAGATGCAGGCAGAGGAAGTGTACTGAATCAGATAGTGATGCGATTCCACTAGAATCTGATGATACAGAACTGAATAGGGAACTTGATGAAATCAATTCATTGGGTGTTAGTAAGGAAGCCGAATATACACAGGCTTCCTTTTTTTTCGACCAGAACGGGCAGGCAAGCATTGGCACCATTCATACTGAGGATGAAAACAATAATCAGTTTATGCGTCAGTTCGAGCAGGACAGAAAAGCTGCATTAGCAGGTAAATACAATTACCTGAATCCCAAAAAGTCTGCAACAGTACCAGGTGAGTATATCAAACAGGTGCTTATGAGAGGTACAGGTTTTATCGGTGGTAAGGGCAGGGTATGCAAGATTTTTGAAACAGAGATTGATGCAGGAACCAGAGCAAAGCGTATCAAAGCAGAATATGGTCAGGGAGGTGCAGGCTGGCCGGTTGACGGACTGGGACTGCACGGATATGACACATTTCATGGGAACGGACTGCGTTTTCAGTGGCGAGATGAGGATGGAGAGGTTGAAGGATATGTTTCATGGAAAGATATCGAAAAAGAGCTTGGTGTCCTTATTCTTACAGGGGAATACCAGCCTGAGACACCTCGTATTGATGAGCTTGCGATGGACGGACTCCGTGAGGATGATGAGGTTATTGATGCCGAATATCGGGAAGTGGAACCGGAAGAGGCAGAATCAGAGATTGATGATTATGCAATACCGGATGAGCCGGAGAGCTATGCTTCTAACAGAGATTATGTAAGTGCAAAAGGCATGACACCACAGGAAGCTGCCGATGAAGACCGCATGGTAACACAGGCAGAATATGGTGCAGAGATAGAAGCTGAAACAACTGAAAAAGATCCATCAGAGCTTCAGTATATTACACCGATTGATTATGCCAAGCGTATTGCAGAGCTTGATGAAGACCTGCGTGATGCGGCGGAGATTCTTGTAACAGATTGCAGCTGCTACACTCCGTTTAGGGCATTCCTTATGGATGTGGTGCAGTCTGATTTTGCATTTATGCCCAATAAACTTGACCTTATCAGGGATATTGCATTAGGGACAGATAATGCAGAAAGAAAGGCATATTCCAACAATAAGTATGGTCTTGTGGAGTACTCAATCAGAAGTGGATATGTGAAGATCAGCTATAAGAACAGGAATGGTGTGCGTAAGGAAGGTGCTCTCGACTGGCGTGAGTTATATGAGATTTTATCCTATATGGTAAAACAGCCATTTTACTGCGGAGAAGACCAGAAAAAGTATTATCAAGAGATAAAGCAGAAGGCTGACAGGGATAAGATGAATCCGGTCTATAAGAGATTCTTTGACATCGAGGATAGTGTAAAAGCTAATCGTCTTGAAACCAGGGAAAGAGCAATAGCGAATGGATGGGAAACCAAGATTGATGAGAATGGACATGTAGTTTCAGATGATGTGGTATCAGTATCTGTGGATGATATTCAGGCTGATACAGAATCACAGGAAACTGTAGATTTTACACCAAAGCAGGAACCAGTACAGCAAGTAGAAAGTCTTGAAAATGAGAAGAATGTTGCCGGGCAGACGAAGCACAACTTCCATTACAATCTCTGGGAAATGGAAAAAGGCGGTGCCAAGACCAGATATCAGTGGAATATGGATGCAATTCGTACTTTAAAGCAGATTGAATCAGAAAACAGGCTTGCAACACCGGAGGAACAGAAAACCTTGTCGAAGTTTGTCGGATGGGGCGGACTGTCACAGGCATTTGACGAGGAAAACGCAGGCTGGAGCAAAGAGTACAAAGAACTCAAAGAGATGTTATCGGATGAAGAGTATGCTGCAGCTAGGGCAACAGTAAACAATGCCTTTTATACTTCACCGGAGATTGCCATGTGCATGAACTCGGCACTTGTCCAGTTTGGTTTCAGAGGCGGCAATGTATTAGAACCATCTATGGGTATCGGTAACTTCTTTGGGAGTATGCCGGCACCTATGCAGAGAAGTAAGCTGTATGGGGTGGAGCTTGACAGCATTTCGGGAAGAATTGCAAAGCAGCTTTATCAGAATGCCAATATCAGTATCACAGGATTTGAGAATACCACATATCCGGATAACTTCTTTGATGTAGTTGTCGGAAATGTGCCATTTGGTGATTATAAGGTTTTTGATCCGAAGTACAACAAGTATAACTTCCGTATCCACGATTATTTTCTGGCAAAAGCACTTGATCAGGTAAGACCGGGAGGCATGGTTGCGGTGATTACCACAAAGGGAACACTTGATAAGGCAAATCCTACTATCCGAAAGTATCTGGCTGAAAGAGCAGAGCTTGTGGGAGCGATAAGACTTCCGAATACTGCATTTAAAGATAATGCAGGAACCGAAGTGACAGCAGATATCCTGTTTTTGCAGAAAAGGGAGAGAAAGATTGATATTGAGCCGGACTGGGTACACCTTGGTGTAACTGAGAATGGCATTGCAGTCAACTCTTATTTTGCAGAGCATCCGGAAATGATGCTTGGATCTATGGAATATGACACAAGGATTTACGGACAGGACAGCAGATACACAGTCTGCGTGAATGATGATGAGAACTTCAATATTTATGAAGCATTAAACAAAGCTATCGGTAATATCAAAGCCCAGATGACAGATTTTGAGAGAGTGGCAGATGAGGCGGAGCAGACGGAGGAAGTTATCCCGGCTGATCCGGATGTGAGAAACTACACTTACACATTTTTTGAAGGAAAACTCTATTACAGGGAAAATTCCGAGATGGTAAGAAAAGAAGTATCACAGACTGCCGAGGAGCGAATCAGAAGCCTTGATGAAATCAGACAGATAACAAGAGATCTGATTGATATCCAGATGGATGGCTGCAGCGAGGAGGAGCTTTCTGATAAGCAGAGACTTCTTAATGTAAAATATGATGCCTTCGTAAAGCAGTATGGAGCCATTACTTCAAAAGCAAACAGAATAGCTTTCAGAGATGACAGCGATTACCCACTTCTTTGCAGTCTTGAAGAAGTAAATGAAGACGGGGAGGTGAAAAAAGCGGATATGTTTTATAAGCAGACGATTAAGGCAAAGACTGTCATAGACAGGGTTGAGACTGCTGTGGAAGCATTGAATGTATCCGTCAATGAATTTGGATATGTAAATCTTGCCTATATGCTCTCTATCTATGAGCCGGATATTACTAATGTAAAGGAAGAACTTGCAGAAAAGTCCGGGCAGACAGCTGATGAGATAACATTTAGTGATGATGCTTTGGCAGAGCTTAGAAGGGCAGTTCTTGTGGAAGAGCTGGATGGATTGATTTTCCTAAATCCCGACCGCTACAACGAGAACAATCCCGACATCGGCTGGGAGACGGCAGACGAGTATCTTTCCGGCAATGTGAGAGACAAGCTTCGTGTAGCAAAGGCTATGGCAGCGGATACAGGCAATCCGCAGGCAGAAAAATTTGCAGGCAATGTGGCAGCACTTGAAAAGGTACAGCCGGAGTGGATTGAAGCCTCGGATATTGATGTAAAGATTGGCACGACATGGATTGAGCCGCTTGATTATGAGCAGTTTATCTATGAGCTTCTCAATACACCAAGACGGGCAAGGGCAGTCAGAAGCCAGTTTTACAATACAGGCATTCAGGTACACTTAAATAAGATGAGCATGGAATGGTTCATCGAGAATAAAAGCATGGATAAGCATTCAGTGGCGGCTACTAAGACCTATGGTACAAGCCGCATGGATGCTTATTCTATTTTTGAGGATACGCTGAATCTAAAGACAGTAACAGTCAGGGACAGGATTGATGACGGTGATGGCAGGTATCATTACGAAGTCAATAAGAATGAGACAATGCTTGCAAGGGAAAAGCAGAACATGATCAAGGAGAAGTTCAAGGAGTGGCTGTTTGCAGAGCCGGAGCGAAGACAGAAATATGTGGAGTATTACAACGAGACATTTAATAACATCCGCCTGCGTGAGTATGACGGAAGTCACTTACAGTTTCCGGGAATGAATCCGGCGATTGAGTTAAAGCCACACCAGAAAAATGCGGTGGCAAGAATTCTTCTTGGGGGAAATACTCTGCTGGCACACTGTGTCGGTGCCGGAAAGTCATTTGAGATGATGGCTGCCTGCATGGAGCAGAAGAGACTTGGACTTGCCAATAAGACAATCATGGTTGTACCAAAGCCGCTTATCGGTCAGACGGCATCAGAGTTTTTAAGGCTTTATCCGTCAGCAAATATCTTAGTTGCCACGGAGCGTGATTTTGAAAAAAGCCGCAGAAAGCAGTTCGTATCAAGGATTGCAACTGGTGACTATGACTGTATCATCATGTCACACTCACAGTTTGAGAAAATCCCAATCTCCGCAGAGAGAAAGGAGCGAATGCTTAACGAGCAGATTGATGAAATCAGCTATGCGATTGATGAGATGAAGGAGCGTAACGGAGAGCGATGGACTGTAAAGCAGATGGAAAGCCAGAAGAAAAAACTGGAGGAACAGCTGAAATCCTTGTCAGATGAGAGCAGGAAGGATGACCTTATTACCTTTGAGGAACTGGGTGTAGATTCTATTATGGTAGACGAAGCACATAATTTTAAGAACCTTGCGATTTTTTCCAAGATGAATAATGTGTCAGGTATCAGCAGTAGCGGAGCTAAGAAGTCAACGGATATGCAGCTTAAATGCCAGTATTTGTCTGAGATAAATGATGGCAGGGGTATTGTGTTTGCAACAGGTACACCAATATCCAATACCATGTGTGAGATGTATGTCATGCAGCTTTACTTACAGAAAGCGGCACTTGAAGAGATGGGGATTTATCACTTTGATTCTTGGGCAGCAAACTTTGGTGAAGTGACAACAGCACTTGAGCTTACTGTAGAGGGAAGCGGATTTCGTTTTAAGAGCAGATTTAATAAGTTTACGAATCTGCCGGAGCTTATGAATATCTTCCGTGAGGTAGCAGATGTGCAGACCGCAGACATGCTTGACCTTGATGTGCCAGCTCTCCGTGGCGGCAAGCCTATTATAGTGGAGTCGGAGCCTGACTGGTATGTGAAGCAGGTCATGGAAGACTTTGTTGTGAGGGCAGAGCGTATCAGAGGCGGTGGAGTTGATCCAAGCGTGGATAACTTTCTAAAGATTACCCATGAGGCAAGACTTCTTGGAACGGATGCCAGACTGATTGATAAGGATGCGCCGAACAATCCGGATGGAAAACTCAATAAGGTAGCGGAGAATGTATGGAAAGAATATGAGAAAGGAAATGCTGATGGTCATATAGGCTGCCAGCTTATTTTTTCGGACATCGGCACACCGGGACCAGATAAGGACTTTACCATCTACGATTATCTGAAAGAAACACTGATCCAGTATGGTATTCCGGCAGATGAGATAGCTTTTATTCATGATGCCAAGACGGATGCACAAAGGGACGCACTTTTTAAGGAGATGAGGACAGGTAAAAAGAAGGTTCTTATCGGTTCAACGGACAAGTGTGGAACAGGTGTCAATGTGCAGACACACCTTGTTGCAATGCATCATGTGGATTGCCCTTGGAAGCCTTCTTCTATTGAACAGAGGGAAGGACGAGGCATACGACAGGGTAATGAAAATGAAGAGGTGGCAATCTACAGATATGTCACCAAAGGGACATTTGATGCATACAACTGGTCGCTTGTTGAAAATAAGCAGCGATTCATCAGTCAGGTCATGACAAGCAAGGCTGTAAGCCGAAGCTGTGAGGATATCGACGAGGCAACACTTTCCTATGCAGAGATTAAAGCGGTTGCCACAGGCAATCCTTTAATCAAGGAAAAGATGGAGATTGACAATGATGTCCAGAGATTAAAGCTCTTAAAGGCATCCTATGACAATCAGAGATATGGCTTGCAGGATAACTTTATGATTAAGTATCCGAAGCTGATTAAGACAGCAACAGAAAAGCTTGCCAATGTAAGAGAGGATGTAAAGGCAAGGGATAAAGAGCTGATTGATAATCCGGAATTTGCCATTACCATAGGCAAAGTAACTTACACAGAGCGTGTGGATGGCGGAACGATGATGCTTGAAGCAATCAGTAAATGTAAGACCGGAGAGACAACTGTAATCGGTAAATTCCACGGATTTGAGCTGCTTGTGGAAAAGAACTTCCTTGGCATCAATTATATGGTGCTTCGTGGAAAGACAGAGTATAAAGCAGAGCTTTCCACAAGTCCTGTCGGCAGCATGGTGAAGCTGGAAAACCTGTTCAATGGACTCCATGAGAACATTGATTTCTTTGAAAAGAAGATTGAGCAGTACCAGAATGACCTTGAAGCATCAAAGGCAGAGTATGACAAGCCATTTGCGTACAGCAAGGAACTGGAAGAAAAGCTGGCTAGGCAGTGTAAACTGAATGCCCAGCTTGACCTTGAGAACGCAAAGGCTGTGGATGCAGACCTGAGCGGACCGGAGGAAGAAAGAGAAGCTGATGACAGAATGGAATCTGCAGCAATTGTAGCAGAGGATAAAGGTGCTTATCCAGCCGACAGAGAGGGCAGAACACGATAGGAGAGTGAATAATATGAGCATAAGAAAAGTGGTCGCAGGACTACTGATTGCAGCAGGGATTGCCATTATGGCAGTCCCTTTTTTCTGGCGGACAACCGGAGAAAAACAGACAGAACAGCTCATAAGTGAATTTGAGCAGACATTGGAGGATGATTACGATGAAGAAACAGATGTGGAGGAAGAGCAAACCTCCATTAGTAAAGAGGATGAAGCCATTCTTAAAGAAGGCGGTGTTATCGGCATCATTGAGATACCGGGCTTAGATATCAGGTATCCGGTAATGGAAGGAACCACAAGTAAAGTGCTTAATGCAGGGATTGGTCATATAGAAGAGACTGCAGGAATCGGAGAAAGTGGCAACTGTGTATTGTGCGGTCATAATGGCAGCAGATATGGCACATTTTTTACACCACTAAGTCAGATATCCATAGGTGATGAAGTAATGATAACCGACAAAAATGGGCTGAAGCATATCTATGAGGTAATAGAGACAGAGGTAGTAAATCCGTATGATAACAGCATCAAGACACAGGGTACAGAAAAAGAATTAACTCTTTTTACCTGTTCCCAGAAAGGAACCATGCGTTTTGTGGTCAGGTGCATTTATAAGGAGGCGGTGATGGATGAATAAGAGATACCGATTAGGTGAGATAGAAGAGGCAGTAGCAGAAATGGAAGAGCTAATTGACATCGAGGATGATATTGCTGAGATTGATGATGACTTTCAGATAGTCGTAAGCGGCTGGTCTGTGTATGTCGAAAGCCTGAATCTGACACTCAGACAGGGAATAGCCTGTGTATGGGATGCAGAGGAAGGATTATTTATGCCTGATTTTGATGTGACTATCGTGTATGAGGGGAACATTGAAACACAGGAGTGGCTCTATTACGAGCAGGATGGAATGGTCGTTACACTTGGCAACTGGCTTAATGGCAGATTGTCTTGTGAACAGATAGAACAGCTTTGGTGTGAGCTTATCATACCGGAGCAAAACAAAGAACAAAAAGAAAGCGAGGAATAGCATATGAAGTATTCAATTAAAGTAAACGAAGTAAGAGCAAAAGAGGGCAGCAACATCAAAGGATTTGCAACAGTAGTATTTGGTGATTCATTTAAGATTACCAATATTGCAATCCTTGAGAATAAGGATAAGGGAGAGCTTTTTGTATCAATGCCAAGATACCGCTCCAATGAGCGTGATGAAAGCAACGGTGTGATCTATAAGGATGTGTGCAATCCTATCACAGCAGAGTTTCGAGAGGAACTCTATACCAATATCCTTGATGCCTATGCAAGAATTAAGGAACCGGAGAAAGAGGAGACACAGAAGCAGGAGCGTACACAGGAAATGCCGGAGTTTTCCGTAACTGTAACACCTTATGAGAGGGAAGGTAGTAACATCAAGGGACTTGCACGCATTTATTTTGAAAACAGTTTCATCGTAAATAACATCAATATCGTGCAGGGCAAAGAGAAAATCTTTGTATCAATGCCTTCTTATAAGACAAAGCAGGTGGACGAGCAGGGCAAGCCAATCTACCAGGATGTCTGCTATCCGGTCACAAAGGATTTCAGGGAAAAACTCTATAATGAGATTATCTCTGAATATGAGAAAGCAAAGGATAAGAGCAACGAAAATGCAAGAGAGAGTGCAGAGAAACATCATGGCAATCCCGATAAAGAGAAGGACAAAGAGGCGACGCCCTTTCGATAATCAGTAATCAGAGTACAGGGGCGGCCAAGGCTGCCCCATTTACAGAATGGAGGAAACAGAATGGATATGGAAGCAGGAAAAACACTTACCAATGAGGAGGTCATAAGAGAACTTCTCGACTTATTAAAGAAAAATGCCATGAAAGAGCAGGCAAACGATGTATTTGAGATATGCAGCTATGTGGATGGACTGGAGAAAAAGATTGATTCCATGACGGAAGAACTCACCAATATGCAGAACCAGATCAAAGAAATGCAGGAAGATACTCTTGTCAATAATGCTAAAAAGGGCTTGACAAATAAAGGGTTAAGGAATATAATTAGATTCAGTTTTATACAAGGAGTTAATAAATATGCGGCAAGGTATTCTTAAATAAACTGTCAATTTGATAGTGGGAACAAAAAGTAGCAGTCCCGTTTCACTTTTAATATGGGGCTTAGTTTTTTGTACCCAGTTTAAGAATACTTTTATCATGTAATTTTATATGCCCGAAAACATATAAGTGTTTTGGGGCTATTGGAGTTATTTACCCAGTGATAGGAGTATTTATCACTGGGTATTTTTATGCCCTTTTTTGGGTGTTGATAGGAGGAAAATCACATGAAAATAATTAACTTAGGCATTCTGGCTCACGTTGACGCAGGAAAGACAACATTAACGGAAAGTTATTATATACCAGTGGTGCAATTGCAGAACTAGGGAGCGTAGATGAAGGCACAACAAGGACAGATACAATGAATTTGGAGCGTCAAAGGGGAATCACTATCCAGACAGCAGTGACATCTTTTCAGTGGGAGGATGTAAAAGTCAACATTATAGATACGCCAGGCCATATGGATTTTTTGGCGGAAGTATACCGTTCTTTATCCGTTTTAGACGGAGCAGTATTATTAGTTTCTGCAAAGGATGGCATACAGGCACAGACCCGTATACTGTTTCATGCACTACAGACAATGAAGATTCCGACAATCTTTTTCATCAATAAAATTGACCAAGAGGGGATTGATTTGCCAATGGTATATCGGGAAATGAAAGCAAAGCTTTCTTCGGAAATTATAGTGAAGCAAAAGGTTGGGCAGCATCCCCATATAAATGTAACGGACAATGACGATATGGAACAGTGGGATGCGGTAATTATGGGAAACGATGAACTATTAGAGAAATATATGTCAGGGAAACCGTTTAAAATGTCAGAACTGGAACAGGAAGAAAACAGGAGATTCCAAAACGGAACGTTATTTCCCGTTTATCACGGAAGCGCTAAAAACAATCTGGGGATTCGGCAGCTTATAGAAGTAATTGCCAGTAAATTTTATTCATCAACGCCTGAAGGTCAATCTGAACTATGCGGGCAGGTTTTTAAGATTGAATATTCAGAGAAAAGGCGGCGTTTTGTTTATGTGCGTATATATAGCGGAACATTGCATTTGAGGGATGTTATTAGAATATCTGAAAAAGAGAAAATAACAATCACAGAGATGTGTGTTCCGACAAACGGTGAAATCGTCCCGGCTGACCATGCCTGTCCGGGAGAAATTGTTATTTTAGCTGATGATACTTTGAAACTGAACGATATCCTGGGAAATGAAAAACTCCTGCCTCACAAAACACGGATTGATAATCCCATGCCATTACTTCGGACAACGGTAGAGCCGCAAAAGCCGGAGCAAAGGGAAGCCCTGTTAAATGCCCTCGCAGAGATTGCTGATACAGACCCTCTTTTGCATTTTGACATTGATACTGTTACCCATGAGATTATGTTATCTTTTTTGGGGAATGTGCAGATGGAAGTCATTTGTGCCATCCTTGAGGAAAAATATCATGTGGAGGCAGAAATAAAAGAGCCTACTGTTATATATATGGAAAGACCGCTTAGAAAAGCAGAATATACCATCCACATAGAAGTCCCGCCAAATCCTTTCTGGGCTTCTGTCGGGTTGTCCATAGAGCCGCTCCCTATTGGAAGCGGAGTGCAGTATGAAAGCAGAGTTTCACTTGGATATTTAAATCAATCGTTCCAAAATGCGGTTATGGAGGGGGTTCTTTATGGCTGCGAGCAGGGGCTGTATGGATGGAAAGTGACAGACTGTAAAATCTGTTTTGAATATGGATTGTATTATAGTCCTGTAAGTACCCCCGCAGACTTTCGGCTGCTTTCCCCTATCGTATTGGAGCAGGCTTTAAAAAAAGCAGGGACAGAACTATTAGAGCCATATCTCCACTTTGAAATTTATGCACCGCAGGAATATCTCTCACGGGCGTATCATGATGCTCCAAGGTATTGTGCAGATATTGTAAGTACTCAGATAAAGAATGACGAGGTCATTCTGAAAGGAGAAATCCCTGCTAGATGTATTCAAGAATACAGGAACGATTTAACTTATTTCACAAATGGGCAGGGAGTCTGCTTGACAGAGTTAAAAGGATACCAGCCAGCTATTGGTAAATTTATTTGCCAACCCCGCCGCCCGAATAGCCGTATAGATAAGGTTCGGCATATGTTCCACAAGTTAGCTTAACAGCTTGCAAAAGTCATATAAAATGAGATTTGAAAGGATTAGAGACTAATTATGATGAAATGCGAATGGATATTGTGTCCTGTTTGTGGGAGCAAAACCCGTAATAAAATTAGGAAGGACACTGTTTTGGAGAATTATCCCCTTTATTGTCCAAAATGCAGACAAGAAAGATTGATTAAAGTTGACAACTTGAAGATAACTGTCATCAAAGAGCCAGACGCTTAAGACGCAGAGCCGATTATTTTTGTAATATATTAGAGCATCTAGAAGAAACTATTTATCAAATTTTATGAAAAGGAATGAGCATATGTTTGGAGAAACATTGCATTGCGGTGAACTTATAAAGAGACTTAACGATGCACTTGGAAGAAAGGCTAATAATACGTTGATGTGCAATGATGTCACCCTTTCGCAGATTAAGGTCCTCGCAACTATCAGCGAGGCAGCCGATGAGACGATAACGCTAAAAGAACTTGAAAAGCATTTTGAAGTTAAACAGGCAACGATGGCAGGAATTGCTGCACGTCTGGAAAAAAATGGGATGATAGAGGGGTTTTATGATTCAAATGATAAAAGAATCAAACATGTAAAGCTCACGGCAAAAGGTGAGGAGATATGCAAGACGGCAAGAGCTTCAATGGATGAAAATGAGAGGGAACTTTTAAAGGCACTTAATGATGATGAAAAAGGACAGCTTAGAAATCTTTTGCAGAAAGTATATGACAGTATCAAGTCATGCTGACTGTAGACTTATAAGGTGAATTTAATCGAAGGGAGAATGATAAAAATATGATAAAAACATTAGCAAAATGTATGGGCAAATATAAAAAAGAATCAATTATAACGACAATATTTACTGCAGTTGAAGTTTTTTTGGAAATTCTTATTCCATTTATAACAGCCTCAATAATTGATAAAGGAATACAGGCCGGAGATATGAGAAAGGTTGGTATTTATGGTGGAATAATGCTTATTATAGCATTTTTGAGCCTTTTTTGTGGTATACAGGCAGGAAAGTATGGGGCGGCAGCATCAACAGGATTTGCGTGTAATCTGAGAGAGAAAATGTATGAAAATATACAGACATTTTCATTTTCTAATATTGATAAATTCAGTACAGCAGGTCTTGTAACACGTATGACAACTGATGTAACTAATGTACAGAATGCTTATCAGATGATAATAAGGAGTGTTGTGAGAGCACCTCTCATGATGATTTGCAGTATTACAATGTGTGTAATAATAAGTCCGAGATTAAGTATTATATTTCTTGTTGCACTTATATTTTTAGGATTTGTACTTTTCTTTATTATATATAAAGTAACACCGGTTTTTACATCAGGTTTTGAAAAATATGATGAACTCAATGCGAGCGTTCAGGAGAATATTTCAGGAATCCGTGTTGTTAAGGCATTTGTACGTGAGGAGCATGAAAATAAAAAGTTTAATAAAGCGGCAGATAATCTTTATAAAACATTTGTTAAAGCCGAGTCATTTCTTGCATTTAACAATCCGACTATGATGCTTGTTGTATATGGATGTATTGTTGCATTGTCATGGTTTGCTTCACATTTTATTGTGTCGGGTTCAATTACAACTGGTAATCTTACATCAATGTTCAGTTACGTAATGAACATGCTTATGGCACTTATGATACTTTCAATGATATTTGTAATGGTTTCAATGAGTGCGGCAAGTGCAAGGCGTATTTCAGAAGTTCTTAATGAAAAAGCGGACCTTGCCAATCCGGAAAAACCTTATGAAGAAGTGGAAGACGGAAGAATCGATTTTAATCATGTTAATTTTTCATACAGAAAAAACAGTACAGAGGATACTTTACATGATATTGATATTCATATTAATGCAGGTGAGACAATTGGTATTATTGGTGGTACAGGATGCGGAAAATCAAGTTTTGTGAGCCTTATAAGCCGTCTTTATGATGTTACTGAAGGTTCTGTATGTGTTGGCGGAAAAGATGTAAGAACTTATGATATGGATGCACTCCGTAATCAGGTGGCTGTAGTATTACAGAAAAATGTCCTGTTTTCAGGAACAATACTTGACAATCTCAGATGGGGTGATGACAATGCTTCATATGAAGATTGTGTTGAGGCATGTAAACAGGCATGTGCTGATGAATTTATCGAGAGAATGCCTAAGAAGTATGATACATGGATAGAACAGGGCGGTACTAATGTTTCAGGTGGTCAGAGACAGAGACTCTGTATTGCGAGAGCATTGCTTAAAAAACCAAAGGTTCTTATTCTTGATGATTCGACAAGTGCTGTAGATACTGCAACAGACGCAAAAATCAAACAGGCATTTGCCCAGAAAATTCCGGGAACAACAAAGCTTATAGTTTCGCAGAGAATTTCAAGTATTCAGGATGCCGACAGAATTATTGTTCTTGAAGATGGAAAAGTCAGTGGCTTTGATACACATGAGAATCTTATGGAAAATAACAAAGTTTACCGCGAAATCTGTGAAGTTCAGATGCAGGGCGGCGGCGATTTCGACGAATCGGCAGAATAGTGAGAATAGGAGGAAGACATGAAAAATAAAAATGAGAACAAAGAGAAGAATCCGCTTTTATTATTAAAAAGACTTCTTTCTTATATAGTAAAAAATTATAAATTGGCATGTTTCATGGTGGTCGTTTGCATATTGGTTTCGGCACTTACGACATTATGTGGAACTTTATTTATACAGAAACTTATTGATAATTACATTGTGCCTCTTACCCAGATGGCAGTTCCTGATTATTCACCGCTTGCACAGGCTCTTTTAAAACTTGTAGCAATATTTGCAGTGGGTGTTTTATGTTCCTACGGATATAACAGAATTATGGTAAATGTTGGTCAGGGTACTATGAAAAAGCTCCGTACAGAGATGTTTACTAACATGGAATCACTTCCAATCAGATATTTTGATACACATGCACATGGAGATATAATGTCGGTATATACAAATGATATTGATACATTAAGACAGCTTATAAGCCAGAGTATTCCACAGGTTCTTAATTCACTTATAACACTTGTATCAACATTTGTAAGTATGATAGTTCTTGATATACCACTTACAATTGTATCTGTTATTATGGTTGCAATTATGCTTTTTGTGACATCAAAGCTTTCCGCTGCATCTGGCAGATATTTCATTGAACAGCAGAAAGATATCGGTAAAGTAAATGCTTATATTGAGGAAATGATGGAAGGGCAGAAGGTTGTTAAGGTATTCTGTCATGAGCAGGAAAGTCTTGAACAGTTTAAGCAGATTAATAACAAGTTAAGAGAAAGTGCCAACAATGCTAATAAAATTGCAAATAGTACAATGCCTATCAATGAAAATATAGGAAATATAAGTTATGTTTTGTGTGCACTTGTAGGTGGTGTGCTTGCATTAAGCGGCTTTTCAGGACTTACAATTGGTACACTTGTAGCATTTCTTTCATTAAACAAGAGTTTCGCACAGCCTGTAACAGAGATAAGCCAGCAGGTAAGCAGTATTGTAATGGCTATGGCAGGTGCCGGCAGGGTATTTGACCTTTGTGATGAAGTACCAGAGACAGATGAAGGTGATGTTGAACTTGTAAATATATGTTATGATTCAAATGGTGAAATCCATGAAACTGAAGAACTGACAGAGATGTGGGCATGGAAAAAACCAAATGCTGCAAACAAAGATGAAATGTATACAAGACTTCAGGGTGATGTTACATTTGATGGAGTTGATTTTGGATATAATCCTGACAAAATCGTGCTTCACGATATAAAAATGTTCGCAAAACCTGGTCAGAAGCTTGCGTTTGTAGGTTCTACCGGTGCCGGAAAGACAACAATTACCAACCTTATTAACAGGTTTTATGATATACAGGATGGTAAAATCCGTTATGATGGAATTAATATTAATCATATTAAAAAAGACGATTTACGCCGAAGCCTGGGCATTGTTTTACAGGATACCAACCTTTTTACAGGCACGATTATGGACAATATCAGATATGGAAGACTCAATGCAGCTGATGAAGAATGTATAGCTGCCGCAAAGCTTGCTAATGCTGATGGATTTATAAAAAGACTTCCTGATGGTTATAACACAGTGCTTACCGGCGGTGGTGCGAACCTTAGTCAGGGACAGCGTCAGCTTCTTGCAATAGCGAGGGCGGCAGTTGCAGATCCTCCTGTTCTTATTCTTGATGAGGCGACTTCTTCTATTGATACACGTACAGAAAAACTTGTACAGCGTGGTATGGATGCACTTATGACAGGAAGAACTTCATTTGTTATCGCTCATCGTCTTTCTACGGTACGGAATGCAGACTGTATTATGGTTATGGAACAGGGAAGAATTATTGAGCGTGGTACACATGACCAGCTTATGGAAGAAAAAGGCAGATACTATCAGCTTTACACAGGAAAGTCAATCAGTGCGTAAGATTTTGATTAATTGGTATTAAATAAACATTTCAAAAACACGGGGCATAAAAATATGAAATATGCTTATATTAACGGAAAAATACTTGACGGAACCAAAGATATGCAGGTAAAAGAGGGCTTCGTCATACTTACGGACAATGATAAAATTGAGGATATTGTCAAGGCAGGCACGGATTTGAATGGATATGAAAAAGTTGATTTAAAACGCAGATATATTATGCCCGGTCTTATAAATATGCATGTTCACCTTGCAGGTAATGGCAAGCCGCAGAAAAAACAGCGTGATAATGAGAAACTTGTAAAAATACTTATGGGAAATGCACTTATGCGTTCAATTGCATACGGTATGGTTGCCGGATTTGCAAAAACAGAGCTTATGAGCGGTGTGACAACAATAAGAACGGTTGGCGGACTTGGAAGTTTTGATACAAAATTAAGAGATGAGATTAATGCAGGAACAAAGATGGGACCTAGAATACTTGCCGCTAATGAAGGGATTTCCGTGCCTGGCGGACATATGGCTGGCTCTGTTGCTGTTGCGGCGGACAGTATAGATACAGCCTTAAAACATCTGGAGCAATCGGAAAAAGAAAAGGTTGATTTGATAAAGCTTATGATTACTGGCGGCGTAATGGACGCAAAAGAAAAAGGTGTTCCGGGTGAACTGAAAATGTCTCCGGAAATGGTAAAGGTAGTCTGTGACAAGGCACATGAAAATGGCTATTTAGTTGCTGCACATGTCGAATCTCCGCAGGGGGTGCGTGTTGCTCTTGAAAATGGTGTTGACTCAATTGAACACGGTGCAAAAATTGATGATGATACAATTAAGTTATTCAAGGAAAGAAAAGCATTTCTTTGCACAACAATTTCGCCTGCACTTCCGTATGCATTGTTTGATCGTTCGATTACCAACGCAACTGAAGTTGAACAGTTTAACGGAAATGTTGTGTTTGAGGGAATAATTGCATGTGCGAAAGCGGCACTTGAAAATGATATACCTGTCGTTCTTGGCAATGATGTCGGATGTCCGTGGATTACACAGTATGATTTCTGGAGAGAATTGTATTATTTCCACAAATATACGGGCGTTTCCAATGCGTTTGCACTGTATACGGCAACCGCAAGAGCTGCCGAAATGGCGGGAATCGGTGATATTACCGGTACGCTCGAAAAAGATAAATGTGCAGATATGATTGTAACCGAGGAAAACCCACTCGATGACCTCAGAGCATTACGACATGTAAAAATGGTTGTCGCAAGAGGAACGATTATGGAAAATCCTAAAGTTAAAATAAATAAGCGTGTCGAGACTGAACTTGATAAATTCCTATAAAAAAACCCCGCTGCGGCGGGGCTTTTTTATTCATATAGACCTATAGGACAAAATGTGTTGATAGAAACCGCCTTCAGCCCTTGAATTTCAAGGCTGGGGGCGGTTCAATCTTTTTTGAAACAACTTTGAGGGTGGACAAAACGTGTTGATAAAAACACCTGCATCCCTTGCAAATAAAGGGAAAAACAAGGTTTAATCTTCCTTGAAACAGCAACAACGGAGGAAGATTAAATGAATCAAGTAAATTGTCCTGTATGTGGAAATAAATGTATTAAAGCTGGAAAGACAAAAGCAGGGTCACAACGTTGGCTTTGCAGGAAATGCAATTCATCAGTTACACACAAAATAGACAACTCTGCCAAAGAACTGCAAATCTTCTTGGATTGGTTGTTTGGAAAGGAATCCCAGTCATCAATGCCCGGAGATGGAAGAACATTCAGACGCAAAACCGCTAAATATTGGAATATATGGCCTATGCCGCCTAAAGTCGAGGACAGCAGGGATGTCTTGTATCTTGATGGTATTTATCTGGGAAGAAAAGCGTGCATTTTAATCTGTTGTGATGATAAATATGTCCTTGGCTGGTATTTATGCAGATATGAATATGCCGCTGCATGGACGGCTTTAATGAAACGTATAGCGGAACCTAGAATGGTTGTATCTGACGGTGGAACAGGGTTTGCAAAGGCACTCAAAAAAGTATGGCCGGGTGCAAAACACCAAAGATGCGTTTTCCATGTATTCTGCCAGGTAAGGCGTTACACGACATCAAGACCTAATTCAATGGCAGGTAAAGAGCTATATAACATGGCAAAAGAACTCTTGAAAATAAACACAAAAGAAGAAGCGGATTTATGGATAAAAAGATTTATTGAATGGATAAATAAGTATGAGGATTTCCTGAATGAAATGACAGTTGATGAAAATGGAAACAGGCGTCCTACACATGAACGGATACTGAAAGCAGAAAAGTCATTAATTAAACTTATCAGGGAAAACACGCTGTTTACTTATCTGGACAAAGAATTAAGGGACAAATTTAACACACCTTCTACCAATAACAGAATTGAAGGCAGTGTCAATTCCAGACTTAGGGAAATGCTTAGAAATCATAGAGGATTATCTGTTGAAAGAAGAATAAAAGCGGTTTACTGGTGGTGCTATATGCACTCGCCTGAACCGCTTTCATTGTCTGAAATAATAAATGTTATGCCAACCGATAAAAGCATTGCGGCAATATATCAAAAAATGAATGAAAAGAATAAACTTGAAAAAAGTCTTTCTAGTTGGGGCGATGCCATTGTATGGAGTGATTTACATAATTATGACAGAACGTTTGTTGAATGGGATTAACCCATCAACACGTTTTGTCCTATAACCCATAAAACACATATAATTTGTCAAATACTCTGTTATAATTTCTCCATAATAATTGTTCATCTGCAATTTCGCATAGATAAAAGGTTTTAATAAATAACGGATTATGATACATATAACAGGACAAATAAAAATCCAGTTTTTATTAACTAGGGATGTTGCCACTCCTTTACTCCATTGTACTGGAATTTCTGTCGGCAACTTAGAATAAGACAAAGCCCCAATAATCAAGCATAGTGCGGTAATCATAGTCCAGGTAAGCATACTTCCCCATATATACAAAAAGCTGACTGAATCCAGTTTGAAAACAGTTCGATTATCTTTCCAATAGTCATGAAAATCTGTTACATACTGTTCTACCTGTAATTTTTCATAACTAATACTTCCTTCATCCAGCATTTTTTCGCACATGAGTTTCGCCTTATTCAAATCAGTAATCTGATTTTTTAATACTTCCTTTTGCTTCTCAAGCATTTCCTGCAATGTTACTTTTTCGGATATAATATTTCGTATATCTTCAATAGAAATTCCCAATGTACGTAGATATGCAATCTTCTTTATATTTTCCACATCATTTTTAGAATAATCTCTATAACCATTACTTTCATTTCTCGAAGGCTCAATAAGTTTTTCCTTTTCATAAAAACGGATATTAGAACGGGATAAACCTGTTCGCTCTTCTACGTCTTTTATAGTCATATTATGCCCTCCTTTCGAGCAACTCTATTTTACTTAATAATAAGCTATAAACAAGGTTTACAGTCAAGCATTTATCAAAAAAACTATAGTTGTTGATAAGGACATGAAAAGCTGTCCAAAATAGAAGGTGAACCGGATTGCTGCTCCGACTCAATCTTCCACATGGAATACATCTTCCACCAGCATATTAAAGTACTTTGATATCCGCAGCATAAATTCGGCAGATGGGGTGCTGTCCCCACGCTCTATCCTGCCGACAGTTTTGGTGCTGTATCCAATAGCAGCGGCAAGGTCATCCTGGTAAATGCCTCGCTGTTCACGTATTTCTCTTATATTATTGGTAACCGCCATAAAAATCCCTTCTTTCAGTTCTATAGATATTTTCTTATTGTCAATTATGCAAAATAATGTGTCCGATAAAAATGACTTGCAATTTTATCGGCAATGTCCTGTAATAGCACAAGCATCAGATTTTCCAAGAACTTTTCCAAATATGTCTAAGCGGTCATTTTCACTAACCTTGATAGGTGCATACTTTTCATTGAGTGAGATAAGGAAAATTCCTTCTTTATCGTTTTGTAATTTCTTAATATAGGCTTCTCCGTTTAGAGCGAAGATGCCGATTTCTCCATTAGCAACAGATTCCTGCTGTAATATCCATGCAATCTGACCATCGTGGAATTCTGGTTCCATACTGTCACCACTAATACGGACACCGAAAGTAGTATCTTCTGGCAGGATAGATTCATCTATGCGTACAGTCTCTTTCGGTCCATCTACAAGGAAGTTACCGGTTCCGGCTGATACAGCATTTTCAAAAATATCAATGCTACGGAATGGAATTATCTTAGCAGTCTGCTTTTCATACATTCCGGATGCGTGGAGCAGATTGATATAATCCATAGCTTTTTCCCTGCCTTCATCAGTTAGTGATGAGAAAGGATCGGCAGGATTTACTCCAAAATATGCCTCATACATGTTAGTAATACCAAGGATTCTACACACTTTGTAAAATATGGTAACGCTTGGTTCAGCAAGATTTCTCTCCCAGTTGGATATGGCTTTATAGGAAATGGTAATGCCTTCCTTTGCCAGTTCATCAGCGAGATCCTGTTGGAGCAAGCCTTTCTTTTTTCTATATGTTGAAATGATTTCTCCGATTGAGTACATACATACGCCTCTTTTCTTTCATTTTGTTGATTTCAAATGTCTCTTTTCACTCCATAGTATATAGCAATAGTGCCAATTATTCAAGTTAAAAATCCAATATAATGAGAAAAAGGACACATGTGTCCGTTGACGGTCGATTATTCTTGGGGTTATACTATGCCCTGTAAGGAACATTACTCATATACTTGGACTAAAGGTTATGGTAGTGACAGATTAAATGCAGCAGGAGGTTATGCAGATGGGAGACAGGGTAATACTTCATTCAGATATCAACTGTTGCTATGCTTCGATTGAGCATCTGCATCATCCGGAGCTTGCAGGAAAGCCACTGGCAGTAGGCGGTGACCCGGAGGCAAGACATGGGATTGTCTTAACAGCCGACTATATTGCCAAGAAGTACGGTGTGAAAACAGGAATGGCACTCTGGCAGGCAAAGCAGGTCTGTCCTGACATAACGTTTGTTTCACCAAGAATGGACTTATATCTTCGATTCTCAAGAATGGCACATGAGATATATGCAGAATATACGGACAGGCAGGAGCCATATGGAATTGATGAGTGCTGGCTTGATGTGACAGGGAGCAGCTCCCTTAAAGGGGATGGATTGCTCATTGCACAGGAAATCAGCAGGAGAATGAAGTCAGAGCTTGGCATCACAGTAAGTGTTGGTGTTTCTTTCAATAAGATATTTGCAAAGCTTGGTTCAGACTATAAGAAACCTGATGCAATCACAACTATGTATAAGAGTGAGTTTAAGCAGAAGGCATGGTCACTTCCGGTGGCAGATCTTCTATACGTTGGCAAAAGTACGAACAGAAAGCTTGCATTATTTGGTATTAAAACCATAGGTGATCTTGCAAGAGCAGATGAAGATGTGCTTAACAGTCACCTTGGAAAGATGGGCAGTATCTTATGGTCATTTGCGAATGGCTATGATGATTCACCTGTCAAGCTAGAGAATACCCACGCTCCAATCAAATCGGTGGGAAACAGCACAACGACTCCAAAGGATTTAGTATGTGATGAGGATGTAAAGATTGTTCTTTATATTCTGGCTGAGAGTGTTGCAGCAAGACTTCGTGAGAATGGATTCCGGTGCAGAGTGGTTGAGATAAGTGTCAGGGATAATGAGTTATTCTCTTTTATTCGTCAGAAAAAGATTGACCATGCAACGAATATCACCGGAGAGATAGCTGCATATGCTTATCAGATATTTAAGGAAAACTATAACTGGAGCAAGCCGATCCGCAGTGTTGGTGTCCGAGGTGCAGACTTAGTAACAGATAATTATTGGGAACAGATTGATTTGTTCTCAAGTGTGGAGAAGCGTGAAAAGCAGATGAAGATGGATTCAGCGGTGGATGAGATACGCAGAAGATTTGGATTTTACAGTATCCAGAGGGGACTCATGTACCGGGACAGGATTCTGTCGGCAGTCAATGCAAAAGAAGAACACACAGTACATCCACATGGGTATTTTGGATAAAGAGGGAGGCGGAACATGAGCGAAGCAGCAAGAATTGATCTGGTAGACAGAGCACCATTGACGGAGAAGCAGCAGAATGTGTATGAAAGCATTATGCAATATCAGCGTGTGAATGGTTATGCTCCTACTATCAGGGAGATATGCAAGATGGTAGGGGTGGCATCGACTTCAAGTGTTTATGCACATCTGAAAATATTAGAAGAAAAAGGCTATATAGCAAGGAAGATGGATGCTTCCAGAGCAATAGCAATCTTGTAAGGAAGGTGATTACATTGAGCAATAAGGTATATGTTGATGTACTTGCAGAGTTTTCAAAGGACGGACTGCTCATTCCCAAAGAGATAACATGGGAAGATGGCAGAAAGTATGAGATTACACGAGTAAAAGACAAGCGCAGAGCAGCCAGTACAAGGGCTGGCGGCGTTGGAGAGCGTTATACCTGTGTGGTAGATGGAAAGGAAATATTCCTTTTCTATGAAGATAACAATATGTGGTTTATGGAAAGAGCCGGAGCCTGATGTGATTGTGTGCTGACAGCACAATTCATATCAGTTGGCTTTAGATCAGCAAAGCCGGGGAATGTGCAGACATTCATCGGAACTCCCGGCAACAGGCTTGCAAAGGTGATTTCCCTTTCCTTTACGAGTACAGAATTGTAGATTGATGATTTTGTATGAATAAGGAGCGAACTGAATTGAACAAAGAGTTAAAAGTTATAGATTTTTATTGTAAGAAGTGCAAAAAGAGTATGAAAGTTTCATACATGGTTACAGGTAACAGAAATTATCCGGTACTGCCGAGAGTAATGATGAAATGTCACCATTGTGGCAGAGTAATGACCTTGAAGAATTTCAAGGAAGGTGAACTGTTAGATAAAGTAGAGCAGGATAAGTATTATATCTGATACATACAGTCAGACATCAGATGGTGCGGCAGATATTTGGTCGCAACAGGACAAGACAATTAAATTAGTGGTCATCATGATATGGGAGACACTTGCAATAAGCGTAAGCTGATGATACGCAAAGGTGCCATCCTAAGGACGCATGAAAAATTAGAAACCAGTTTGAGGACTGGGACTGTTTTTCATGTGTCCTTTTTTATTTGCTGAAAATTACATATCTAGGGAGTTATTGTCCGTCCTCAAACGAGTTAACGGTAACAAGTTTTAAAGGATGGACAATATGAACAAGGAAATAAGAGAATATGATAAGAATGTACAATTTGAAATAGGGCAGAGAATACAGGAAATGCGACTAGACAAAAATATGAAAAGCATTGAGTTGGCAACGGAATTGGGAATAACAAGGAACCAAATGTCACGGATTGAAAATGGTAGAGCAAATTGCACTATACAGCAGTTATATATAATGTCACAGATATTTGAGCACAGTATGGATTATATCATATCGGGCAAAAGGGGCAGACAGGAAAATAAGATAACATTTGCCCAGAGAGAGGCAATTGATAAAATGTTGAGGGCATTTGATAAATAAACAGTACTTTGCATAAATATCTTTTCATGCAAAAAATAGAAAGTTTTTGCTTTGATATGCAAATGTTGTGCAAAGATTTGACTACACGCAAAATCTATGGTATCCTTTGTGAAAGGAGGAAGCAAATTAATGAAAAGAGATTTATCAATTCTATCAGAATATGTAAGAATAAGTACTCCGGATAAGGATAGATTGGCAGAATTAGTTGTGAGAGCAAAAGGTCCAGAGCTTAGTATGTCACAGTTCGCAAAAAAGTGTGAGGTTAATCCGTCTACGCTTTCAAGAATTGTAAACAAAAAAACAACGGGCAAAAATTCAGATGCTTTAATATTTAATATTGCGGAGAATGCAGATCCAAATAGTGGAGTTACCTTTGAAATGCTTATGTCTGCTCATGGCATGAAAAAGCGTAATTTAAATGGAAAAGTGGATACAGAAGAATACAGAGCATTTGAAAAAAATGCAGCTGACTTAGTACTGTCGGAGATTATGAAGAGGGGGTATAAAGTTCAGGTCCCAATGACACCTCAGGTTTACAATGCTTTAAATTATCATTATAGACCTGATTGGGAAATTGCTACTGATGCCGTTACTTCTGATAACACTATGGGACAATGGCTATTTGAGTTTTGGACAATGCTCGGTACGGAACAGCAAGCCATTCGTAAACAGACAATAAAACTAAGACAGAAATTATTGATGGTTTTAGGACTATATTATATGGATGAAGTCAAAGCAGATAAATTATCGTTTGTGGTTTTTAATAGAAAATTCTATAAATTACTTAAAGATACCTTGGAGGGGATTTGTGTAAAACCATGGATTACAATTATGCTATTTGATATGGAGCAAGCACAATTTATAGAAGAATTCACTTTTTTATCGCCTGATGGAAGTGTTCGTGATAGTAATATGAAAATTTCTATGAATGAAGAATGCGATGATTATACAGACGATTTGTTTGAAGATATAAATGGTCGTAATCAATTTATGGATTAGTCTATAGGAGGTGCTTATGGAAGAAGATAAAACAGTTTTATTATTTCGTCAGATACAGGCAGCAACTAAAAATGGTCATGATGCAGAAGTGCGCAGAGATAAAGATGGAAATTTTGTGGTTTATTCCGTAAAAAAACAGCGGGCAGATAAAATACAAGTTAAATAATACATCAGCTGAATTGGCAGTTGATAAGGGCAAAAGGGAGCCGATATCGTTCAATATTTGAATGATAGAGGCTCCTTATTTTTTTGTAAGGGAGGTGAGCAGAGTGATCCAAGAGATAAAAGAATATGATTCTGATACTTGTTCGAAAATTGGTATACGAATTCAAGATATACGAGAATCAAGACATATGAAAGCTATAGAGTTGGCAAGCTATCTTGGTATTGGTAAGAACCAAATGTCTCGAATTGAAAGTGGAAAAGCAAATTGTACAATACCACAATTGTATTGTATTGCACAAATCTTGGATTGCTCTGCTGATTTTTTGTTGTTTGGAGAAGAACACATGAATTATTCGCCGGAGATGGTGGAATTAGTAAACAATTTAAAAATGGTGACTGGAAGAATAGAGGGAGAAATTAAAAATAGTCTTTTAAAGACTACAAATCAGAAAAGATAGTCTTTAGAGTGGGCGCATAGGTTTTCTTAATAGAGTACCATAAACATGTGCTAAGGAACAGCACACCACGAGAGTGGAGGCGCCAAAACTCTCCAATACGAAATCGTAAAGGAGATAACAAAATGAATAAAAGAGATTTTAACGTAGTGGGAAACGAAGGTACAGATAATCAGGAGCTTGCTAAGGGAATTGCATTTATAAAGTCCCGCAGAGCAGAACTCAATGTAGTCCAGATGGTCGAGAATATGCGTGATCAGGCAATGCCTAACGGAGTAATAATTAACGATGCATATTGTGACCGCTCGATAACAAGAGACTATGACAGAGAAGCACTGAATGCTTTCTTTGCAACACTTAAAGAGGAAGATTTTGAGGTTGTAGTAGTCAGAAGCCTGAATGAGATCACCGATGACATTTATGATTTGGAAGAATTTGTTAAGACCATCACAGATATGGGCATATGGCTCTATTCTCTTGAAGTCGGTCCGGTGCCAATTATTGTATCTCATGCAGAGGACTTTGGATGCTAACGGAGTTCTTTGGTAGAGCGACAACAGAAAATCATTCCGGTCGGGACAAACAAGTCCCGGCTGTGAAGGATTGCAGATTTACACAGACTGCATTCGGAACAGTTGTACATGATTCAAGTGGGAAGTGGCTTGGTCAGTATGAGACAGAAGATGCAGCTGTAGAGATGTTAAGAGAAATGGCAAAGGTCGATGGAGGATATAGCGATGAAATATGATGGTTATGTAGTTGGACCGATACTCCGTAAGCTGCGTGAAGATAGAGGGTATTCCTTGACACGGTTATCAGAAGTAACAGGATTAAGCGTTTCCACATTGATTCAGATGGAACAGGGTGGAAGAAATCTCAGTATGAAAAGTCTTTATGTGTTAATGGAACTTTATAAAGTTGATGCAAATACAATTCTTGGGATAAATAAACGGGAGGATTGTAAATCCATCGATACAAGGCTTGCCAAAATGGAAAAAGAGAAGCGAGCGTATTTTACAGCTTCCTTTCTCTTTATGCTGGAAAATGCGGAAGCGATAGTTTAGGAGATGAATGTATGGCAAATAAAAACAAAGTAATTCGTAAGACAATAGAATGCATAGAGTATTTATCAGTCGAAGCACCACTTAGGAAAGTAGATTATCTGGAAGATAAGCAGAGCAAATATATCCATGAGTATGTGAAAAACAAGGAGTATTGCATTGTTGGAACAATGAGAAGACATGGATTTTCTCAAAGAGATGTTGACAGGCAATGGAGCGATATTGTGGATAAAATCCGAAGAAAAAAGGTTGATGGTGTAGTAATTGCCAATATGGCAGCAGTATCAGTCAATCTTCTGGATGCGTATGTGAAGGTTTGTGAAGTTGTAGAGGCTGGAGGCATAATCGTCACAGTGATGAGGGTAGACTTGGACTGAATATTAAGGAGGCGTTCTGATGAAAAGAAGATATGAGAAATATAGAAAATATGATGTTGTATATGTCGATTTTGGAAATAATCCGCATGGAGTTCAAAGCGGTATCAGACCGGGAGTAATAGTTTCGTGTGATAGAAGTAACCATGAGTATGCACCACAGGTATGCATTGTCCCATTAAGCACGAAACTCAAAGACAATCCTGTGCATGTGAAACTTAATCCAGAAGATGTAAAGGGATATAAACTGAAAGCGAAGTCGGATTTTATACCAGAAGACATGCAGACTGTTTCTAAAGGGAAGATCAGAGGAAAAACAGGTTATATTCCGAAGAATTCACCGGTGCGTGATGATATAGACAGAAGTTTGATATTACAGTTGGATCTTTTATCTGCAGCAAGAAAAATGATTATGGAGGAAGTAGAAAATGGATGCGAAAACGAGGAAAACTAATAATAAAAGATTTGTCCGTTATTCAGAAGGTGCTGAGATGTATTCAATGGGAAAGACAAAATTTCAGGAATTAGCTAAGGATGCGAAAGCCTGTTATAAGGTCAATCAGTTGGTACTGGTGAATTTAGACATTTTGGACGCTTATCTGGAGACATTCCGTATAACAGATGAAGATTTCTATAAGTAAATTCAAAGATATATGGAGAAACTTGCACGAATACACTTGACTTATTGGCAGACAAAAAGTATAATATCTATATGAGGAGGTGCATAGGATGGCAAAGATGGGAAGACCTAAGAGTGAAAAGCCGTTAGATAAAAGAGTTACTATAAGGCTTAACGAAGAGGAATTTACTATTTTAGTCGAGTATGCGCAGAATCATGATATTACAGTAACGCAAGCTGTTAAGTCATGTATTCAGGAGAAAATCCTGAATAGGTGTTAGGTGCAAAGGACTCCTTCGTATTAGAAAGGAGGAGTACATTGGCAACAAGAAAGGATGGAAAAGGAAGAGCCTTGAGAAAAGGCGAACACTATCGAAAAAGTGATGGGAGATATTCCTATTCATATAACGATGTGTTTGGAAATCGAAAATTCATATACTCAAATAATCTTGCAAAATTAAGAGAACGTGAAGAACAGTTAGTAAGGGATCAGCTGGATGGATTAGATGTATATGTAGCAGGAAGTGCAGATTTGAATTTTGTATTTGACCGCTATATTTCAACTAAATCTGAGCTGAGAAGCACTACTCGTTCAAACTATCTTTACACATGGAATCATTTCATTAGAGATGGATTCGGTAAGAAGAAAATTGGAGATATAAAATATTCAGATGTTTTGTATTTCTACAACTATCTTATAACTGAGAAGAAATTGCAGATTAGTTCGATAGAAAGTATAAATACGGTGTTACATCCTACGTTTCAGTTGGCTGTTAGGGATGATATAATAAGAAAAAATCCTACCGATGGAGCGTATGCTGAAATAAAGAAGCGAAATGGCGGAACTAAAAAAACAAGGCACGCTTTAAGCGTAGAGCAGCAGAGGTCATTTATGAATTATGTTGCTGATAGTCCTATCTTTTACACATGGTATCCGTTATTTGCATTTCTATTAGGAACTGGATGTCGAATTGGAGAAGCAATTGGCTTGAGATGGGATGATGTAAATCTTGAGAATCGAATGATTGATATTAATCATAGTTTGACATATTATCCAAGGCGAGAAAAAACTTATGTATGTGAGTTTCGAGTATCATTGCCCAAAACCGAGGCAGGAAAAAGAGTCATTCCGATGATGGAACCTATATATAATGTTTTAAAATCGGAATACGAAAGACAGCAAGAAGAAGGCTTCTGCGATACAGTAGTTGATGGCATGACAAACTTCATCTTTACTAACCGATTTGGTAATCCACATAATCCGGCATCAATCAATAGAGCTATTAAGAGAATCGTGGATGCTCATAATGCTGAAGAGGAAGTAGAAGCAAAGAAGGAAAAGCGTAAGCCTATTATGTTACCAAGATTTTCGTGTCATATATTTAGACATACTTTTGCTTCAAGAATATGTGAGAATGAAACGAATGTAAAAATTATTCAGCAGTTAATGGGACACGCAGATGTATCGACAACCATGAATATCTACGCAGAAGTAAATGCAGAAAGTACCAGAGAATCTATTGAAAATCTGGCAAAAAATTTAGATGTTTTTTAGAAGAGAGTCCATATTAAATGGGACTTTCAGGTAGGACAACAAAATAGGATGGATGACAACAATCTGACAACAAAAAGACGTAAAAAGTTGCATAAATCCGAACAAAAATGAACTTATTAAAAAATGAATTATAAATGGATGCAAATCAGTTTGGAGAAATATAAAGTGCAAACAAATGTTCTCCCGACAATGAAGTCCTTAGATGGTGTAAATAAGAAAAATGATGTAAATAATACAGCTTCTGAAGCACCTGAAAAAAATGTAAAAACTGAGTCTGAAAAGATTGATTTTTCTAAGGTAAAGGTAGAGCCTTTATTTGAGGAATTTGTTGATTTTGATACATTCAGTAAGTCAGATTTCCGTGCAGTAAAGGTTAAAGAGTGTGTTGCAGTACCGAAGTCAAAGAAACTGTTACAGTTTACTCTTGATGACGGAACAGGCACAGACAGAACCATTTTAAGCGGTATTCATAGCTTTTATGAGCCTGAAGAACTGGTTGGAAAGACGCTTATCGCTATCACAAATCTTCCACCGAGAGCTATGATGGGCATTGACTCTTGCGGTATGCTCCTCAGTGCTATCCACGAAGAAGAAGGCGAAGAAAAGCTCCATCTTCTGATGGTTGATGACCATATTCCAGCAGGTGCAAAGCTCTATTAAGATGATGTAAAGATGTACCGTTTTACCGAATAGACGGGACGTACTTCATTTGATAAAAAACTAAAAAAACAGCGATTTACATCAAACTTACATCAATTGATGCAGAAATCGGTGCAAGCAAGAAAAAATCGCATAATTGGCAGAATGAATGGGCAGTCCTGAAATCGGGATTGCCCATTTTTAGAAGAAAGACGAAAAACTCTTGACCTGCACGCAGCGTATACGCTTATACTATCAACATAAATCATAAGGAGGTGCATCGGATGTTATTAAATGAAATTATAAATGAGGTTGGAATGACAAAGCGTGCAGTTAAGTATTATGAAGAAAAAGGATTGCTGTCAGTGGATAAAGATAACAATGGTTATCGTAACTATACTGCACAAGATGTTGAAACTTTAAAAAAGATTTCAGTATATAGAAAACTCGGTATTAGTATTAAAGACATACAGAGCCTTTTGGAAACTGGCGACAAAAGTATTCTTCTTCGTATTTATCAAGAAAAAGTGCAGGAAAAAGTTTTAAAAGACTCAGAACTTGAAGCTTTGAAGCAATTTATAGATGATGGTGACGCGGACAAAGCAAATGAGGCACTTGATTATCAAACCGTTGAAAATGCAATTGAGTCTTTGCTACCGGGAAAAGAATGGGGAGATTATTTTAAAAGTCATTTCAAACCATTTCTTAATGTAAGGTTGAAGACTCTGGAACAGAAGCAGGCACTACAGAATATATTAGAATATTGCGATGAAACGACATTGAAAGTTCCTTTTATTATGGGAATAGGTGCGAAGATGATAGGTGGGATTGCACAAGAAACCAGAAGCGCAGATGAGATGATAGCCTATTATCGTGATATGAGTGAAAGTGAATATGAAAGACTAAAAGAAAAAGTATGGATAGGTGCTAAAATGAAAAACGGTATAATGAAATACCATCCAGCATTTATTGCACAGAGAAAAATGCAGAAAGAGTTACAAAATAAAGGATATAACGATATATTCATTCCTAATTTAATGGTTCTGTCTCCAACGTATGCAGAATATAAGAAAGCGTCAGATAATGTGAACGATAGAATGTGTAGAGAACTTGGACTGTATTATGATAGCAATTATAACTTAGTTATTAAAAAAGATAATTCTAAGTAAAAGTTAAACTACCCTTTGGGAGAGGAGAAATCCTTTTCTCAAAGGGCTTTTTCTATTTATACGGATATTCGCAAACTACAAGATAAAGCCAAAACTTCATATATACTGACAATATCAACAGAAGCCGGAGAGAGGAGCTGATCGTGGTGTAAGATAAAATTCCCATCCTGATAGGTAACTGCATAGATAAAGTTATCTATCAGGATTTTTTGAGTTATAATATCATTTTTTAACAACATGTATTTGACAGATTTCCTCGTAGAAAGTATCATAAATATATGCAACAACTGAATATCGTGGACTGTCCAGCTATATTTTTTTACTTGAATAGTCTTGCGTACAAGAGTATATAATCAATAAATAAATGTCTAATAAATCTTCTGGTCAACAGGTACAATATTGGTATCATAGACTAGAAGAGAGGTGTATATACTTGTGTGTGGAAGAGTATATTCCGTTAAGAATTGCGGAACTATGCCGGAAGCGAGGATATACAAAATATAGGTTAGCTCAGCTTACAGGAATAACGCAGACGGCTCTGGGAAATATGCTGAATCAGAAGAGTATGCCGACGATGGCTAATCTGGAAAAAATATGTGATGCATTTGAAATTACAATCGCACAATTTTTTTCAGATGATGAAAGCAGATTGGATCTGACAAAAGAGCAAAAAGAAATACTTGAGATTTGGGATGGCTTGGATGAGAAGGAAAGAGAAATTTTTATGACTTTTATCCGCAGCCTGAAGAAGTAATGGACAGTTCGACAAAGATGCGAGCTGTCTTTTTTATTTGAATCTATATAAAATATGCATTTTATACGCATGAAGAAATTGACAGAAAATTTCGGGGGGGGGGTATAATTACACTGTATACTTATGCCACTTTTGAAAACACAACATCAGATGCTGGTACAACCAAAGTAGACAACAAAAGACGAATTTGACGAGGTGCTGAATGGCTTATACGGTAAAACAATTATTAGAATCGAAACAATTTCCTGATATGAGATTAGTGACATGTAAAGAAAATCTGAATCAGGAAATTAAAGGTATACGAATTATCGAAATAGAAGATATGGAAAGATATCTGACTGGAGGAGAGCTTCTTCTTACAAATATGAAAGTGTATTTCGGAGAAACGGACAGAGAGTTTCGGAAACATTTGAATGAACTGGAGAAGAAACAGGTCAGTGGATTTATTATAAAGCAGCATCCGGACATGGTACAGAAAGTCAATTATTATGATATTTTATTAAAGTTTTGTTCGGAACGTAATATTCCAGTGATAGAAATTTCGGAAGATGAGTATTATTGGGGTATTATAAAATATGTTATTCTGCAGATCTATGATGAAAATATCGCACGGTTGATTTATTTCAAATTGACACACGACAATATTTCTAACATGTTATTGGATGGAGAGGATTTTGAAGATCCAACTAAAAATATTTTGTTTCTATTGTCTTCCATGATTGATAATCCGGTAGCGTTATATTATAGTAACTTAACTTGCTGTGCGTCCACAACGCAGGATCTGTCTGATTTTGTATTTGAGAAAAATGTTGAGAAATATAAACCGGATATTGTTACCAGATTTGAATACAAAAAACAGAGAAAAGAGCATACGCAATATATTACAAAAATACATGTGTTAGGCCGAACAGAAATTTATTTGGTAGTCACGGAAGTGAATATGCCATTAACAATACTGGACTATATGGCATTGGAAAATGCTGTTATTACTTTACAGTATAGTTTTATGGAAACATATGCTAAAAATGAGATAGAAAAAAAATATCAACGAGATATTGAATATAGCTTGCTTAATGGTTTATTAACGGGCGATGAATTGAGTAAAGCTGCAAGAATGCTAAAATTGAAAGATACAGCTCAATATTGTGTGGTAAGTTTTCATACGATTTCAAGCAATAGCGAAGATTATTATACAAAAGAAGAATTAGAAGAAATCGGAGTGATAGAAGGCGAGATTCAGAGATTACTTCCGGATGAACATATTTACCGGAATCTGAATCAGATTGTGTGTATTCATGAAATTAAGCCTGGGGAAACACAAGCAGGATTCCGGGAAGAAATGGAAAAATTATATCAGACAGTACAGAAGCAGATTTTTCACAGAAATAAGGCAACGGATTTTCAGATTGGTATTGGAAGTATTGTTAATGGATATGGAGATTTGAAAAAATCTTTTAAGGATTCAAAGAAAATCATAGACTATATGGATATGCTCAGATATCTCTATGGTGATAAGAATATATCGGTAGCCGATTTTTCTAAGCTCGGTTTTTTCCAGATTTTTGAAAAAATCAAAAATCGTGATGAACTGATGGAATATGTGCCAGAGTCACTTGTGAAATTATATTGGTATGATAAAGAACATGATGGAGAACTGATTGAAACGTTGCAGGCGTATCTGGACTGTGATAAGAGTGCGAATAAAGCAGCTGAAAAACTCTATGTAAATTATCGTACTCTTTCAGGGCGATTGAAAAAAATAAAAGATATTTCCGGCATTGATTTCAAGAATTCTGCTGAGATGCTGGCTGTTAGAAATGGAATCGTTTTATTCAAAATGGCAGAAACACTGTAATTCAAAGAGAAACTATATCTCTATGGTATGGTTTCTTTTTTTTGCGAAAAACCGATAACTACAAATTTTTTGTAGCAAAACGTGAAAATATCTTCCTATTCTCTGTATTATTTTTGCAAAAAACAAGTGCTATACTTTAACCAGTACATAAAAGGATACCTTGATTATCTAAGTTGATATGAAGCAGGAATGAAACATGAAAAAGAAACAGGTTGAGAAAGAACAGAATAATGAGAAACAGCTTCCCAGACAGGAAACGACACTGGGAGAAGATATCTTTCAACTGTTATTGAAGATTGTTCTTATCATTTTGGCGGTCATCCTTGTTTTTACATTTATGTACGGGATGGCGAGAATCAATGACGTATCTATGAAACCAGCAATAAAAGATGGTGATCTGGTCATGTATTATCGACTGGACAAGCGTTTTGTGTCCGGTGATATTGCAGTATTTAAGAAAGATGGCAGAACAACCACAGGCAGGGTTGTAGCAGTAGCAGGTGATACCGTGGATATTACAAAAGACGGTTTGATGATTAACGGTGCTACGCAGATTTCACAGGATATATACTTTGATACTACACAGTTTCAAAATGGAGTTGACTTCCCAATCACCGTTGGAGAAGGTCAGATATTTGTACTGGGTGATAACAGACCGGAAGCGTCAGATGGCAGAATTTATGGTTGTATCAATGTCAAAGACGTCAAAGGAAAAGCGATTGCGGTTATTCGGACCAGAGGACTCTAATCCCCTCCTCCGTTAATCAAATAGAAAACAAACAATATTATTATCTACAAGGGAGGAATCACTATGGGCATGAATAAAATGTTCAAAAAAGTGCTCGCAGTTGTTGCTGCTGGTGCCATGACGATGGGAATGGCAATGCCAACATTTGCGGCAGATGAGGGCAAGACAACGGAGGCTTGGATTACTAAGACCTACAATACAGAGGTCGGAAAGGCTGAATCATTTAGCTTTACAGCAACACAGAAAACAGGTGATGGTTTAATAAGTACAACAGCTGACGTTAAAATGCCAACAATTTCGTTTACAGCTGATCAAACGGGAACGAATTCTGAAAGAGGTCAGATTACATTTCCGAAATATCCAGAAGCAGGAAAGTATGAGTATACTGTAACAGAGACACAGACAGTAAATCCAGCAGTAGTCAACGATGAGCATAAAAAAATGATCATGTCAAACGCTGAGTATACAATGGATGTATATGTTACAGATGGTGCAACTGGTACAGAAATTTCTAATATCGTTGTAAATAAAGTGAAAAATGATGAAGGCCAGTCAGAAGCTGGTAAAGTAGATATTGGAAATACCGGTACTAATAGTTTCAACTTTACTAACACTTATGTACAGGAAGCTGGTAAAGATCCAGATCCTTCAAATCCAGATCCGACATATAATGATAATGGCTCTTTGAAGGTATCTAAAGCAGTTGTTAATGCAAATGGCACGACAACAACTCCTGATGCAGAGTTCGAATTTACAGCAACGTTTGCATTCCCGACTGGAACAGATGCAAGCACACTTGGCGGAATCAAAGATGCTAATGGAGGTGATTTTACACTTGTTGAGGGCGGAACATACAAATTCCATTTGAAAGCAAATGAAAGCATGAAGCTCACTGGTGTTCCAGTAGGAACAACAATTACTGTAAAAGAGTCTGCAGCTAAAAACTATAAAGGTAGTGCTGAAATCACTATCAATGGTAATAAGCTGACTTCTGTTGCTGAAACATCATACAACAGAGAACTTATAGCAGTAAATAGTCAGAAATTAGGTCAGAAACAGAATACCGTTGATGTAACCAATACATACAACGATGTACCTGTAACTGGTATCATCATGAACACTCTTCCATACGTTCTGATGATTGCACTTTGCGGTGTAGCACTGATCGCTTTTGTAGGATTCAAACGCAGAAGATTACAGAAATAATAAAATATAGCAACCAGGAAAGAGGATGTGTGCGGCGTTGCTCCGCCGCATCCCTTTTTGCTAATTTTGCGAGCAAATTGGTCAGATGAACCAGTTTTGATAAATATAAAAGAAACAGAAATGGTGAAAGGAACTTGTACATATGCTTCGGATGAAGAAAGTGCTGAAAGGAATTATCAGAGGATTAGACCATATTGTAAACTTCACAGCCTTATCACTGATTCTTGCAGCTATGTTTCTCTCCGGTTATATGTTGTGGGATTCCCATCAGGTATATCAGACTGCAGATGCAAAAAATTATGAAGCATATATTCCTACTGAAAAGAGTACGAAATCTTTTGAAGAATTACAGAAAATCAATCCGGATGTGATTGGATGGATACGAGTGAATGACACAAATATCAATTATCCATTGGTGCAGACGGACAATGATGATACTTATATGAATACAGATGCGGAAGGAAACTATTCCTTAAGCGGAGCAATCTTTTTACATTGTGCAAATAAGCCGGATTTTTCGGATTTTGATAATATTATATATGGCCACCATATGGAAAAACACATGATGTTTGGAGATATCGGTGAATTTACAAAAGAACAGTATTTCAACGAACATCCATATGGAAATCTGTTCTTTGACGGAAAAGATCATGGAATCGAATTCTATGCATTGATGCAGGTAGATGCCTATAATGAAACGATTTTCAATGTGTGTCTGGACACACCAGAAGCGAAACAGGAGTATCTGCAGGAAATCGAGAACAATGTTTTATATAAAAGAGATATGAATATAACGGAAGATGATCATCTGGTTTTACTGACCACCTGTACATCGGATATGACAAATGGAAGAAATATCTTGGTGGGACGCTTAACAGATCAGATATATCCGGAAAAAGAAAAAGCCAAAAACGTAGGTACAGGAATTGATGAACTGAAAAATGCAGTAGGAAAAGTGCCAGTTATTGTATGGTTTATCCTGATTGTCCTTGTACTGATTCTGATAGCAAGACAGATAGAAAAGAAAAGAAACAAGAAGAAAGAAGGAGAGGGAGAAGCATGAGAACAGCACGTTTAACAAAAATAGCCATGGTTATATTCCTGTCCATGATATTCTTTCTGGGTGTTCAAAAACCAGTACTGGCAGCTGGCAAAAACACAACAGTGAAAATACCAGTGGAACAGATATTTGAAGTAAACAATTCTGCAGATGCTGACAAAACAGGCTCTTATGTTTTAATAGCAGATCAGATACAAAATCCAATGCCGGAGGGAAGCAATAGAAGAACATTTACCTGGAATATGAGTGGTAATTCTTCTACAGAGCTGATTATGAATGTCGGACAGGCAGGAGAATATCATTACAAGCTGTACCAGGCAACAGAGAATAAAGAAAATTATACATATGATTCAAAAACCTATGATGTAACGATTGAAGGATTCTTTGATTCCAATAATGAACTGATGGCGGTAACAGTGGTCAAAAATGAAAATGGAGATAAAGTATCGAAGGTTTCATTCAAAAACTCGTATACCGGTCAAACTGGTAAAAATCAAAACCCGGTTCCATCTTCCCCAAGATCAAAGGATATTATTCATAATGGTTCGCCGGTAAAGACAGGCGATGATAGTCCGGTTGCAGGCTATTTGTTCTTATTCTTTGGCTCAGTTATCTGCCTTTGCGGATTACTCATGGAGAAGCAGAAGAACAGGAAGGAAGATGCGAAAAATGAGGCATAAGAATTGGAAAACATATTTGAAAATAGCATGTTCCTGGCTTCTAATCTTTTCTATTTGTTTTATGAATCTGGAAACCGTAAGTGCATCAGAAGATGAAACATCAGTGGTTACAGAGCAGGAAGAAACACAAGATACAGAAGCATTTACAAGTGAGACAGATGCACAACAGACAGAAACCGAGCAAACTTCGGAGCAATTTACATCAGAAACAGAAACTGAGACATCGGCAGAAACTGAGGAACAGATTCCGGACAGCATAGAAGTGGAGAAGCTGGAGAAAGAAATACAGGAAGCAACTTCAAATGGTCAGGTACCGACCACAAAATTGGTGGAATATGTAGATGAATCCGGCAATGCGATTGAAGGAGCACCAGAGACCATTGAGCTTGGAAAAATATCAGATCATTCAGAGTTAAATATTTCTGACAAAGATTATGAATTTAAGAGTGCAAAAGTAAATGATGCAGACTGTTCCTTTATAGGAGTATATAAAGATACGGTTTATTGGAGTTCCGATAATATCAATGCCAATAAGTTTGCAGATGGACAAAAACTGACTATGACTTATGCATTGAAAGAAAAGGAAAAAGAGTCAGAAATATCGAAGACAGAAGACCTGGAGCAAGAAAAAGATACTACAGAAACTAAAGAATCTGAAACAGAAATATCAGAGAAGTCTTCAGAGCAGATTATTGACAATGAAAAATCTACAGAACAGGCAAGTGATGAGCAGCTTCCAGATACGATATCTGTACAGAGTTTTAATATCGCAATGCAGAGAAGTGTTACGAATGGTAATGAACAGACGACTAATCGTGTGGAATATGTAGATGTCAATGGAAATCCAATTACAGGAGCACCTTCTGTCATTCAATTTGGAGCAATTGCGGATCATAAAGAGCTATCTATAGAAGGCCGACATTTCGAGTTTAAGAGTGCAAAAGTAGATGGAAAAAACTGTGTATACATCGGAAAATATAATGGCACCATTTACTATAGTACGGATGGTGTGATTGCAATTAAACTGGATGATACTCAGAAACTAACGATGATGTACCAGGAGTATCATCTGGTCAGCATAAAGAAAAGAGAGAGAGGTGAGCACCTATGCAGCTTACCAATACAACGGATTATGCAATCAGGATTGTCTGTTATTTGGCAATAAAAAAGCACAGGGTTACAACGGCAAAATTAGCTTCTGAATTAAAGATTCCGGAGAGCTATATTCCCAAAATCACAAAGCAGTTAAAAAAAGAGAAGATTATTTCAGCTTCTGAAGGTATCAGTGGAGGATATGCCCTTGCCAAAAATCCAGAAAAGATTTCTTTATTTGATGTCATATCATGTATGGAATCAACAATGGCAATCAGTCGCTGTCTTGAAAAGGATGGATTTTGCTCCAGAAACTATACGGATTGCTGTAAAGTACATCAAGTCTTATTGGACTTACAGAACACTTACAATAACCGATTAGAAAATGTGAAAATCTCTGATATTATCAGACCGGGGAAAGATGAATATTTTGGGCGATTTTATATCATTCTGAAAGTTAATTTAGCGGAAAACAGTTATGAATGTATCTATTCTCATAACAGGGGGATTTATGATGATGTAAAAAATGCAGGAACATATGATGATTTTCTGAAAGTATATTGTGAAAAATATGTATGTGAAAAAGATTGTGAAAAACTGCAGGAATTTTTGAAAAGCGATTCGTTGACAGAGCATTTGAAAAAGGGCTGTTCAGAAGAAGATATTGTTTATCAAAGAAGAAGCGAGAAAAACTCAGAGACTTATGTTTGGATGGAAGTAAAAAGATTTGTGGATGAAAATGAGAAAACTGCTGTTATTACATTCCATAATGCAAAAGTTATTCCTAACACAATTGTAAATATGGAACGGGAATTAAGACAAAAAGCACAGGATGAGACAAAACAGTATTGGAAAATGGTTTCGCTTCTGGCTGCAGTGTTGAATCACAATAATCTTATAGAAACAGAACATCAGGATGATATCTGTTTTTATACAAAACAAGTGTATCTTCAACTACAGAAAAACTATCCGGAGTATGGGATTACAGAGGAAGAAATAGAAAATGTCTCTCATCTGGCTCCAATTCATGACATTGGAAAAATCCGTGTGCCGATAGAGATATTGAACAAAAACGGTAAATTAACAGCTGATGAGATGGAAATTGTAAAGCAGCATCCTCTTACAGGGGCAGAGATGACATTGCGGTTTCCACAAGGAACTACGACAGAAAAACTTAATAAGTATAGCTATGAAGTATGCAGATATCACCATGAAAGATATGATGGATCTGGTTACCCGGATGGACTAAAAGGTGATGAAATACCACTTTGTGCTCAGGTAGTAGGCCTTGTGGATGCTTATGATGCATTGGTCAGTGTACGCCCCTATAAAAGAAAATTAAAGCATGAAGAAGCCATAAGAATGATTGCCAACGGTGAATGTGGTGTATTTTCAAAAAAACTATTGCAGTGCTTTATAGCAGCGGCAATGCAGAAGGAATGGATAAAAAAGGCAGATAGTTGAGAAAAGGAAAATATGTTTTTAGGAGGAATTTGTGTGAAGAGGAAAAAGAGATGGCTAAGATGGATAGCCTGGACACTTTTATTGGTTTTGTGCATGAATAGCGCAGGAACGACAGTTTGGCAGCTCAGTGGAAGAAGAGAATATTCCAAATATAAATAGTACTCAAGAGGGTGAAATGCGCACAGAAGATTTTATTCCGGAGGAAAGTACATCATTGTCGGAAGAGACGTCGAAAGAAGAAAATACTTCGCCATCAGAAGAGACTCCTGGAGAGAAAATCACCCCGCCATTAGAAGAGACTCCTGGAGAGAAAATCACCCCGCCATTAGAAGAGATTCCGGAGGAAGAAATTACTCCATCCCAGGGAGAGCTTTCAGAAGAAGAAAAAGCCTTCGAGGAGCAGATTGCACAAGAGGAATCACCGAAACTTCAGGAGATTTCCGAAGGATTTGATATTGATTTCTATGTCATTATTGATGGAAACAAGGTAAAGCTTCAGCATAATGACATTACCGGCATTGCAACATGGAAAGACGGAAGAACTACCTACTATGGTGTTTCCATTGAGGACCTGCTCCTGATATATGAAGAATTTGGATTTGTGAAAAATGGTGAGAATCAGAATCCAGATGCAAATAATAAGTTTGTATCTGCATACCGGGGAAAAAGCGGGATAGAATACGGAAAAGTTTATACAGACACAGAATCCGGAAAGACCTATGTTTCTTACAATTATGGACAGAATAAACAAGGGGAAGCGATAGATGTTTACTACCTTCCAAATGGAAAAGGCTTTGCATTAAATTTAAAAGATTCTGTAAAAAAGGACAACTCGTTTTATTCCGTAGAGGTAAAGGGAGAAGGGCAGGATCGGATTCGTTATGCATTAACAGGAACTGTAGTGGAAGAAGCTGTGGCTGATTTTAATCCCCAATTGTCGGACCAGACAGACCAGATCGAATGGACCTGTATGGGAACAGATGATAAGGTGATAGATGGTATACGGGAATCAGGGAACCAGACGAGGTTCACAATCGGAAAGATCACACAGTCTTATGTGATCCAGAGAGCGGATCAGACAGCCTTTGACATTCAGTTTTATATATATGCAGACAATGAGGTTCGAAAGCTGCCGGCTGATTCTCTGAAAAAGGTGTATAAATGGAACCGTCAGGGCAGATGCTATTTATCTGTCAGTGATCTTGCTGAGATTTATAGAGAGTTCGGCTTGAATGCAGAGGAAACACAGTCCGGAAATTATTTTCCATATACAGTCCGTGGTGAGAAGACATTAGCACAGGCGACAGTGGTAACTTATAAAGGACAGCAATATGTATCTTATAACCTGGACAAGCAGGAAGCAACTGTACCAACAGACGTTTATTATATGCCAAAAGGAGCATCTGATGGCGAAAAAATTCCGGATAATAATTCAGACCAGATTAAGCAGAATAAGAACAGTTTCTATTCGGTTACAGTGATCAATCCGGATGGAAATCGAACTGTGAGTTACTATAAGAAAGATTCTGCGGTCACAATTTCCGTTGATCCTGGAGATACGAAGGAAAGCGACTGGCTTTGTGCCAGTGAGGATGAAAATAAAACAATTTCTCCGGTGAAACAGGGCGATAAACTAACCTTTTCTATTGGAAAGATAGAGCAACCATATACGGTTGCATGCAACACTTTTGCACCAGCAACCTTGAACATTAAATTCTATACTTTTGTAAATAATGAGAGATATAATGTTCTAAACGAAGAAATTCCTGTTATAAAAGATACTACAACAAAGCCGGGAACAGTTTATTATTATATTTCTAATGATGAGTTAAAAAAGCATTTTGAAAAATTTCATTACGATGGTTCTATTCAAAATGAAGCAAAAGAGCGTTTTTATTATTCCAAGAGAGATTACGATACAATCCATAATGCAGGGAAATACACGATAGAAGGTCATGAATGTATTTATATAGGAAAGTCCGGAGAGCCGATGGATGTGTATTACCTGCCAAATGGAGAAAAAATTGATACCATGAGTGCAAAGACCTTATTCGAACACGACGATCATAGATATAACGGTTTTTACAGTGTGACAGTACAGGATGAAGATGGACAGGTTTACAGCGAAACAGCTTTGCGTGATCTTCCGGCAATTGATTTTGTTGCAAGAAAGTCAACACTTACAAGAACAGTTAGTACAAAGCCGCGTGTAGAAGAACAAACGCAGGATATAAACTGGGAATGCAGAAAGGAAGATGGTACTCTTTCAGAAGTTACATGGAGTAAAAATGAAGCAAAGCATACCATGAGCTTTACTATTCAGCCAGATGATGCAGTACGTCCATATGTGATTGTTCCTGATAATACAGAAAAACCGGCAGCAACAAAAGAAGCAAATATTAGTTTTTATGTATTTATCGATGGACATTATAAGCTGATAAAAAATATTAATGCTGAGCAGCATTACATAATCAAAGCAAACAGTGGCCGAGCCAGTCGTTATTATTTGCGAGCCACACCAGATGATACGATTTCTAAAATTTACAGTGAGTTTGGTTTCACTCCGAGCAAGCTGGAGCCCGGCGCAGATCAGAAAGAGAAGATTCTGTTTGGTTATGCGACAGACAGCCGTGTGTTTGTACAGCATCCTTATAAGGACAACGATGGTACATGGTATATTCCTGTCCTGAAAAACGGGAAAGATGTATCTGTCTATTATTTCTCACAGCCAAACCCACTGAATCCAGACAGAATCGAAAATTATTTTGATCGTTTGACAGGACTTTCTTCTCAGGTTGGGCTGGCAGGAAGACATTTCAGTGTAGAGGGAAGTTTTCATCTGATTGAAGTGTTGGATCCACTGAACCTGACCAAAAGAGAGGCGATTAAGAGACAGTATGTAGGCCATGGGGAAGCATATACTGTGGAAGTACCAAAGAGGGCAAGTTTAGAAGGTGAGTATTATGGCAAGGAGATTGTCTGGAGTTGTACATCTAATGACAGGGACGAAAATGAGGTTCTTCCGGAACCGTCCGGAGATGATAAGGTAAAATTTGAAATTCCGAATGTTAACTCATCTTATGAGGTGATCGCAGACAAACCGCTGGAGTCTGGGGCAGTCAGGGTTATCTATAATACAACTCGTTATATGAAGAAACTTCCTAAGGAAGCTAAGTTGACCCCTCAGGTTGAGAATAAGACAAGACATACAGATGATTATGAGAATGAAATAGAAGCTGGAAAACATAACGTTAAGTCACCATATCCTCTGGTTTATGATCATGAAGATAATGACAGCAAAGAGTTGGAACAGTATGAATTCGATCATTGGGATTACAGAAACAAAGACGGAAAGTGGCAGGAATGCGGTGCAGGGGATTCTATTTCTGATCTTATAAATAATAATGCAAGACAGCCAATCACCCTCTATGCAGCGTGGCGTAAGGTGAGTAACCAAAATCGAAAACAGGTACAGTTTTATATCTGTAAGTCAGCGATGCCGGAAGATGGTTCGGTAGCATTACCAACCACGAATGTAGACGATTATACAAGTGCGGTTGCCGTGGCAAACTGTAATGTGAAGGCAAGTATATTGCATGATGTTCCAGTTCTTGGAAATAAGAATCCATCTACGTGGGAACAGTATGCGGATGGAAATAAGAGAGTGCAAGAACTTTTGCAGGGAACTAAACCAGATGAGGGATATATTGGAAATGGAGACTATATCTACAAGATAGATAGAATTCCTTCCGATGAAGAGGTATTCCAGACAATTCGTGAAAGCGGACGTATGATTCGTATCGGAGACAGGGAGATTCCGCCATCGAAATTAGATACCGAATTCTTCACCATTTATTGGTATTCTTTCAAAAGTGAAATGTCCGATGGGTGGCATATTGACGGACGTATTGTAGCAAAAAATGGTTACCTGACAGTAAAGAAAGATTTTGTCGGAATGCCGGAAGCAATAGAGGAAGTCAAGAAAGATTATTATATCCAGGTAGATATGGATGAAAAGCTTTTAGATGGAAAACCTCAGCCACCTGCATTTCATGAGCATATGAAACTTGTGCTTCCTTCAGAAGATAGCCAGAAACCGGATGCAGAAGCTCCGCAAGCGGAGGATGCTCCAATAGAAGTTGTAGGTACATGGACAGATGATACACATACAAGCTGTACGTGGATCGTTAAGGCGGACTCATTCTGGAAATACACATTAAAAGAGTACAACTATAAGCCAAAAGATTCGAATGTGAAATTTTCAGGTTGGTACAATGTTCGCAATTCTCATGAACAAGGAGATAATGTAAATTCATGGGAAGCATATCCAGAAAGTGGAATTAAATTCACAGGACGTGGAATTGGACGCGGTGGTGAAACTCTTACTATTGAATTGGAGAATCGTTATCAGAAAGAGGGAATACTCACACTGAACAAATTTGATGAGTCTACCGGACAAGGAATGGAGAAGATCAATTTTGCTGTCAGTAAGAACGGTGTTGAGGAGGAAACGGTAACAACTGATAAATACGGAATCGCACAACTTCACATTCCGTTACAAGATGAAAACAAACAGAACAGAACAGCAACTGAGACGTATTTGTTGCGAGAGACAAACTTACCGACGGGATATGTAGACACAGGAGATATACAGATCACAGTTGAGATTGCCAATGGAGCATTCAAAATCACTGATGCAAAACTGGTGGATAGGGAGGCTAACGAAAATCAGGAGGCTGTTAAGGCACCAGTTGATGGTAAGATAGACGGAAAATCTGTTCTGCTTCAGCGAGGAGATACCAGCCTTAATATCCGAAATTTTGCTAAAACAGGCACTCTGCATATCAAAAAGACATGGGAAAATCCAAATGATGCACTGACGGAAAAACAGGTGAAAATCAGATTGTATCAGAATGGAATTTCTACAGGACAGGAATTCCTGCTGAATGAAGAGAACGGATGGGAACACACAGTCGACAATGTTCCACTATTCCAGGACAGAAATCCGGTGGAATATAAGGTGGAAGAAATTGAGATAGGAAAGACACATTATTCTTTGGAATACGGGGATGGTTTCCTATATTATGAAGTTATTTATCCAGAGATTCAGTATTTCGATTCAAATGGACAACAAATATTCCCGAAGGATGAGAATGAGTTCAAGGATGTTTCCAAGATGGAACTGGAAGTGCAGAATCTGCATTTCAATCTTGCTGAACGAAGTTTCTTAAAGACGGATGATCTTCCAAGAAACCGACTTGCTGGTGCAGGTTTTCTGTTCTACAAAGTACCGTATGATGATGTTACGAAAAAATATGCGGATGATACAGGATATACAGTAGATTATGACAATACACAGAGCAAGGACGATATCGTTCTGAAAAAGGATGGAAAAACGTGTACGACGTATCGTTCCTTAGAAACAGATGAAAATGGAATGCTTCAATTACCGGAGGACTTTGAGAACGGACGATACTGGATGGTAGAATCTGTTACTCCAAACAAAAAGGACAAAGCAGATAAAACCAAAACACAGTATCAGGATAACTTTAATTTATATATGGTCGATGTAGAATCCGATATTTTATTCCTATATGAGAAATCACCGATGACAAATACCTGGAGAGCTGTTTCGGACAGACATATCGTCAATCATCCGCAAAAAGGCGGGGTGACGGTTGAGATTACAAAGGAAGTCACTGGTCCACTTGGAAACCGCAAGAAGCCATTTGATATGGAATTTCTCTATTGGGAAGATGGTCAAAAGCTGCGTAGCAAGACAATTAGAACTTCTTTGAAACATGGAGATAAAGTTACATTAAAAAATGTAGATATATCTTCGGATATCATAATAACAGAAACTGTTGATACATCAAAATACGCTGTTTCGATTTCTAAAAAAGAAGAGAATGATAAGTATTCAAATCCAGTGCAGGCAACATCGAATGGAAATACAGCTGTCATGAAACAGCGGATTGAGGCTGCACGAGGAGACGTGATTGAGTTAAAAATCACAAACGAAAACACACAATTAATACCGGAAACAGGGGTTCGTCTGGAAACAAGCAGGCATGTATGGTTACTATTTGCCATAAGTATTATCATGATTCTGTTTTTCAGAAGAAGACGGAAAATAAGATAAACACTGCTATGGAACAAAACTTGCAAAAATACATCAGACATTTTACATGTTTGTTGCATTGGAATAAAAAAATAAACCACTATAATAATGGTATGCTCCCCTGGTATGCTCCCCGTCAAGAGGACAATAAAAAATAATAAATTTTTGTATCGTCAGCCATGCTATGGCTGGCGATATTTTAGTTTGCGCGCCATGGGCGCGCTCTAACGGGTGAAAGTCCCGAACACGCCTAGGCGACAAGGAAGTGTATAGCTGAACAGCAAGGGTGTCTATCGTAAGGTAGAATCTGAAGGAAGCTGTAAGCAAACTCTTGGTCCGACGGACAGAAATCACATATGAGGCTAGGTTCCGCTTGGTAAGTCTGCTAAATAAGACAAAGCCGTAAAGTTGCCGTTTGTAGGAACCGAGTAAATGTGGCGGATATATGAGAGGAAAGAGCGTGCACCTTAAGCGTGGAGGTCTCACAGAGGTTTCATTAGCCTAGTAACAACGAACTGTGAGAAGTCAGCCGAGCCCATAGTAGCGAAGAAGTCTCTGTAATGGAGATGGAGCGAAGGGGCGAACAATCAATAAGTTTGAGTATGTCTCGTATTGCAGAAATGACAACATCTGCCGTAATCAATCGGGAAAAGGGTGGTCAAATCAAGCGAGACGGAAAGGAAAGAACGCATGGACACAAGTAGTCTAATGAAGCAGATACTATCCAGCGATAATCTCAACAGAGCATATCTGCAAGTCGTACGAAATAAAGGTGCCGAGGGAGTGGACGGAATGAAGTACACAGAACTTAAAGAACATCTTGTAAAGGACGGCGAAATTATCAAGGAACAGTTGAGGACAAGAAAATATAAACCTCAACCAGTACGAAGAGTGGAGATACCAAAGCCAGACGGTGGTGTCAGAAACCTGGGAGTACCAACAGTAACAGACAGATTCATACAACAAGCCATTGCACAGGTCTTAACACCAATCTATGAGGAACAGTTCCATGACCATAGCTACGGATTCAGACCGAATAGATGTGCACAGCAAGCAATCCTGACAGCACTTGATCATGGAACAAGTGAAGCTGTGTTACAGGCAGGTGTCGGACATTTTTGGGGTACATCTCTTCCAGTTGGTGGAGAAAGTACACATACAGTTCTGACCGGACATAGAGGTCTTCCGACAAAAACACTATTTACCAATATAGATAAACTGGAAGTAGGGGATATTTTTTACATTAAAGTCTTAGATGAAACCTTGGCATATCAGATTGATCAGATATTAACGGTTTTGCCACAAGAGACAGATAGCTTGTCCATTGAACCAGGTAAGGATTATGCAACACTTGTTACGTGTACACCATTTGCAATCAACACACACAGACTTTTGGTTCGAGGAGAGAGAATACCTTATGAAGAGGCAACAAAGCAAGAGCCTGATACAAATATAAAACCAGAGTTATCTTTTACTGCTAAAGTGCTGATTGTAACAATTATAGTGATTTTTATAGGGCTGATGATAGCTGTAATTTATAGTATACGAGATAGAAAAAGGAGGAAAGCAAGGTGCGAAAGAAGATAAGAAGTATTCACATTATTTTATTCGTTATGCTTTTTCTTGTCGGTAATTTTATAGATATTTCAACAATCCATGCTGAAGCAGGAAGCAGAACAGGAAAACCAGATAAGCCAAATACTATTCAGAAAATAATAAATACGGTAAAAACCGGAGATACAACAAATATAGTTGCATGGTTTTTAATAGCGATTGTTAGTCTTGGTTTGATTGTAGGATTATATAAAAAGAGAAAAATGAAGTAGCCATTATTTAAAGAAAACTGATCCATTGCGGTGGAATCAGTTTTCTTGTGTTATACGGTTTAAAACGTTTCTGATATTAGTGTTGAAGTGGTGGTGCAACGGTACGATTGATATCGTTGTTTGATATATGAGGAGCATTGAGTAGTACTGTGAAATTCTGCTGGATGATATCTAGTGTTTTCTGTTTTTTCTGCAATTCCTGTTTTTCTCGGACAGTAGCAGCTTGTTCAGATTCAAGATGTTCAATCCGCTTCTGAATTTTATTAGAGCTTGGGATTTTGGTAATACCGAGATCTTGCAGCTCTTTTTTTAGTGAATCGTGGAGCTGGTATTCTGCCTGATGCTTGGTACGGTAAGCTTTTGGATTTTTTGCAGATTTGCAATCTTCAATCACTTTACGGCAGAGCCGGTAAGAATCGCAGTGTTTTTGAATGACTTTCTGTGTACTCAGCTCACTGGTGATTTGAGCTATTCTCTGATCAGTCGCTTTAACAGAAGAAGCAATGAATCCGGAAGAAGATATAACTAATACTATTATGTATAAGGGTAATAGAAATTTTCTGATGCAATTTTTAGTAACAAGTTGCAAAAAAATGAAGGTGTATTATGTTGGTGACTCCCAGAATCGGGAAATGATTTTAGATAAATTCAGATTAGCTCTTTTAAATGAAGAGTATATTATTTCCACGGATATTCAGGAAATATTAGGACGTGGTTCTGTCTTGTCATTCCGGCAATCATTGCTGTATAAATTTTCTAAATCAAAGTTAGAGAAAATGTCTGCATAAAACAAATTCGTTTTACGCAGACGTTTTTTAGCTAGCGGGGAAAAATCAACCCAACTCTGCCCCAAGTTCATACCTCCAATACTCCGCGGCCTCATACTCTCTGGGTTCTGAGAGTACCGGTACGGTAAAGAGTTCAACCGGAACACCGAGTGTTGATGCGAAGAGTTTCATAAGATCCTCTTTCGGTGTTCGGACATCGCTTTCGTACTGAGCAATCCGGACATCGGCACAGCTGTCGGGAAAGCCAACAGCCATGCCAAGTTCTTTCTGAGTAAGATGATTTTTCTGTCTTAAGTGTTTTAATTTTCTTCCAAATGTAATCATAGTATTATTCTCCTGTACTTCCAAATGCCCCAGTTCCTCGTCCTTCACCAAGGTCCAGGACAAAGTCTGCGATCACGACTGGTGTGATTACCAGCTGACCGACGCGTGTGTCTTTATGAATGGTCTGAGAAGATGTGCTCACGTTACTGATAATGGCATGGATCTCACCACGGTAAGATAGCTGTTTCAATGTGATCCATAGGCCTGTTCCTCCTTTACCAGAGCTTTTAAAAGAATCAGATAATTGATGCAGTCTGTGATCTTTTCATCCCACTGTTCCATGTCAAAATGTAACAGAGTGGAATAACACATATCGTAAAGGGATACGACATGTTTCGACATCATACCGGCCAGTGCTGCTTTTGGATCGCAGTTTTGTAAAGCGGCAGCAATCTTGAATGCACTGAGGCGGTCAATATTGTCACCGGTATATTCTTTCTTTTTATGTGCCAGGATATCAGCACATTTCCTCATTTGAAGTTCAAATACAACATTAAATTCTTCTTGTGTCATGTAATAGTTCCTCCTTCGTTTTGTGATAGTTATCGTTCGAGATCTTTGGTTTTTGATCTCGCTGCTTCTGGAATCTGCATCTGAAGAATGGCATCAACATTCTGATCGGCAGTATCCAGATCTTTTAATTTTTCTTTCAAGCTGCTTATTGCTTCTTCTTCGGAAGCTATCTGCTGTTGCAGTTTTTCTTTTTGCAAAACACAAAACTCTGGATGAAATGCTGCAAGAGTGGAAAGGGGCAAGCCAGTTTATTATTGTCATGGATACTTGGTTCGAAAGATTGATGACAGAATAATAGATGCTGTGATAGAATGAAGAAAACGATTTGAAGTGCAAATCGAAGTTTGGAGAATTGAGAAAATCTGAATTTATAAAGGAGAATATTGATGAAACTATTTTTATGTTCGCATTTTTCAAGTGTAGGAAGTCTGATAAAGGAAGAAATTGAAAATAAGAAAGTCGCATTTATTCCAACAGCTTCGCTGCGTGAAGGCTACACCGGTTATGTCGGCTCGGCTCGAAAATTATTCAAAAAGTTGGGAGCAATCGTAACTGAAATTGATATTTCAACGGAGGCTTATTCAACGATACAGTCTGTTTTTGAAGATGCAGATGTGATATATTTTACCGGCGGAAATTCTTTTTTTCTTATGGACCGGCTCCGTAAAACGGGAACTGATGGGCTGCTGAAAAAGGAATTGGCAAATGGAAAATTGATGATCGGCGAGTCGGCAGGCGCAATTATATGCGCTCCAAGCATCCAATATATCCAGCAAATGGATGAAAAGCCGGAGGACTACTCACAAGAAGATGATGCAGGGCTTGCTTTGATTGATTTCTATGTTCTTCCGCATTATCTTACAGCACCATTTAAGAAAGTTACCGAGAAAATAATGACTGAGTTTTCGGATTTGAATCTATGCCCAATTAACAACTGTCAGGGAATTGTAATTGACGGTGACGGTTCAAAGGTTATTTGCAAAGACTAATTTGAAAATTCAAGTTTGGAGAATTGAAAAAAACGGAATTTACCTATTAAGATATATAAACTGTTGACAATAAAGCTCCTATATAGTATGTTTTTAATAAACTACTATATAGGAGCTTTTGCATGGAAATGAATGGAGGATTTCTTGTTACCAAAATAAAACAGCTTGGAGACCGGATTTTCGAGAAGATTCTCAGTGAAAAGAATATTGATGCATTTAATGGAGCCCAGGGGCGTATTCTTTATGTGCTGTGGCAGAAGGATGGTATTTCAATCAGGTCACTCTCGACTAAATGCGGATTAGCGATAACATCTCTTACTACGATGCTGGAAAGAATGGAAAATCAAGGGCTGATAAGCCGTGTTCAGTCTGAAACGGACAAAAGGAAAACGCTCCTATTTCTGACTGAGAAAGCACATGCCTTAAAGGGCGAGTACGATTCTGTATCTGATGAGATGGGCAGTATTTACTACAAAGGTTTTTCAGAGAAAGAAATTACCCGGTTTGAGGAATGCCTCGACCGCATCAGAAAGAATCTTGAGGAGTGGCAGAAGTCATGAGTATTTGTATCAAAGATCAGATTCAGAACATGAATATCGTCATTGGCTGCACAGTGGGGTGTACATATTGCTATGCCCGCAACAACGTGAAACGCTGGCATATGATTGATGATTTCGCTGACCCTGAATTCTTTCCGGGTAAGCTCAAGATGATGGAAAAGAAACGTCCGCAGAACTTTCTTCTTACTGGGATGAGCGATTTCTCTGGATGGAAGCCGGAATGGAGAGACGAGGTATTTGCAAAGATCCGTGAAAATCCACAGCATCAGTTCCTGTTCCTTAGCAAGCGACCTGATTTGCTGGATTTTGATACCGATCTGGAAAACGCATGGTTTGGCGTTACGGTGACGAGGAAAGCAGAACGGTGGCGTATCGACGCCCTTCGGAAAAACGTCAGAGCAAAACATTACCATGTTACCTTTGAGCCGTTATTCGATGATCCCGGCACAGTTGACCTTTCCGGAATCAATTGGATCGTTGTCGGCACCATGACCGGAGCTCAGAGTAGGAAGATTCATACGGAGCCGGAATGGGCATGGTCTCTGACGGACCAGGCACATAAGCTCGGCATTCCGGTGTTTATGAAGGAAGATCTTGTCCCTATCATAGGGGATGAAAATATGATTCAGGAAATGCCGGAAGAATTTAATAAAGTGTTAGAGGTACAGAAATCATGGAAGAAGTAATAAATGGAATCCTCATTCGTGAGGTGGAAACAAAGAACATCATGACTAAGTCTAGTCTGCCGGTAGGCGGTTACTCGGTCAATCCCTATGTGGGCTGTACACATGCCTGCAAGTATTGCTATGCCTCTTTTATGAAGCGCTTTACCGGGCACAAGGAGGAATGGGGCACTTTCCTTGATGTGAAGCATTGGCCGGAAATTAAAAATCCGAAGAAATATGTCGGACAGCGGGTGGTCATCGGTTCTGTGACAGATGGCTACAATCCACAGGAGGAGCAATTCGGGAATACCAGAAAACTTCTGGAGCAGCTGATCGGCAGTGACGCAGATATTCTGATCTGCACAAAGTCGGATCTTGTGGTACGGGATATTGATTTGTTGAAGAAGCTTGGACGTGTAACCGTTTCATGGTCGATCAACACACTAGATGAAAATTTCAAGAACGATATGGATTCTGCTTCGAGCATTGAGCACCGTATCGCTGCTATGAAGCAGGTATATGAGGCAGGTATCCGTACAGTCTGTTTCGTATCCCCGGTATTTCCCGGTATCACGAATTTTGAAGTAATCTTTGAGCGGGTAAAGGATCAGTGCGATCTGTTCTGGCTCGAAAATCTCAATCTTCGCGGCGGTTTCAAAAAGACAATTATGGATTATATCGCCGGAAAATATCCTGATCTTGTACCACTTTACGACGAGATCTATAACAAGCATAACCGCAGCTACTTTGAAGCACTTGAAGTAAAAGCTGAGGAAATGGCTAAGAAGTATGATTGTGCCTTTGTGGATAATGAAATGCCTTATGGCAGAGTCCCGCAGGGGCATCCGGTGATTGTAGATTATTTCTATCATGAGGAAATCCGTGGGACAGAGAATACCGGAAAAAGAAATCGTTAACTTCAAGTTTGTAGGGCAGATAAGCTGTTTATTTGAGTAGAAAAAAGAATTACAATTAATAACGCGGTGCGGGATTTTGATATCCAGTACCGGCGTTATTGATTCTACAGGGGCTTGGGGGTGTAGCCACCAAATATACTATTCGTTTTCTGCTTCGGCAAGTTTGTTAAGGATCCACTCCCGATTGATAACAATGTCCTCATCATCGCGGAGATCCTTGAAATCATTGCAGTGTGAAGAAGCAAATTCATACATATTGTCAATGTCAACTGCACCAGTGATCTTACCCTTATTAATGATGGTTTATTCCATACGAGAATAAAAATAGAGTAGACGAATTATTTAGCAATCTTCATCAAATCTTTATTTTTTTCTGTTAGGTTATATTTCAGTAAGAAATGAAATATGGAAGGAAGGATAGTAAAGATGGAAATGATGTTGCAGACACAAAATTTGTGTAAATATTTTAGAAAGCAGAAAGCGGTAAATAATGTTTCACTTAATATAGAAAAGAAACAGATTTATGGACTGCTTGGACCGAATGGTGCGGGAAAATCTACCACATTGAAAATGTTGACTGGTATGATGAAACCAACTGCAGGAAAGATTTACTTTGATGGAAAACTTTGGGATAGGAAAGATTTATCAAAAATAGGAGCGTTAATTGAGAATCCGCCTATTTATGAAAATCTTTCCGCCAGAGAGAATTTGAAGGTAAGACAATTATTGCTTGGTACAGATGAAAACAGAATTGATGAGGTCTTGCAGATTGTATCACTTACAAACACCGGAAAGAAGAAAGCAGGACAGTTTTCTTTGGGAATGAAGCAAAGACTAGGCATTGCAATGGCATTGCTTGGAGAACCGGAACTTTTGATATTGGATGAACCTACGAATGGATTAGATCCAATAGGCATCGAGGAATTACGAGAGCTGATCCGGTCTTTTCCGGAACAGGGAATCACTGTAATTCTCTCCAGTCATATTCTCTCAGAGGTACAGTTACTTGCAGATAAAGTCGGGATTATTTCAGGTGGAATCTTAGGATACGAAGGAGCATTAAAGCAGGGAGATAATCTTGAAGATTTGTTTATGAATGTGGTAAGAAAAAACCAGAAAGCAGGTGAAATCCATGGTTAATATTATAAAAGCAGAACATCAAAAAGCCAAAAGAACCATGCGAAAAAAGTTTATCTGGGGATTTCCTCTTCTTACATTTGTCATGGCATTTATATTTACTCTTGGGATGACAAATGCTTATGCAGAAAGTGTTTGGAACTGGTGGTATACACTTTTGCTGCCGGGGATGATTGCTCTATTTTGTTATCTTTCTGTGGCGCAGGAGAAAAAGATAAAATACTATCATTTAATGACTATTCCCACAGATAGAAGAAAATTGTTGCTGGGGAAAATTATTTATATTGGGTACATGATTTTGTTTTCTAATGTGATTGTGTTTGCAGGAGCAACGCTTGGAGGCTTTCTTCTAACGACACATGTTCCAGTTGGAGGAGCGTTGATTGCAGTATTGTTTCTGACGGTTTCTGAGTTATGGGAGATTCCGGTAGCTTTATTTTTAAGTGAACGATTTGGAATGATTGTAAACCTGTTCGTCTGCCTGTTTATTACCGTCAGCGGTGTGGTAATATCACAAACCAGAATCTGGTATGTACTTGTTTCTGCAATCCCTATGCGAATGATGTGCCGTTGCTTCATGTTTTACCAAATGGACTTGCCGCAGAAGCAGGGAATCCTCTTTTGGATACGGGAGTCATTGTTCCGGGAATGTGTCTCTCAATCATCTGGTTTGTTTTTGTAACGGTTCTGTTTTTGAAATGGTTTGAGAGAAGAGAGGTGAAATAAGATGATTGGAAGATCTCTTAATGCAGACTTGCGAAAGATGAAAGGAACATCTGTGATTCTGGCACACTTACTGATTCCGATTATAACCAGCGTTATATTTTTAATATATTACTTTTTTTCACCATGGAATGAAAATATGAAAGTGATTGCATTTTATCAGGCAATAGGAGCAGGACTTCCGGTACTTATTGGAATTTTTACAGCAAGTGTGATGGAACAGGAACAAAATGCAGGTGATTTTCAAAATCTGTTGTCTTTACCGGATAAACCTGCAGCATTTTTATCGAAACTGTTGATGCTACTGGTTTTGTGTCTGTGCTCTATCCTATTGACAGCAATCATATTCGGAATTGGATTTGGAAGAATCGCATCAAGCGATATCGAAATCATGAAAGGATGTATATTTGCAGCATTGCTGCTGTGGGGAAGCAGTGTTCCACTTTATCTGTGGCAGCTGATTCTGGCTTTTCAGTTTGGAAAAGGGGTATCCATTGGAGCAGGGATTATATCAGGACTAATTAGTGCATTGATGCTTACCGGACTTGGAGATTATGTGTGGAAATATGTATTTGTCTGCTGGACGGGTAGAGTACCATATACTTATCTGCAATCTGTATTGGGAGAAACTAGTGTAGGTGAATGGTTGTCATTCATACCAGGTTGCTTAATATTTACAGGGATTAGTATGGTATACTATTTTTGGTGGGTAAACCACTGGGAAGGAAACAGAATATCGGAATAGAATCGAGGGAAACTATGGCAAAAATACTGGCAGTTGATGATGAACCGGCAATTTTGGAAATGATAGAAAGCATTTTGAATAAGGATGGACATCTGGTTACCAAAGTAAGTAATCCACTAAAAATTAATATGGAAGAATTACATCGTTATGACCTGATTTTACTGGACATTATGATGCCTGGAATTGATGGCTTCGAATTATGCAAAAGAATCAGGGCACTTGTGGATTGTCCGATTTTGTTTCTTACGGCAAAAACGGAGGAAAACAGTCTGGTAAACGGACTTTCTTTAGGAGCAGATGATTATATTTCAAAGCCATTTGGAGTGATGGAACTTCGGGCAAGGATCAATGCACATCTTAGAAGAGAGCACAGGGAACATTCTGTCCGGATGGTTTTAGGGAGAGTCTGCATTCAGATGTCTCAAAAGAAACTGTTGATGGATGATAAAGAACTTCCGTTTACGAAAGCAGAGTACGAAATCTGTGAATTTCTGGCTAAAAACAGAGGACAGGTTTTCTCAAAGGAACAGATATTGGAAGCGGTCTTTGGCTTTGACAATGAGAGTAATGACAGTACTATAATCACGCATATCAAAAATATAAGAGCAAAATTTGCGGATTATGATTATATGCCGATAAAAACAGTCTGGGGGATTGGATATAAATGGGAAGAGTAAAGAGAAGCAATGCACTCAGCAGGATTTTTATGAGATATGTACTGGTCATGCTTGGATCATTAGTTGGTTTGGTGATTGTTGCTTATCTGCTGCTGTGCCTTTTGATTAGTGTGGGCTGTATTTATCCGGCAAATTATGCAGAGCAAAAGATTAATGAAGCATATGATACGATTCTACGTGCAGATAAAGTGACTGCTGAGATGATTCCCGCACTTTGTGATTATGTAATCTTTTCAGAGAATGGAGAGAAAATAGGTGGAGATCTGTCAGAACAATACGAACAGATAGCATGGAATGTTGCAAAGTACGGAAACGCATCCGGGAAATATTTTTATAAAGTAATTGTAAGGGAAAATGAATATGTTGTATTGCAATATCGCCTGACACCTCAATATCATTCAGCTTTTTTGAGGGAGCATTTTATAGGACCACAGAATGTGATGAGTATTATGTCAGTGATTGGAGCGGTAGCGATTATCATCATTCCGTCCATACGTTTTGGAAAAAGAATCAAAAAGCAGATGCAGCCTGTATTAGACGCAATCAGACAAATAAAGGATCAAAATCTGGAATATGAGACATCCTGTTCCGGTATCAAAGAGTTTGATGACTGTTTATCGGCAATCGATGATATGCGAGATGCATTGCGAGAATCTTTAGAAAAGCAGTGGAAAACAGAGCAGGAAAAGAAACAACAGATGTCTGCTTTGGCGCATGATATTAAAACACCTCTTACGATTGTACGGGGAAATGCAGAACTACTTTCAGAGACTGAACTGACCACAGAACAGAAGAATAATATCACTTATGTTTTGAACGGCACAACACAGATACAAAGTTATGTAAAACAGTTGATAGATGTCACAAAATCATGGAATTGCAGTGATGTTACCTATACAACGGTGAGGTTAGAAGATTTTTTCGCAGATATAAAGGAACAGGCACTCGGACTGGTAGAAATCTATCACCAGAAAATAGATTGGAAGGCGGGACAAAGTGATAAAAAGGTAACGATTGCTTATGATCCAATGTTCCGAGCCGTAATGAATGTGATTCAGAATGCAGTGGAGCATACAAAAGAAAATGGAATCATTTATATTGACGCAAAGGAGCAGGATGGCCGGCTGACATTCATTGTGGAGGATAGCGGATCAGGATTTACAAAAGAAGCATTATTGCATGGCACAGAGCAGTTTTTTATGGATGACACAAGTAGAAATGGCGAAGCCCATTATGGGATGGGACTATTTTTGCAAAAACTGTGGCTGAAAAATATGGTGGAGGTATTAAACTTTCGAATTCTGAAAATACAGGTGGGGCGAGGGTAGAAATATTTTTCCTGAGTAGTCAGGAAACAAGCTAAATGAAAAGTCTAATCCCCCAGCATAGCTGGGGGATTAGACTTTTCATTTATACGGATATTCGCAAACTACAAGATAAAGCCAAAACTTCATATACTCTAACAGTTAGCGAAAGATGCCAGAGCAGTATACCATGTCAAACGAATTGTGTTAGTTAATTTGGATCTTATTGATGAATATCTGGAAGCATTCCGTGATGAAGAATTTTGATGAAAGAACAGGAGGAACAACTATTCCTCGAAAATTGAGAATTACATATGTTCAATTCTTTGTATTAGGTATATATTTTGAAAAGTTATCCGGTTATACTGACAATATCAAAAGGCAGAACTGTTAGAATGAGGTGAGCAGATGGATACAGCACAGAGAATAAGGATAATTCGGATGATTGAAAAAATAGAGAAGAACCCAGAATTCAGTAGTAAAATCGGTGTGAGAAATACATCTGAGTTTATATCAAGTAAACAATCAAAAAAATGAATGATTCAAATCATAACAGGAGTCAGAAGGAGTAGAATATGTTATCGTTATTATTTGCTATATGCATGATTTGGTTTATTGGAAAATTTTTTATATTTGGTGTAAAAGCATCCTGGGGAATCTTAAAGCTGCTCTGTACAGTTGTATTTTTCCCGGTGATTTTGATAGGAATGGTTGTTGGCGGATTGATTTATATTGCACTTCCATTGTTGATCATCGGCGGAATCATTGCACTTATATCATCTAACTCATAAAAATACGAGGAGGGAAGAAATTATGGGATATGATATAGAAAAAGAGAAACGAGAAGCGATTGAAGCAGGACAACGTGCGTTAAGTAGTCTTCGGACAGCAAAAGAGAACCTGAACAGTGCAAAGAATTGGGGCTTGGTGGATATGTTTGGCGGTGGATTCTTTTCTACGATGTTGAAACACTCCAAGATGGATCAGGCAAGACAAAATATGGAACAGGCGAAATATGATCTTCGTAATTTCAGTAGGGAATTAAATGATGTGAACGTGGCTTGTAATTTAAACATCAATACTGGAGACTTCTTATCCTTTGCAGATTATTTTTTTGATGGATTTGTTGTGGATTGGATGGTGCAGGATCGAATCAATAATGCCAGACATCAGGTGGAAGAAGCTATCCGCAGAACGGAATACATCATAAACCAGTTACAGCATATGTAAAGGAAAGAGGCAGTGAACCATAAATAGGTTCGCTGCCTTGTTTTTTCATACTTATTTCTGTTTCTTTTTTTCTTCTCTGAGCAATTCGATGTTTAGTCCCTGCTCTCCGGCTGTTTTATCAACCCAGAGATTCAGAGAATCTATTGCCAGAGAAATTTCATCCAGTTTGTTGCTGATAAAAGCAAAATCCTTGATCTCATCATCACTGATCTTACCGTCACGGGCAATCTGGATCAGACGTGTGGTAAGAGGATTAATCTCATTCAGACTGGCAATGGTTTCCAGGATTATATTGGACAAGTCAGAAACTTCGACTTCCGGGACATAACGGTGACCGATTTCGCATTTATGAGAGCAGTAATAATTGCAGAGATCTGGTCGCCCGTAAGCGTCTGCCATCTGGATAATATCATAAGGTGTAGGTTCCTGCATTTCATATTCAAATTTTTCAATTTTAGAATCAGAAACAGCAGTCATTTTTTCGCTGGCTTCTAATCTGGTAAGACCGGCTTCTTCCCGGCAAATCTGATAAATTGTTTTATTTTCTCTTGTAGATTGTTTCCCCATGAGAATAACCTCCCCGTATATCGCCGAACATGAGAATTATCAGGTGTTAAGTCCACATGCTGTGCGTGTATTTTCTTTATAGATTTTATTATACTTGAAGCATCAGTAAACAACAAGTGCATTGTTGATACGGAATTATGAAAGGAAGAAAAAACATGAGGAAAACTAGAAGTGATTGTAGAGTAGGAACATTTGAAAAGAAGCATGGTCTTCCACCGGGGACTATTAGAAACAAAAATGGAAGAGATACCAGAAGTGACAAAAAAATTGGCACCATTCGCAAAGAAGCAAAGTAGGAACATAATCATGGAAAAGAAAATAAGAAAAAGATATCATTCAGAAGAAGCTGTAAAAAAAGCGTTAAAAATTGAATCATTTCGAAATTTAACAAAGGATAAAGTGATGGAGTTTACATCTATGATTCCATATATGGAAAAGGAAGTGGCGCTTGAAATAATAAAGCAGTTCCCAGTATATGTAGAGTTTGTGGAATCAGCAATAGAAAATTATACACAGTTATGCAAAACAATTTTAGAAACAAATAAAGAAGAATATGAACAAGCAGTTCATGCACATCAGTATGTTCTTGAGACCTTCGCAAATCAGCTGGAACAAGAAAACTTAACAGAGGAGGAAAGAAGGGAATTTTCTGAAAAAATGATGGAAGAAGCTGATAAAATAACGGAATTATATTTACAGCAGCAGAAATTTCATGAGCGAGTGTTCAAGACGATTGGGGGAGTTGTAACATTAGCTTTGGGAGTGACGGTAACAATGTTAGGTTTAAAAGCAATTGGTAGCGATGAAGATTTACCTCAACTAGATGATGAGAATCAGAATGTTGCATAATAGCTTTATCTATAATTGAAAACAACAGGATGGAAAGGCTCAGGAAAAAGTATTCTGGGCCTTTTGTCTTAGAAGGATAGCAGTATAAAAGAGCAGGGATTTTTATACCCCACCTATTGATATACACTGTAACCATCAAAGAAGATTAAATCATAAAATTCAAAGAAATGGAGGAGTTGGCAATGAAAGGTTTTAACACTGGTGATGGTTACATGGGATTGGAGACTGTGAGAAAAAGTCTGTAACACTTTTTCTATGCGAACCCTACAAAAATATTAGAAGAATAACGTATGCAAAACTTCCTGTTTGCCAACTTGCCCTTTGAGAGAGGAAAAATCCTTTTCTCAAAGGGCTTTTTTGTTTATACGGATATTCGCAAACTTACAAGATAAAGCTAAAATTTCATATACTCTAAGCACAAGGAGGTTGAGGTTTATGAGCCAAACAGCACAGTGTCTAAGGCATATAAGCCACGAACCTGGTATACATTCTGCCAAATGGGAACAATGACGCAGGGTATCTGTAAATTAAAAAATAATGAAAAGAAGAATAAAAAAATACAACACGAAAGGATGCGTCAAGGTAATGCAAGAATTATCGTGATACATCCTTTTGTATTTGGATTGAGTATTTTTCTTTCCCTGCTTGTCAAAAGTAATGGATGGAATGTATAATATTGTTAATGATCCAGAGATATTTATTTTGGAAACAGCTTAATCAATTTGGAGGTATAAAATGAAAGCACATAAGTATTGGTCAATCGGAGCGTTAATTACTATGATTGGAACTTTTTATACTGGATATAAAGGATCCAAATCAGGTCATAGGTATTTTGCGTGTAGCACTCTTATATGTATGATCATGTCTATGTATACGGGACATAAAATGATTTCAGGTAATAAAAGAACAAGAAAACAGGTGGAAAATACAAAAGCGGAGGAATAGTAAATGTTAGAGTTAGGAAAAAAAGCACCGGACTTTGAATTGCCGGATCAGAATGGAGAAATGCATAAATTAAGCGATTATGCAGGAAAAAAAGTGATCTTATATTTTTATCCAAAGGATAATACACCAGGATGTACGAAGCAGGCATGTGGCTTTTCTGAGCGTTATCCACAGTTTACTGAGAAGGGAGCTGTTATTCTCGGAGTAAGCAAGGACTCTGTAGCGTCTCACAAGAGATTTGAAGAAAAATACGGACTGGCATTTACGCTATTAGCAGATCCGGAGCGTAAAGTTATTGAAGCATATGATGTCTGGAAAGAAAAGAAAAATTATGGAAAAGTATCTATGGGTGTAGTAAGAACTACATATCTTATTGATGAGCAGGGAATCATTATAAAGGCAAATGATAAAGTCAAGGCGGCAGATGATCCTGAAAATATGCTTAAGGAATTGGCATAATGAAGATTATTTTATCACCTGCAAAAAAGATGATTGTAGATACCGATAACTTAGCACCGGTTGAACTGCCTGTCTATATTGATAAGACAGCAGAAGTATTAAACTGGATGAAAAGCAAATCAAAAGAAGAACTGAAAGCTATCTGGAAATGTAATGACAAGATTGCAGAGCAGAACTTTAACAGATTGGAAAATATGGATCTTTATAACAGGCTTACTCCGGCTGTTTTAGCATATGAAGGGATTGCATTTCAATATATGGCACCATCTGTGTTTGAAATCCAGCAGTTTGAGTATTTGCAAAATCATTTAAGAATCTTGTCCGCGTTTTATGGCATTTTAAAACCAATGGATGGTGTGACTCCTTATCGTCTTGAAATGCAGGCAAAGGTTGGAATTGGAGATGCAAAAAATCTGTATGAGTACTGGGGAGAATTGTTATACCGCTCAATAATCGATGACAGGAGGATTATCATTAATCTTGCATCAAAAGAATACTCAAAATGTATAGAAAAGTATCTGACATCACAGGACAGATATATTACGATTGTATTTTGTGAGTTATCCGGAGATAAATTGGTAACAAAAGGTACCTATGCCAAGATGGCTCGTGGTGAAATGGTCAGATTCATAGCGGAAAATAATATTGAAAATCCGGTGGAGATTCAGAAATTTGACAGACTCGGATATTCGTTTAGGTCTGATTTATCTTCAGATTCAGAATATGTATTTGAACGCAAAATAAAATAGTTATTCAGGTAAAAGATGCTCAGTTTGGCAGCTTTTATAATAATGAGAATTATTACTATTTTTATTGACAACAGGATGATGGTGGTATATAATCCTTATTAAGAACTAATCCTAATAAGGAGGACGAATGACAAGTAGGAGAAATACCATTCAAAAAGATCTCGTAAGAAATACCGTATACGAAATGAGAAGACACGTTACGGCAAATGAAGTGTATGAATTTATAAAAGAAGCATATCCAACAATTGGAAAAGGAACGGTATATAGAAATCTTGATATATTGGTAGAGGAAGGTGCATTAAGAAAGGTTGAAGTTCCGAATGGACCGAACCGATTTGATTTTACATTGAAAAATCATTACCATGTAAGATGTATAAAGTGCGGTGAAATTTTTGATGTGGATATGGATCAAATACCGGATTTGCTGGAAAGAATTCATAACACTCATGGAATTGAATTTGTGGATTATGATATTTCATTTAAAGGCATTTGCCCGAAATGCAGGGAGAAGGTAAAGGAGGAACAGCATGGATAGGAAAGCAATGTATAAGTTGAGTTATGGACTGTTTATATTGACCGCTAAAGAAGCAGAAAAAGATAACGGATGCATCATTAATACAGCCATTCAGGCAGCTTCGGAACCAAACCAGTTAAGTATCTGTGTAAATAAGGCAAATTATACGCATGATATGATTCAAAGAACCGGAAAATTTACTGTATCAGTCTTAAGTCAGAAGGCACAATTTGAATTGTTTAAACATTTTGGCTTCCAATCAGGAAGAGATACCAATAAGTTTGAAGCCTTTGAGCAGTGTGCTAGGGGCACAAATGGTATTTATTATATTACAGAAGGTACAAATGCATACATTTCTGTGACAGTTACTAAAACAGAGGACTTGGGTTCACATACGATGTTTATCGGTGAGATAACCGATATGGAAGTTTTAAGCAATGTTCCTTCAGTAACATATGATTATTATCAGAATAATATTAAGCCTAAGCCACAGGAGGTTGGAAAAACAGAGGACAGTCAGACAATATGGCGTTGCAGAATTTGCGGATATGAATATGTAGGCGAGGAATTACCAGATGACTTTATATGTCCTTTGTGCAAGCACCCGGCATCAGATTTTGAAAAAGTAGTAAAGAAAACGGAGGTAAAAGAGATGGCAGCAAACAAATATGCAGGAACACAGACAGAGAAGAATTTACAGGAGGCATTTGCAGGGGAATCACAGGCAAGAAATAAGTATACCTATTTTGCTTCTGTAGCGAAAAAGGAAGGTTAGTATAAGAAGGTATGATGGTATGAAGATATTAGTAATTCCTGATGTTCATCTTAAACCGCAGATGTTTAAACAGGCTACAGCTCTTATGCATCAGGGAATTGCCGATCGAGCGGTATGTCTGATGGACATCCCTGATGATTGGGACAAGCAATATAATGTCGGACTTTATGAAGAAACTTATGATGAGGCTATTCGGTTTGCAAAAGCATTTC
>NZ_QTVR01000059.1:0-953 GCF_003460685.1 Blautia sp. OF03-13 | reverse complement strand
AGTGGAATAAATTATTAGATGAAGTAATGGAACAGAAAGTAAAAACGATCATCATAACCCACAAAGACAGATTTATCCGATTCGGTTATGATTGGTTTGAAAAATTCTGCATGAAATGCAATACAACGATCGTGGTGGTAAACAATGAAGAATTATCACCACAGGAAGAACTTGTACAGGACATTGTTTCCATACTTCATGTGTTCTCCTGCAGATTGTATGGACTTCGTAAGTATAAAAAACAAATAGAGAGGGATGAGGAAATTGCTAAAGAGCTTCAAGACGGAAATCCATCCGACAGAAGAGCAGAAAGTCAGGATTCATAAAACAATAGGAACTTGTAGATTTATTTACAATTTCTATCTGTCCCATAACAAAGAACTTTATCAAAATGGCGAAAAATTCATGAGCAGCAGTAAATTCAGAGTCTGGCTGAATCATGAATATCTTCCACAACATCCAGAATATTTATGGATTAAGGAAGCATACTCAAAAGCAGTGACCCAGGCGGTAAATCATGGACAAACTGCATTTAAAAAATTCTTCGATCATGAAAGTGCTTTTCCTAAGTTCAAAAAGAAAGGCAGATCTGATGTGAAGATGTATTTCGTAAAGAATAATCCGAAAGATTGTCGCTGCGAGAGACACAGAGTTAACATCCCGTCGCTTGGATGGGTTCGCATCAAAGAAAAAGGATACATTCCTACGACGAAGGAAGGATATACCATAAAAAGCGGGCATGTTTCCATGAAAGCGGGCAGATATTATGTTTCGGCTCTTATAGAAATTCCTGACAACAAAACTGCTGATCCTTCTAACGAAGGAATCGGCATCGACCTGGGGCTAAAGGATTTTGCCATTGTTTCAAATGGTAAGACCTATAAGAATATCAACAAATCAGCAAGATTAAAGAAATTAGAAAAACGACTCGTTCGGGAACAGAGATGTCTCTC
>NZ_QTVR01000058.1:0-953 GCF_003460685.1 Blautia sp. OF03-13 | reverse complement strand
AGTGGAATAAATTATTAGATGAAGTAATGGAACAGAAAGTAAAAACGATCATCATAACCCACAAAGACAGATTTATCCGATTCGGTTATGATTGGTTTGAAAAATTCTGTATGAAATGCAACACAACGATCGTGGTGGTAAACAACGAAGAATTATCACCACAGGAAGAACTTGTACAGGATATTGTTTCCATACTTCATGTGTTCTCCTGCAGGCTGTATGGACTTCGTAAGTATAAAAAACAAATAGAGAGGGACGAGGAAATTGCTAAAGAGCTTCAAGACGGAAATCCATCCGACAGAAGAGCAGAAAGTCAGGATTCATAAAACAATAGGAACTTGTAGATTTATTTATAATTTCTATCTGGCCCATAACAAAGAACTTTATCAAAATGGCGAAAAATTCATGAGCAGCAGTAAATTCAGAGTCTGGCTGAATCATGAATACCTTCCACAACATCCAGAATATTTATGGATTAAGGAAGCATACTCAAAAGCGGTGACCCAGGCAGTAAATCATGGACAGACTGCATTTAAAAAATTCTTTAATCATGAAAGTGCTTTTCCGAAGTTCAAAAAGAAAGGCAGATCAGATATGAAGATGTATTTCGTAAAGAATAATCCGAAAGATTGTCGCTGCGAGAGACACCGAGTTAACATTCCGTCACTTGGATTGGTTCGTATCAAAGAAAAAGGATACATTCCTACGACGAAAGAAGGATATATCATAAAAAGCGGCCATGTTTCCATGAAAGCAGGCAGATATTATGTTTCGGCTCTTATAGAAATTCCTGATAATAAAACTGCTGATCTTTCTAACGAAGGAATCGGCATCGACCTGGGGTTAAAGGATTTTGCCATTGTTTCAAATGGTAAGACCTATAAGAATATCAACAAATCAGCAAGATTAAAGAAATTAGAAAAACGACTCGTTCGGGAACAGAGATGTCTCTC
>NZ_QTVR01000057.1:0-1085 GCF_003460685.1 Blautia sp. OF03-13 | reverse complement strand
CAAAAGCAAAAAATCACACTGCGGAGCAGAGAAAACAATTTCGTCTTGAAAAGGAGAAGCCGATACTGGAGGCATTCTGGAATTGGCTGGATCAACAGCGCCCAAACAAGGGAACCCGTTTGGCGAAAGCGGTAAACTATGCCCAAAATCGGAAAGACACCCTGATGACCTATCTGGAAGACGGTCATTGCAGTTTATCCAACAATCTTAGCGAGAATGCAATCAGACCATTCACTGTTGGCCGGAAGAACTGGCTGTTCAGCGCCAGTCCTAAAGGAGCCACCGCTAGTGCTATTGTGTATACCATGGTTGAGATGGCAAAAGCGAATGATCTGAATACCTATAAATATCTGACATATCTCTTATCACAGCGGCCAGACGATAAAATGTCAGATGAACAGTTAGAACAGCTTGCCCCATGGAGCGAGACTGCGAAAACGAACTGTCAAAACTAAAATAGAGTAAAACGCTTGCATCTATCATTTTGGTGCAAGCGTAATTCATGAGTAACGTAGCAATATTTTGCGCTTACGTAACTTCAAGTTTACAGAACTGAATCAAAAGAGCTCGAAGGAGCTCTTTTTCCTTTTTTATAATAGTATCATTATGGTATAATAGAGACATTAAAATCGTTGTTTGGTGATTTGGTAAATCCCAATAAATTAATTTTATAGGGAACAGAAAATTTGAATTTGCAAAGGAGGACTATGTATGCGTATATGGAAAGCAATATTCAGCGTATTAACTATTATTTTTGGCTCACTGGGACTGATAAACATAGTTTCTACTGATATAACACTGCCGATTATGTTTGTCTTTATGGGATTAACTATGTTGACAAATGCAAAGGAGTGTTATGATAAAGGTGCGAAGAAAGATGCTATGATATTTGCAGGCATAGCGATTTTTGTCTATGTAGTCACAGCATATAATCTGATAAGCAGATTTATGTAACTTCCAGTTTGGAGAATTGAGAAAATCGGTATTTGAGGAGGCGAATGTAATGAAAAGTACGGACAAAATAATAGACTATTTGAAAAAGACTTATCAACCGGAATCGATAATTGTCTATGGTTCTTTTGCTG
>NZ_QTVR01000054.1:0-1485 GCF_003460685.1 Blautia sp. OF03-13 | reverse complement strand
GAGAGTATGAAACTTTTTCTGTAAAATAATGTTTGGAAGGTTCTTCTATGATACAATAAATATCATTAGGAGGACCTTTTATTATGGCAAGACAAAAGAAACCGGTACATCGAGTACAAATGACCGAAGGAAAACGAAACATCATCCATCAGCTCCTGGAAGAGTATGATATCCAGTCTGCTGAAGACATCCAGGATGCGCTCAAGGATCTTTTAGGCGGTACCATTAAGGAAATGATGGAAGCGGAAATGGACGATCATCTCGGCTATGAAAAATCAGAACGTTCGGATAATGATGATTACCGCAATGGGTATAAGCGCAAACAGCTCAACAGCCGATATGGATCGATGGAAATCGAAGTGCCGCAGGACCGAAAATCAACATTTGAACCACAGGTGGTGAAAAAACGTCAGAAAGATATTTCTGATATTGATCAGAAGATCATTTCCATGTATGCCAAAGGAATGACTACCCGACAGATTTCCGAAACCATCGAAGATATTTATGGCTTTGAGACCTCGGAGAGTTTTATTTCCGATGTAACCGATAAGATCCTGCCACAGATCGAAGACTGGCAGAACCGGCCATTGGACGAAGTCTATCCCATTCTCTACATCGACGCAATTCACTATTCCGTAAGAGATAATGGTGTAATCCGAAAGCTTGCAGCTTACGTGATTCTTGGAATCAACACGGAAGGAAAGAAAGAGGTTCTGACCATCAGCGTTGGCGACAACGAAAGCGCAAAATACTGGCTTTCCGTTATGAACGAACTGAAAAACCGGGGTGTCAAAGATGTATTAATCATCTGTGCAGATGGTTTAACCGGCATCAAAGAAGCAATCGCTGCTGCTTTTCCAAAAACCGAGTATCAGCGCTGTATCGTACACCAGGTAAGAAACACACTGAAATATGTCCCTGACAAGGACAGAAAAGCATTTGCAGCGGATCTGAAGACCATTTATCAGGCCGCAGATGAAAAGAAAGCGCTGGCAGCCTTAGATCGTGTAACTGAAAAATGGTCTCCCAAATATCCGAATTCCATGAAACGCTGGAAGGATAACTGGGATGCCATCTCTCCAATTTTCAAGTTTTCAACGACGGTCAGAACGGTGATTTATACCACCAATGCGATTGAATCCCTGAATTCCACCTACCGGAAGCTGAATCGGCAGAGAAGCGTATTCCCAAGCGATACGGCCCTTTTAAAAGCGCTGTACCTGGCCACTTTTGAGGCTACGAAAAAATGGACCAGTACGATTCGAAACTGGGCGCAGGTATATGGCGAACTGAGTATTATGTACGAAGGTCGTCTTCCAGAATAACGAGTAAACCGACGATCAAGACAGGCGGAAAACCGCCTGCTCTTGACATGCCATTCAACAACTGTTATATATAAAACAAGGGTGAAAAGCTCAAACTGTAAGCTCACCACCCTTGCATATCATAGAAGAATCTTATTTACAGACTTTTTCTCACAGTCTC
>NZ_QTVR01000053.1:0-1531 GCF_003460685.1 Blautia sp. OF03-13 | reverse complement strand
GGTTAGTATTGGTATTCTTGTTATGCCGATTATCAATTTAATCTCTCATTCTGAATTAGGCTATTACATAGGTCTTATTTTGATTGTTGTAGGAGTGTTTTATATCATATTCATCATTGTAAATACAATGGAAAACTTATTAGCTTTAAAAAGTAGAATTGAGGTATGAATATGATAGGACTGAACAAAAGAGATATAAAAAAGGCATTGAAAGCTGGTGCAAAAGCTGGCGGTGTATCATTGGCTGATGTTCGGGCGGATATTGAAGCTACGATTGATGAAGCTATGAATAGCACCGACCCAGAGGTGCAGGCAAATTTCAAAAAGTATTTTGGGAATAAACGCCCTACACCAGAAGAATATATTTATATCATTACGAAAAAGACAAAGGCAAAATTATAATAAAAGGGTCGTGGAAATGCTTCACAAAATTGTGATCTGCATTATCACGGCTCTTTTACTCTCTGTTTACTTTCAAAACTGTAAGTGTAATTGAATACTGCCCTTGCTATAATTTAATTGTATTCCAAAACAAATAAATGTGGCAGGAAGAAAGGAGCGATTTTTAATGGAACACATTTTAAATTTAGAGCAAGTAAAAAAATACTACGGGGGTAACTCTGGAAATATCACAAAGGCAGTAGACGGTATTTCTATGTATGTAGATAAGGGCGAATTTGTCGCAATCATGGGAGCTAGTGGTTCTGGAAAGACTACCCTATTAAACTGTATCTCTACGATTGATACTGTAACCAGCGGACACATTACAGTCAATAATCAAGATATTACCAAAATCAAGGATAAAGATTTTGCTGATTTCAGACGTGAAAATTTAGGGTTCATTTTTCAAGATTTCAACCTTTTAGATACTTTAACGATTGGAGAAAACATTTCTTTATCATTGGTTATCAACAAACAGAACCCTACTGATATTGAGAAAAGAGTTCATGCTATCGCCGATAAATTGGGTATTCGTGATATTTTATCGAAATTTCCTTATGAAGTTTCTGGCGGACAAAAACAGCGTTGTGCTTGTGCTAGAGCCTTAATCAATGAACCGAAACTGATTTTAGCTGATGAACCGACGGGAGCTTTGGACTCAAAAGCTTCCAGATTATTACTGGAAACAATGTCTGAAATCAACAAGAAAATGCAGGCTACTATTTTAATGGTAACACATGACCCGTTTAGTGCGTCTTTCTGTGAACGTATTTTGTTCTTGAAAGACGGTAAAATATTCAATGAAATTTTCAGAGGGGAAAAAAGCAGAAAAGATTTCTTCAATGAAATACTGGATATATTAACCTTGCTCGGAGGTGAAGTGGGAAATGTTAGGTAAGTTAGCGTATAGAAATACAAAAAGAAATATTAAAGATTATTTGATTTATCTGATAACCGTTACTGCATCCTTTTCTCTTATATTTGCTTTTAATTTGGTGGCAAATTCTGATGAAATTGTAAAGTTATGTTCCAGTATGGATGCATTTAAGAATTCATTGTTCGCTGTAAATATTCTTATTATTTTTGTGAT
>NZ_QTVR01000052.1:0-1607 GCF_003460685.1 Blautia sp. OF03-13 | reverse complement strand
TTATGCTGCTTTACGCAGTTCCATTTCTGAAATCAGTTCTCTCAGATCTGCATAAACACATGAGGTTCTACGCTTTACTGCAGGAACTTTTGCCTCCAGCAAAGACCTTTCCGTTTCCGGCAAGGGTTTTAAAATTTCACGGATAAAATATCTCGCTCCGATATTATACGATGCTGACAAATCACAGTTGTATCTTTTTCCAGTCTGAAACGTACACAGACGATGATCCCGTATATCACGGTCAATCTCTCCTGATCCATCAAAGGCAAGCCTGCTCGTGTTCCAGGCACAGATTCGGGAAATTCGGATTTTCTTTCTATGTGCCTGCTGTCCGCACCGTTTCTGGATATCACGTTTTCTCCACATCTGCAGTTTCTGCTTTTTCTTCCCGGAAAGTTTTCCTTTCATTTCCAGATATTCGAAAACAATCACATCTGCCTTCTTTTCTGATGCATAAAAAATGATTTCCTTTGCAATTTTTCTGCCAAGCTCTGTATTCAGACGTTTTGCATATGCCCATCTTCCCTGCGCCTGACGCGATCCATGTTCCCGCTGAAATCTTCGGATCCGCCCCAGCACACGGTACATCCGGTCTTTGTCACTGGGAAAGTTAATAAACTTTCTCCCCAGGATAGTTCCGTCTGGACGCATGATGGTACAGACTGCATCCGTATTGATGCCGAGATCCACACTGCAGATCGTTTGTTCTTTGACAGGTGTCCGGTTTAAAGATACCTCTTCCGCATACGTAAAACGCAGGAAATATTTGTCGTGCTTTTTCTCCAACGTTGGCGCCGAAGCTTTTTTGCCCGACCAGTGTTTTCTTAAATATTCCATATCCGTATGTTTCAGCCGCACAGCAAACCATTTCCAGTCATGGCCATCGTACAGTTTTAAAAAGGCCGCATCTTTCTCTTCTGTGTTTTCACGGTACATGACATTGTGGTAAAAAACAGGCATGGCATACTGCTCACTTTTCAGATACGGCTTTCCTGTTTTCTGTCCCTCTGCTTTCCACTGTTCCAGACGCGTCCGATAAGAAGATACACTCCCAAGCGCATGCTGGACTGCCGCCCGTCTGAAATAGGATGGCATCTTGGGAAAGCAGAAATCAAAATCAAACCGGGCCGGATTCCGTTTCGTTGTATGCACCAGATGTTCCGCTGCATTGAAACGTTTCTTACTTTCCTCAATTTGGGCCAGTTCTTCCCACACAGATTCATACACTTCGACCAGATAGCGGACAGCAGAACGGTAAATCTCCAGTGTCTGGCGGATTGGAATATTCTGTTTTCGTAATTCTACACCATAACTGGATATGATTTTCATTCGCTTTTTCCTCCGGGTTTTAACGGGATTTTTCCTTCTGCCCTTCTATGTAAGCAAGTACCTGTTCACGGCTCCGGTCACTGACCGTTACAGCACAATAAGACGGATTTCACAAATGTTCTCCCCACAACTCTTTCCTTGACGCCGGATAGGAAAAACCATTTTTATTAATTGTAAACATATCTTTCTCCATAAAAGTATTTTACCATATCCATAATAATATATCAAACATTTGTTCTGTTTTATATTAAAAAAATTGCGCGTCTAACTCATCACTA
>NZ_QTVR01000051.1:0-1978 GCF_003460685.1 Blautia sp. OF03-13 | reverse complement strand
GCGAGACTGCGAAAACGAACTGTCAAAACTAAAATAGAGTAAAACGCTTGCATCTATCATTTTGGTGCAAGCGTAATTCATGAGTAACGTAGCAATATTTTGCGCTTACCATATAAGGACAGCTAGGTGTGATTTAATGACCTCTTTTGAAAAATTTTTTAAATTTTTTCGGGTATGAAAAAAGCCCGCACAAAACATATAGTCTGTACGAGCCTTTAAAGCTAAAACATAGTAATATTGTATCATTAAGAATCACAAATCACAAGTGATTTGTGATTAATCACTTGTGATTTGTGATAAGTGATTTGTGATTAATATATAAAAGCCCTCTTTAAAGGGCTTTTATGTTTATTTTGAAAAAGAGATAAAATCAATATATCCCTTTTCCCCAATTTTTACAACGGCATTGTAGGGCTTTTTCTCTTTGTTTTTGATTCCTTTTACCAGGGTTTCTTTTCCCTCCAGTAATTCTTTTACATTCGTTTTGGTTAGTTTTTTCTTTCTAAAATGTTCAGCTAAAGTAAACTTACATTCAGGATAATTTGAACAACCATAAAACGATTTTTTTAATACAATATTGTTGCCACACTTAGGACATTTTCCTACAAGGGGTCCCGAGCGCTTAGTGGGAATTTGTACCCCTTATCGATACAAATTCCCCGTAGGCGCTAGGGACCTCTTTAGCTTCTTGGAAGCTGTCAGTAGTATATCTAATAATTTATCTCCATTCCCTTTAGTAACGTGTAACTTTCCAAATTTAAAAAAGCGACTCATAGAATTATTTCCTCCCGTTAAATAATAGATAACTATTAAAAATAGACAATACTTGCTCATAAGTAATGGTACTTAAATTGTTTACTTTGGCGTGTTTCATTGCTTGATGAAACTGATCTTTAGTAAACAGTTGACGATATTCTCGATTGACCCATTTTGAAACAAAGTACGTATATAGCTTCCAATATTTATCTGGAACATCTGTGGTATGGCGGGTAAGTTTTATTAAGACACTGTTTACTTTTGGTTTAGGATGAAAGCATTCCGCTGGCAGCTTAAGCAATTGCTGAATCGAGACTTGAGTGTGCAAGAGCAACCCTAGTGTTCGGTGAATATCCAAGGTACGCTTGTAGAATCCTTCTTCAACAATCAGATAGATGTCAGACGCACGGCTTTCAAAAACCACTTTTTTAATAATTTGTGTGCTTAAATGGTAAGGAATATTCCCAACAATTTTATACCTCTGTTTGTTAGGGAATTGAAACTGTAGAATATCTTGGTGAATTAAAGTGACACGAGTATTCAGTTTTAATTTTTCTGACGATAAGTTGAATAGATGACTGTCTAATTCAATAGACGTTACCTGTTTACTTATTTTAGCCAGTTTCGTCGTTAAATGCCCTTTACCTGTTCCAATTTCGTAAACGGTATCGGTTTCTTTTAAATTCAATTGTTTTATTATTTGGTTGAGTACTTTTTCACTCGTTAAAAAGTTTTGAGAATATTTTATATTTTTGTTCATGTAATCACTCCTGAAGTGATTACATCTGTAAATAAATACAGAAGTTAAACGATTTGTTTGTAATTTTAGTTATCTGTTTAAAAAGTCATAAGATTAGTCACTGGTAGGAATTAATCTAACGTATTTATTTATCTGCGTAATCACTGTTTTTAGTCTGTTTCAAAACAGTAGATGTTTTATCTACATTACGCATTTGGAATACCAACATGACGAATCCCTCCTTCTTAATTACAAATTTTTAGCATCTAATTTAACTTCAATTCCTATTATACAAAATTTTAAGATAACAGTCAAGAACATATCTGCACAAGTTGTAGATATACCATAAATGCTGATAATCAACATGATTACGCTTACCATCAAATAAGTAAGTGTTTCTTGCTTATTAAAATTATCCATAGTACAACGTGAATTCCAGAGAAAAAGAGAAATCGCACCAAGAATAATACTTAAAAACAAAAA
>NZ_QTVR01000050.1:0-3745 GCF_003460685.1 Blautia sp. OF03-13 | reverse complement strand
ACTTAATTTCATGAAAAATGTAAAAATCTAATGTTACGAGTTGCATTAAAGAAAACTCGTAAGAAAAAAAGTAAAAAAATTTGCTTTTGACCACTGTAAAACATGCTCTGAGCGTTTCGTTATATGAAGGGATAATTTTTCTTTCATATTTCAAAGAAAAGAGGATAAAGAAATGTCAGAAAAAAGATGTTATACAGTTCAAGAGTTACAGGAAATCTTAGGAGTCAGCAGACCTACTATTTATAACCTTTTAAAGAAAAAGGAATTCCGGTGGATCCAGTTGGATGGCGGAAAGTATCGCATCTCTAAGAAGAGTTTCGATGACTGGCTCGATAACTTGGAACAATAAAAAACAGGGTGTTGATCAGGCAGATTTTGTCTGCAATCGACATCCTAAATTTTTATCTGGATTTGAGATATGATATAAGAAAAAACACTAACACTAAAAAAGACAGGAAGTGAAGAATAAATGGCAACAGCAATTGTGAAACAAAAAGAAGTTCCGGAAATGGACGCTGTTGAAGAGATCATTTCAAAGATATCAGAAGACAGTCCTTACAAACGGCGTCCGACACAAAAGAGAACCTGGATGACCGTGCCGGAAATGGGAAAGCTGCTGGGATTAAAAAAGACAGATCGATACTGGCTGGTGCATAAAAATGTTTTTGAATCTAAAGAGATTGCCGGAAAGATACGAATCAATATTGCCAGCTTTGAAAAATGGTACGCCAATCAGATTAAATACCATAAAGTTACCGGAGAAGAACCGGGGAAAGAATTGAAATCCTGGTCCTATTCCGTTAAGGAAGTTGCGGATCTGTTGGGTGTTGATGAGTATCTTGTTTATGATTTACTCAAGAAAAATCAAATGGAAGCTGTTATTGTCGATTACTGGAAACGAATACCAAAAGAATCTTTTCAGAACTGGTATAAAAGCCAGTCCCGGTATCGAACAAAGGAAGACAGAGAAAAAGATGCTCTTCTGGAAGATGCAACAATTACGATGCCTGAGATGGCACAGCTGCTTGGAACAACCAGAAGCGCAGTATATACAATTCTTGATAATCCAAAGTATAGTCATTTTTTTGAATTCATTGTGATTGCAGAAAAGAAAAGGATCACAAAAGAGAGTTTTCAAAAATTCCTGGAAGGTCAGGATCGGTATAAGCTGGATCCATCGAATGATTATGAAGAACTTGCACAGGAACAGAATATTGCCCTGGCTAATTTCCGGCGGAAGAAATTATCACAGACCGGAATACGAGGAAGCAATGGAAATATAAAGTATCTTACTTTTGATGAAGCTTCCTATCTGGCAAAGGTCAGCAGAAGCATGATCAACAAGTGGGCGGATACAGGAAAGTTCACCGTAATAAAAGTTGGCAGTCGAGTTAGGATCCGTCGGGATGAATTTGAGGACTGGATGGAGCAAAGAGATTTGGAAAGGAGTATGCAATAATATGGCATCAATAAGAGAACGAAACGGAAAATTCAATGTAATCTATTCTTATACGAATGAAAAAGGCGAGAGAAAACAAAAATGGGAAACCTATGAAACAAAAGCCGAAGCTAAAAGAAGAAAAAAAGAAATTGAATATAAAAAAGAGATGGGATCATTTGTCGTCCGTAAATGCAAAACACTGGACGAGCTTATTACAGAATATGTTGCACTTTATGGCAAAGAAAACTGGGCGCTTTCTACATATGAAGGAAATGTCTCTCTTATCAATAACTATATTCTTCCGATCATTGGTGATACGAAACTCTCAGAGATCAATACCCGTTTCATCGAAAGATATTATCAGAGTCTTTTGAAGAGACGTGCAGTTATCAATCCATTGAATAAAACCAGTCGAAATGAATTTGTATCTTCCAGTACGGTCAGGGATATTAATAAGCTGCTTAGAAACTGTTTTGAACAGGCAGTGAAATGGGAGTTGATGGAGAAGAATCCTTGCACCCATGCGACTGTACCAAAACATAAATCACAAAAAAGAGACATCTGGACAGCGGATACATTGATGTATGCGCTCAGTGTCTGTGAAGATGAACGATTAAAGCTCGCAATTAATCTATCTTTCTCATGTTCCCTGCGACTTGGTGAGCTGCTTGGTCTTACCTGGGATTGTGTAGATATTTCTCCTGAGGCAATTGAAGAAAACCGTGCATATGTCTTCATCAACAAAGAATCACAGCGTATAAGAAAAGAATCTTTAAATGCATTGGATGGAAAAGATGTGTTGTTGGTATTTCCGACAAATCATAAGAAGAATTCTACGGTCCGTATTCTGAAAACACCGAAGACAGAAAGCAGTGTGCGTAAAATATTCTTACCGAAGAGTGTTGCTAATATGTTGGTAGACTGGAAGGTTGAGCAAGATGAAATGAAAGAAATTCTTGGTGATGAATATATGGACTATAACCTGGTTATGGCAAGTACCTTTGGTCTTCCTCTCGGAGATGGAGCAATCCGTGGTCCTTTAAAAAAACTGATCGAGGACTATAATCTCCCACCGGTTGTATTTCACAGTTTTCGTCATAGCAGCGTTACTTATAAGCTGAAATTGAATGGTGGAGACATCAAGGCGGTACAGGGTGATTCCGGCCATGCTCAGGTCAATATGGTTACGGATGTGTACTCTCATATTCTGGATGATGACCGAAGGAAAAATGCAGAGCTTTTTGAAGAAGCGTTTTATGAGAAAAAGAATCTGGATCCACAGATGCATGTACAGCAGGAAAATAATAATGCAACTGTTGCTGATGAAGTCGATCCGGAACTTCTGGCAAAAGTGTTGGCAAATCCAGAGATGCGGGCATTGCTCAATTCACTGGCGAAGACGATGAAGTAATTAGTCTATCTCCATAATATCTATTGGAATCTCCATCATTTGATGATGGAATGATGGAGATTCAGTTACAAAAAAGGTTACAGATATTTTTACTGAATAAAATTTGCCAGTCAAAAACGCATGGACAAACCGTCTCGTATGCGTTATATTATTTATAGACAAGAAAATATCTTGTGCTTTCGATAGGAAGTTTAATTGAATACTGTTTACCATGATCGAACGTACGAAGCATGGTGGTCATATAACAGATGTCGATGGTAATATCAAGGCATTCCCCAATTATTAGCTGGAGCAAACAATCAGCTAACTTTCAGAGCTTTACAGAGCTTGACAGAGGGGGTATTCAGAATAACTCGAATTGAATTGGAAACAGTTTTATATAGTATCCCACTTGGGTTTACCTTACCTCAGATTGACAGAGAGTGACAATAGGTTGGAGCTCTCCTAAGCGAGGGGTCGGAGGTTCAAATCCTCTTGGCGACGGGCTTCAAAGCGTTCGAAAATGTTAGCTGGATTAGCTGACAGCGAACGCTTTTGTTATTTTCTAATCACGTTCGCGACATGAAATTCCATTCAAATGATCAATTTCCAGCTAACGCAATCCGATTTTTGTTAGCTGACAGCTAATCAAAATTACCGGTTTGCAAACATGGGTTTTAGGAAGTCCAGCTAACATTTGGGTTCCGCTCTGTTGTCACCCCTTATTCGGGGATGTAAATCAGAGAAAAGTCGGGAAAAGAAACAATCTCTCCCAAACCTGCAAACATAAATTAGCTGAAACAGTAGTGAACCTCACATGACTAAAGTCACGTGCTTCCGGCCGCTTTAGGCGGCAGACCAAATATCGGCGGATACGCCTGTTACTTAGATTTTGCACAGATATGTGCTTCTTC
>NZ_QTVR01000005.1:0-205123 GCF_003460685.1 Blautia sp. OF03-13 | reverse complement strand
GGCCGGGTAGCCAAGTCGGGAAGGGATAAACGCTGAAGGCATCTAAGCGTGAAGCCCCCCTCAAGATGAGATATCCCATTCGAAAGAAGTAAGACCCCTTGAAGACGACAAGGTAGATAGGGCAGGGGTGGAAGTGCCGTAAGGCATGGAGCTGACTGTTACTAATCGGTCGAGGGCTTGACCTGAAATACTGAGAAAGTCAGTAAAAAATGGTTGTGTTCGGAAAGAAAGTATGGTATGATGTATAGGTGTTAAGTGTATGCGGTTTTGAAGGTATATCTAGCGTAGGGGATTGGTCAAATGGTATGATAGGGGTCTCCAAAACCTTTGGTGGGAGTTCGATTCTCTCATCCCCTGTTTTTAAAGCCCGGAAAGCCTTTAAAATGTAAAGTTACGCGGGCGTGTTTTTGCCAATTAAACAAGGTAATCAAAAAGGTAATCAACAATGTGTTGATTGCCTTTTTAACATATAGAAAGACATAAGTTATGATTCATTGAACCTGTAAAACGATCTTTTTTCTGGAGGGAAAATGAGAAGACAAAAGAAAAGAGCAAAATATATGAATCGGAAGATGCTGGTTCTTTCTTTGGTCGGATATGTGGCAATGCTGGTTTTACTGTTGGTAATGGATATCGTAATTATCAACCGCGACAGGGAAGAACAGATACGATCTGTGGAATTGACATTAACGAGTTCAACAGAAAAGCTTGTCGCCGATATAGACACGATGACCAAGTACTTGTTTAATATTTATGAAAGTGATCCGCAGTTTCAGATATTGGCCGAGAATCCAGAATCAGAAAAAGGAGATTATAGTTCTGCCTATGATTTGAACAGCAGAATGAAAATGAATCGAGAGATGAGTACGTGGCTGGACGGATATTATCTTGCATATGGAGATGGAAATAATCTTCAGTGGCTCTTCAATGTAAATAAGAATCGTATCCCATTTGAAGAAGGGCAGCGCATTCGAAATATTTTATTGTCGTATGTAGAGGGAAGCGATACACACAATGGATTTTTCTTGCAGACAGAGGGGGGAAATGGTTACTGGCTTGTATTTTATAAAAGAGGCAATGCAGTAGTAGCCGGAGTAAACCAGATCAATCATTATTTTTCAAATACGATCAGAAATGTTTCGATAGAAGAGAACCTTTTGTGGGATTCTAAAATCAGCGACAAAAATTTTGACCTATATCGGAAAAGTTTTTCGTTGCAGGATATGGAATGGGAACAGAAAGAAATTTTATGGAAACATGCCGGAAAAGAGTATCTTTTTGGACAGAAAATAGATGCTTGTGATATCTGGTATTTTTGCCAGATCAGTGAATCTTATTTGCATCAAATGTCTGTAACTGAAATGGTTCTTCTGATATTTACTGCGGTGTCGATTGTTGTTATGTTTTTTATTTATCGAAATATGGTAAAAAGTTATCTGCATCCCATGTATCAGCTTGTAACGGTTATGGAAGAAATTCGAAACGGAAAGATTCAGGAAATTCCGGATCTGCACCTGCAATATTATGAGCAGCAGCTGATTAACTGGGTATTGCAGAAAATGGTACAGGAAATAAAAGAACAGAAGATGCAGGTATACGAAGAAAAACTGAACCGGCGTGACGCGGAGTTGCAGCTGATGCGGACGCAACTAAATCCTCATTTTTATTTAAATGGATTGAAAACATTAAATGCTATGGCAGCAGACGCAGGTATGACGTCGATGCAGGAGTTAATTCTTCGTATTTCAGATTTCCTTCGCACGATGCTTTATATGAAAGAAAGTGTTGTGGATGCAGAACAGGAGATTAAGATTACAGAAAATTATTTGGAATTACAGAAGATCCTTTCTGACCGGGAAATTACATATAAAATTGAAATGGCTGATGATGTGCAAAGGTGGTTGGTTCCGGTGCTGGCTGTTCAGACTTTTGTAGAGAACAGTATCAAGTATGCAAAGATGGAAATGGGAAAGACCCGACTGAAGATTACCATTACATTGCATAAATTGCAGATGGAAGAGGGAGAAAAACTCGACATTATGGTATCGGACAGTGGACAGGGATATCCAGAGGAACTTCTGGAGGAACTGAATACGAGAGGTTCTTATCGTGCGGAAGGAGTTGGAGTTAATAATCTGAAAAAACGTTGCGATATTTTGTATGGGGAAAAAGCGGAATATAGTTTTTACAATATGGGCGGAGCAGTCAGTGAACTGATTTTGCCCTTCGGACGCAAGGATACAGGAGATACGGTATGAAAATTTTATTGGTGGACGATCAGCGGGCAATTGTAGAAAGTATCCAGAAAGGAATCAATTGGGAGAAAGTTGGAATTGATGAAACATATATTGCCTGCAGTGCTGCAGAAGCAAAACTGATTTTGGTGAATTTTCCGGTTGATATTATGCTGTGTGATATTGAAATGCCAGGGGAAGATGGTCTTTCACTGCTGCAGTGGGCGAAGGAGCAGCAGATTGATGTCTGCTGCATTTTTCTGACGGCACATGCAGAATTTGCATATGCCAAAAAAGCGATTCAGCTTGGTGGATTTGACTATGTTTTGCAGCCGGCGAAATATGCAGAGATAGAAAAAGTAGTAAAAAAAGCCTGTGAACATGTAAAAAAAGAAAAGAATGTACAGTGGATGCAAAAAACGCAAACAGAATTGCGGCAGAATCGGGATATTTTTCTGTCGGCACTTTTGTACCGGATCGGGCAGAAAGAGTATGAAGAAGCGGATAAGGCATTTGGACAACTGCTGCAATTACAGAAATTCAACGGAAATCAGACAGTTTTGTATGTGATAAGATGTTATTATCGAAAACAAAATTCAAAAATTGACAAGTGGAATACAGAATTGAAACTTTTTGTTACGAGAAATGTTCTGGAGGAGCTGCTGGATAATAAAGTACAGGTCTTTATTGCAGAAGAAAGTCAAAAAAGTTTTTTTGCAATGGCAGTAGATGATCAACAGATACTTGATAATGAAAAGTGGAAACAGGTGATCGAACGGTTTTACCATTTTATGCAGAAGCAGATGGCAACAGAAGCAGCGATTTATACAGGCTGTGGAAAAGGTGTACGGGATGGAAGACTGCCAAAAGAATTAATGAAAGGCCTGCAGGAATTGCCGGATAACATAGAAGGAAAACTGGATGGGATTCACTGGGAAGAAGAAAGTGCGGCAGAAGATACAGGAAAAAAAGATGAGCGAATTGAAACGGTGATGCAGTATGTGAAATCGCATGTATATGAGAATATTTCACGCGCGGATGCAGCTGGGATGGTATTTCTGAATGAAGAGTACTTTTCCAAATTATTTAAAGCAGAAACAGGAATGACATTCAAGGATTATGTGTTGATTGAAAAAATGAAAATGGCAGGTACACTTTTGAAAAATACAAATTTTTCTGTCGGCGTCATTGCATCTAAGGTTGGATTTGACAACTTTTCCCATTTTTCACGGACTTTCAAAAAAGTGACTGATTATACTCCACAGGAATATCGTTTACACTGTAAAAATAAAAAAGAAAAGTCATGAAAAGAACAATAAATCATAAAAAGAATAAGAAAATGAAAAAAAGTGCGGTGCCATGTCACGAAAGTGACAAAGGACGGCACTTTTTTGGTGGAGAGAAAAAGAGAGAAAAGATACAATAAGAACATCAAAACGAGAGAAACAAAGGAGGTTTCCAAAATGAAAAAGGGTTCCAAAAGATTTTTGAGCGGTATGGCAGCTGCCATGATGGTGATGTCCTTGCTGGCAGGCTGCGGAAGCAGTAATGCGGCACAGGATACATCTTCAAAGAGCGGAAGTAGCGAGACAGCAGCATCTTCAGACAAAGGAACAACCGATGTACCGGTTGTCAACATGTGTGTGCCAAACATCTATGATACGACAGATCTTCAGATGGTAGAAGATGCGATTAATGAAATCACGGCAGAAAAGTATGGTGTAAAAATTAAACTTACTTTTGTAGAGTTCGGAAACTGGACAAACCAGTCCAACATGCTTCTGACAGGCGATGAGGCAGATCTGATTATGATTTACGGAACACCGCTTCTGACCTATGTAAAGAACGGACAGCTTGCCAATATGGATGACTATTATAATAATGCAAGTGAAGAATTCAAAACGGCAGCAGCAGAAGTATTTACAGATAAAGACTTAAAATGTACCAGCGTAAATGGTCATATCTATGCACTTCCGAATTACCGAAATCATGGAGATGTTATTGTACTCGATATTGACCGTGCAATTGCCGATGAAATGGGAGTAAAAGGCGGCGAGCAGATGTCCCTGGATCAGGTAGATGAACTGCTTGGAAAAATCCATGAAGCATATCCGGACCGGTACGCGATTGTTCCACAGGGAAACACAACCATGTCAAATGGTGGATGGACCTGGGATGGTCTTGGCGACATCAAGATGATCGGTGTTATGGAGGCTGGTGGTGATACTACCATTAAGAATCTGTTAGAAACTGAGGACTTTATTGATCTTACAAAACATACCCACAGCTGGTATACCAATGGCTATATGATGCCGGATTGCCTGAGCAACACAGAGACAGGCGACAGCATGATTTTAAATAAAAAAGCAGTGACATGCTTTAATAACGGTGCTTATTTTGATGAAACTGACTATATTAAAGAAGATCTTGTAAGAGTTCCGCTCACCCCTGCAAAAGCAGACACGACGACCATTTCCGGTATGTGCTGGGGCATCAGTGCAAACAGTAAAAATAAGGACGCATCCTGGAAAATGCTGGAAGTTCTTTACTCCGATGCAGACGTTGTAACGTTACTGACAGATGGTATTAAAGATCGTAACTACGTAGTAGATGCAGATGGCAATGCCGTATATCCGGATGGAAAAGATTATACGAACAATGGCTATGGTGCAATGCAGCAGTGGTGGCTGTATCCAAACTCTTCTCTTACTCCGGAACAGCCGACAAACGGATTAACAGAGAGCTTGAAGAAATTTAACGAGTCCGTACAGCAGACCCCGGCTTATGGTTTCTGCTTCGATACGACAGAAGTAACCGATGAGTACAGTGCATGCTGCAATGTTATGGATAAATATTATTCCGCATTGATGCTCGGTGCCGTAGATCCGGATGAGTATCTGGCAAAAGCAACCGAAGAGCTGAAGGCAGCAGGAATGGACAAAGTTATCGAGGCAAAACAGAAACAGTTTGATGCATGGCATGCAGAAAACAAATAGGACTAAAAAATCTTATCACACCAAATAAAAGGGCAAAAGAGAGGCACAGGATGTCTCTCTTTTCCAAAGGGAGGATCTTATGCCTGCGCGTAAACGGAAAAAAGTATCGAGAAAAATTATAGCATTGTATATCATGCTTCTGCCGGGACTCATTTATCTGCTGATCAACAATTACATGCCGATGGCAGGTCTTGTGATTGCATTTAAACGATATGATTTCAGCAAAGGAATTCTGGCTAGTGACTGGTGCGGATTCAGCAACTTTACGTATCTGTTTAAAACGAAAGATGCATTTAACATGATACGAAATACAATTTTGTACAATCTTGTATTTATTTTCCTTGGAACGGTAGTTGCTGTTGCCGTTGCGATTATGCTGAATTTCCTTCGTGGAAAGCTGAGCAAAAAAATTTATCAGACCGTGATCCTGGTACCATATCTGGTATCCATGGTTATTGTTTCCTATATTGTGTATGGATTCTTAAGTACAGAATCCGGTTTTCTTAATAATCTTCTGGTGCATTTGGGCGGTCATACCATTAACTGGTATACGGAATCAAAGTACTGGCCCTATATTTTGACAATTGTAAACCTGTGGAAAGGCTTTGGATATACCAGTATTCTTTACTATGCAACCGTTATTGGAATTGATTCCTCTCTGTATGAGGCAGCATCCACCGATGGAGCAGGAAGATGGAGTCAGATCTGGAACGTAACATTACCGGGTCTGAAGACTACCATTATTACGATGGTTCTGTTACAGATCGGAAGAATGTTCTTCTCCGATTTTGGTCTGTTCTATCAGGTGCCGATGCATTCCGGACTGATTTCCGAAGTAACGGATACAATTGATGTTTATGTTTATAAAGGACTGACACAGCTGAATGATATCGGACGATCTTCGGCAGCAGGATTTTTACAGTCGGTACTTGGCTTTATCCTGATTATGACAGTAAACCAGATTGTACGAAAAATAGACAAGGACAGCGCACTGTTCTAAGGAGGCAAAAATATGGTATCGAATAATAAAGTAGAGCAGGTAGTTTTACATACTATTTTTATCCTGCTTTGTATCATTGCAGCAGCGCCGTTTCTTCTGCTGATTTCTTCTTCCATTACCGAAGAGTCAACTCTTTTGCAGTATGGATATAGTTTCTTCCCGAAAAAAGTCAGTTTCTATGCATATGAATATCTGTTCCAGAGCGGCGGAAAAATTATCCGTGGTCTTGGTCTTTCTGTTCTTGTTACGATCGTCGGAACGGCCTGCTCTATTCTGATGACGGTTATGTTTGCATACCCGATTTCAAGAAAAGAACTTCCACACCGGAATCTGTTTTCTTTCCTGGTATTCTTTACCATGCTGTTTAATGGTGGACTGGTACCAACGTATATGATGTATACACAGATTTTTCATATTAAAAATACGATCTGGGCATTGATTATACCGAGCCTGCTGATGAATGCATTTTACATCATCATGATGCGATCATTCTTTGTAAGTAATATTCCGGATTCCCTGATTGAGGCGGCAAGAATTGATGGAGCCGGTGAGTTCCGCATTCTGTTCCGCATTGTACTTCCACTTTCGAAACCGATGCTGGCAACATTAGCCCTGATGGTTGGTCTTGGATACTGGAATGACTGGATGAATAGTTTATACTATATTACAGATGACAGTCTGTATACCTTACAGGCAATTTTGAACAACATCATTACCAGTATCACATTCCTGCAGAGTTCTACCATGGGTAGTGTAGCATCCGCGGTTGCAGCCATGCCAAGCACAGGTATCCGTATGGCAATTGCCGTTGTTGGTGTTATTCCGGTTCTGGTTATTTATCCGTTTTTCCAGAAATATTTCGTAAAAGGAATTGTCGTAGGCGGCGTAAAGGGTTAAACTGTAGAAAACGAAAAGGGGGTTTTTACAATGAAATTTAAAACAGAAAGAATATCGGAGCATATCACCAGAATCTATGGCTTCTGTACAGAGATGATGTACCTGGTAGAGGGGGAAAAAGATGCAGTGCTGATTGACACCGGAAGCGGTTATTTTAGTCTGAAACAGTGCGTCGATCAGTTGACGGACAAACCGGTGAAAGTGCTCATGACGCATGGCCATGTAGATCATGCAATGGGAGCCGGAGAGTTTGAAGAAATCTACCTGAATCATAAGGATGAAGCTGTTTATCGTGAACACGCAAAGAAAGAGTTTCGTCTGGAAGGACTTGCAGGTATGAATGCAGAAGGTAATGCAATTACGGAAAAGGATATGATTCCGGCAGCACCGTTTGAGCGTTTTCGAGATTTGAAAGAAGGAGACCGTTTTGAACTGGGAGACGTTCAGATTGTAATTTATGAGCTTCCTGGACATACACAGGGCAGTGTGGTCATGCTGATTCCGGAAGAGCGTACGCTTCTTCTGGGAGATGCATGCAATCCTTTCCTTTTCCTGTTTGAAGAATTTTCTACGGGACTTGCCACCTATGAAAAGAACTTAAGAGAATTTCAGAAAAAGATCGAGGGAACTTATGACAAGATTTTGATGTCCCACGGAGATGGAACAGGAAAGATCAGCACCATTGAGGATGTGCTGAAAACCTGTGAGGATATCCGAAAAGGAAATATTAAGGACGGTTACTTTGATTTTATGGGCGAAAAACACTATTTTGCTGACAATGGAACCGATACCCATATTTGTTATAATAAGCAAAGAATCGAAGAATAATAGCATACGGATCTGCAAAAGACACCTTTTTTCGCAAATGTTGTAAGGACTTGTTTCATTACATTCAGAATGCAGCACAAACGAAAGCGAGGTGTCTTTCTTTTGGGGATTTTTACAAATATATACATCTATGAAAAGAAGACAACTCTGTTTTACAGATTTTTAAGAATTATCTGTAAAACAAAGCTGTTTTTTGCGTGAATGATACGGTATAATAAGCGCGGGAGAGTGTTTGAAAACTATTTTCCAATACAAAATAGAAGTTATTTTTCGTCAAAGGGAACAGAAGAAAAAGGAAGGAGACTTTCCAAATGAGTAAAGGAAAAAAAGAAGGTCGTGGGACCATAAAGGCAGTGGTATATCTTTTGATTGTGATAATTCTTGCCGGAATGGTGGTTTATCTGACGCAGTCCCTGCGGCGTGAGAGGCAGCCGGAGATTACGGGAACGTTTATTGACAGCAAACTGGAGGCGGCAGGGGAGCTGACGTCGGCAAAGATGATTTACAATGGGCTGATTCATTATTCCGATGGAACAATTCCGCTTCTGACACAGAAGGCATTTAATATGACGTACCGCGCAGAAGTCCATGCGGGAGTAGATCTTTCCCAAGCGAAGACAGAGGTTACGGATACGGAGGTGATTGTGACACTTCCGGCAGTGGAAATCCTGGATATCTCGATTGATGATGATTCGATCCAGTATTACGATGAGAAGGCAGCACTTCTGAACTGGGAGCGGAAAGAAGATGCTCTGGATGCCATTGCGAGTGCAAAAGAGGATGTGGAGCAGCAGACGCAGGAGATGGAAGATCTGGAAACGATGGCCAGGGAGCAGGCGAAAACGCTGATTACCGGAATGCTGTCTGAGACGATCGGGGACAAAACCCTGGTTATAAAATTTGAAAAATAGTACATAAAGAGGATACCGGCACTTCTAAAAATGTGCGTTCGGAAAGTTCATAAGAGCTCCGGGCGCGTATTCTGTAAAAAAGGAGGGCCGGTATTTCTTATGGCAGAAATACCGGCATTATGAAAAAGAAAATCTATCTGAATTGGAAAAATTTTTAAGTTGGGACAACGAAGGAAAGATAGAGGAAGATGATTTGTTGTCCCTTTGTTTTGATACATTCAGTATAGTTGTCATATGTGAGAAAAGTGTGAATAGATTTTGAAGAAAAATTGAAAAATTATGTGAATGAGCAGCGGAAAGCATTTTATCCTCTTTTGGCAAGAATACTCCGGCATCTAAAGTGGAGATGAATTTTGTCCGTTATTTTGTGAAGAAAACAGGGAACATGAGATCAGCAGGGAACTGCTGAAATTTGCATAGAATTTGCTTGAAAGACCATACTTTTTTATGCTACAATCGTTTCATATGTTTGAAATAGAAGTTACGTTACTTTTGTGAGGATAGAAATTATGGACTATAAACTGCTGCTGGATACTGCAGTCATGGCAGGAGAAATCCTGCTGGAGAGCGGGGCAGAGACGTGGCGCGTGGAGGATACTATGCTGCGTATGCTGCGTATGTCCGGCCTGAAAACGGCGGATGTGCTGGCACTGACGACCGGTTTTATGGTAACATTGGATGACCCGTCGATGGATTCCATGACCGTCATGCGCAGTGTGGAAAGTCGTGCAACCGATCTCAACCGGATTCATGCGGTAAACCAGCTCTCACGTGATTTCTGTGAAGGTACGATCGATCTGGATACGCTGTTCCACCGGGTGCGTGATATCTACCGTGCCAAACCGGAAATTAAAAAAAATTTACTTGCGATGATAGCGACGACTGCGGCTTTGCCATCATGTTCGGAGCCGGTTTTTATGAAATTCTGGCATCTGCGATTGCCGGATTCATGTCCGGTGTCGGTGTGTATGGAGGAAAAAGAGCAGGGGTGCAGTCATTTTTGGTGAATTGCATTGGAGCATTTTTCCTTGCAGTTACTGCAATCCTTTGTATTCATTATTTCCCGGGAACTTTGAATCTAAACGTTGTTATTATCGCATCCGTCATGCCCCTTGTCCCTGGCGTTGCAATTACAAATGCGGTATATGACACGCTGCATGGAGACTATATTTCCGGTGCGGCGCGGATGCTCGAGGCATTTGTAACGGCTGCTGCAATTGCGATCGGAGTAGGACTCGGCATGTTGCTGCTTCGGCCGCTGGTACGGTGAGAGGACACATACAGAAAAAAAAGAGGTCTAAGACAAGATGAGTATAGCAGGTGAAATTATACTGAAATCTCTGGGAGCCTGGGTCGCAATCTGGGGTTTTTCAAGACTGTTGAATGCACCGAAAAAGCTTGAATGTTACACTGCCGGTGTCGGTATGATCGGCTGGGCGGTCTATCTGATTGTGGAAGTGCTGAACGATGGCATTTTAATGAAAAATTTTCTTGCCGCCGTTGCCGTCGCCCTGGTTTCCCAGGCAATGGCGCGTCATTTCAAAGCGCCGGTGATCCTTTTCGTGATCCCGGGCATTCTCCCGATGGTGCCGGGAGCCGGTATGTACCGCATCGTCTACTCGATCGTTATGGGGCCGGAAAACATGGTTGGAACGTATCTTTTAGAGACAGCGACCGCGGCAGGCGCAATTGCCCTTGGAATTTTCCTCGGAGAAGCGCTGCAGAAGGTATTTTTTTACGAATTCCATAGGTGATTTACGAAAAAAGTGAGAAATTTGCCAAAACCAAATTTTTTGCTTTTTTTTGTCGAATTTTATGATATACTTAACAGTGTATGTGCCCTTGGACAAAAGAAGAAATCTATAGGGGCATTTTTAACATCAGTAGACAAGAAGTCCCCCGCTTCTAAAGCGGTGGGATGAATTGTTAAAAGAAACATAACGGTAGTGGCGGGCGGAGAGAAATCGGTATCCTCCACTGACATGAGGTAAGTCACAGTCGAACTATTTTCGATATGTCAGACTCCGTGAAAATACCGACTGTGAGTTGAAACAAGGAAAAAAGAAGAGAAGTAAGTAAAGTGCAGACACAGAACTATGAGGAGCAAAAAATATGAAGTTTGAAGATGATGATTTAAAGGACGGTAAACTTTGGGCTGCCCTGCAAAAAGAGATTGACCGTGACCTGGCGGAAAAGGAGAGCGGTGAAACATTCCAGGAAGAACTGGCAGACATCGAAGACTCCATTGAATTTGAAAGCAAAGAAACAAAAAGCGAAGATCACATCCCGGATGAGACTGCAAATTTAAGTAATCTGCGAAGTGTCCTTGAGGCAACTGAGCGTGCAAAAGACGAAGAAGCGAAGCAGAAAATGAAGCAGACCAAAGTGGAGCCTGTGACGCAGGACATCGAGATTCCGGAATTTACAGAAGAGGAAGAAGAAATCGAAGAGACGCCGGCTGAGACACCGAAGAAAGTCTCACGTGTAAGCCAGACAACCGAAAAACTGGAAGGTCTCGTTGATTTTGATGATGATCCGGCGGAGACAAAAACAGAATCGGAACCGGAAGAAGTGATGGTGGATGATGATCTGATCATCAACGATCCATTCGCAGATGAGGATGATCTGCTGGGAGAAGAGAAGACAGAGACCAAGGGTTCGGAGAAAGAAGTGCTTGGTGATCAGGTGGAAGCCGCAATGGAGCGCCTCGTCAGCGACACGGTAGGCCATATCCCAATGCCGGAAATAGACGATGAGGATGATGACTACGACGATTATGAGGATGACGACGAAGAGTACATTCCGCATGGCGCAAAACCGCAGAAGAAAAAGGGAAAAGGCGGTGCGGTTATCACCGTTGCAGCTGTTGCTGTTATTGCTGTGGGAGGCTTTTTCTATGGAAGCAAAATGTTCCATTACCAGAATTATTTCTTCAACGGAACAACCATCAACGGAGTAGACTGCTCGGATATGACGGCCAAAGAGGCAGAAACGAAAATCAAAGAGCAGGCTGCAAACTATACCTTAAATGTAAAATTCAAAGACAATGATACGAAGAGTGTCAGCGGAAAAGACATTGACTATACCTATGCCGGAGACGGCAGCGTGGAGAGCGTGTTAAAGAAACAGAACAGTTTCCTCTGGTTCCTGGGAAATGGCGGAAAAGAGAAAGATTCCCAGGTCACCATGCAGTACAGTCAGGAAAAACTGGATGCGGTGATTGATGGATTTGACGAATTCCAGTCCGCAGACGGTGAGAATGCACCGGCCAGCGCCTACATCACCTTCCAGAACAATGAGTTTGAGATTGTGGATGCTGTTATGGGTGAGGGAATGGATCTTACCCTTGCAAAACAGTGCATCGAAAATGCGCTGATCAATGCGGATACCGAAGTGGATCTTGAAAAAGCAGGCGTTTACGACGGAACCTTGGTAACAGCAGATGACGAAACACTGAATGCACAGAAGGATCAGTTAAATGAACTGGTACGCGCAAGCATCACATACAGTATGCCGGATGGAACAACACAGGTTCTTGACGGAAATACCATGAAAGACTGGCTGGCAGTTGATGCGGATGGAAATTATTCCAAAGATGAAAACCAGTGGAATGAAAGAGTAAAAGAATATGTGGCAAATCTTGCGGCAGCGATCGATACCGATGGCAAGGATCACACCTTCCCGGCAACCGGTATCGAAGGCGGCGTGACCATCAGCCAGGAAGGCTACGGATGGAAAGTGGATCAGGAGCAGGAGATTGCAAAGATCGCAGAAGAAGTAGATGCTCACGCAGCAGATACAAGAGAGCCGCAGTATGCGCAGAGAGAGTTTGCTGCTTCCACAGAGAACAACGGATTCGGCAAGACGTATGTTGAGGTTGATGCCAGCCGTCAGCATATCTGGCTCTACAAAGATGGAAATCTGGTTGTCGACGGTGACTGTGTAACCGGTCTGATGGAGCAGAGCAGCTACACGAAGCCGGGTATCTACACAACCGCAGCAAAAGAAAGCCAGAAAAAACTGCACGGAGAGCTTCAGGCAGACGGCAGCTATTCCTGGGAAAGAGATGTGGATTCCTGGATTCCGTTCAACGGAGAGATCGGTTTCTACGATGCTTCCTGGAGAAGCAGTTTCGGCGGAAACCTGTATCTGACTGCAGGATCGACGACAGGATCTGTTGCACTTCCGACTGCAGTGGCACAGGCATTATATGACAATGTCGATGACGGAACACCGGTTATCATTTATTATTCCGAAGCTTATGAGGTAAGTGAAGATACGCTTACTGTGACACAGGCACCGGAAGCAGATGACGAAAATGTCAATGATACGACGAATACCACGACAGTAACGCCGACGAGAACGCCATCCTACACGTACGATGATGATGACGATGATTACACGCCGTCAACTCCATCAACCCCATCAACCCCATCAACTCCATCAACTCCATCGACCCCGTCTACGCCGGAACCGACCGCAGCACCGACCGAGATCCCGTCTACGCCGGAGCCGACCGTAGCACCGACCGAGACCCCGTCGACACCGGAACCGACCCAGGAGCCGAGCGCACCGGATCAGGGAGACCATACGGGTGACGATGATTACCCAGGTAAGGGCGAGAGCTGAGAAAAGAAGAAATAGAACATAAAAAATACGCATTCCGTTATCAAAACAGGAATGCGTATTTTTTATGAGAAAGAAACTGTTAAAAATTAATTTTCCGGTACGAACAGTGTGACAAGATCCATCGGGGAAGTGATGGTGTAGTCCGGGTTTTCGGTCTGACCAAAACCGTATGCGGCATGGACAAACGGGATTCCGGCCTCGCGTGTCGCCTTGTAGTCGCCGTCGGTATCGCCGACATAGACCGCGTGCTGCAGATGGTTCTGTTCGATGATTGTACGGATGTTGTCTGCCTTTGCCTTTCCGGTATCGCCAGGACAGAGATGGCCTTTGAAATAGTGACCGAGGCCTGTGGCTTCCAGAAAAACTTCGATATAGCCCGCCTGGCAGTTGCTTACGATATAAAGCGGGTAATGTCTGGAAAGAATAGAAAGTGCATCGACAAGCCCCGGATAAACAGGAGCCGGTGTCGCAAGAAGTGCCTCATGCTCTTTGGCACAGCATGCCTCGATCAGTTCTAACTGGCGCTCCTTTGGATATTCGTGGAAAATGACGGCGGCGATATCCGGGAGCAGGCGGCCGAACAGGCCTTTTAACACGGCTCCGGTGAGGTTTGGTGTCATATCAGTTTCTTTTTCCATAATCTGATTCCATGCGTCGGCGACAACGTCTGTGGAGTCCCACAGGGTGCCGTCCACATCAAAAATAATACTGTCGATCAAGAGTTTTTCCTCCATATCTTAAGGGTTTTGGTTATTCTTTTAAAGTATTTATTAATTTTAATCAAAAACACGTGAGAGCGCAATGTTTATTTTGCATTTTGGAGGAAAATGTGGCAAAATAAGAATGATGTATTAACAGGAGATTACTATGCAGGACACAATCACAAAGCATTATTGAAATGGTATGGCGAAAATAAAAGAGTGCTGCCATGGAGAGAAAAAAAGAACCCGTATGAAATCTGGGTTTCCGAGATTATGCTCCAGCAGACGAGGGTGGAGGCGGTCAAGCCGTTTTATGAGCGGTTTATGCGTGAACTGCCCAATGTCGCAGCACTTGCGGTCTGTCCCGAGGAAAAGCTTTTGAAGCTCTGGGAAGGCCTTGGTTACTATAACCGTGTGCGGAATATGCAGAAGGCCGCACAGAAAATTATGGAAGTGTATGACGGTGTATTTCCGGCAGATTACGAAGCCTTAAAAGGACTTCCGGGAATTGGAAATTACACAGCGGGAGCCGTTGCATCGATCGCGTTTTGCATTCCGGTGCCGGCGGTGGACGGAAATGTGCTTCGTGTGATGGCACGCCTCCGGGAGGACGGTGAGGACATTTTAAAGCAGTCCGTGAAAAACCGCGTGGAAGCGGAATTGACCGAAATCATGCCGGCAGAAGATCCGGGAGCCTTCAATCAGGCGATGATGGATCTCGGCGCAATGGTCTGTCTGCCGAACGGCGCACCAAAATGTGAAGTCTGTCCGCTTTTTGACCAGTGTCTGGCGGGAAAGCATCAGACCTGGACGGAATATCCGTTTAAAAAGAGCGCAAAGCCGCGCAGAATCGAAGACAGAACCGTTCTGTTATTTCTGGACGGTGCGCACACAGCAGTGCGGAAACGGCCGAAAAAAGGACTTCTGGCGGGACTTTACGAGTTCCCGAACTTCGATGGCGTGCTCTCCGAACAGGAAGCACTTGAAGAGGCAGAAAAATTCGGCGTGACGCCGCTTCATATTCAGGCATTGCCGCCGTACAAGCACATTTTTTCCCATGTCGAGTGGCATATCACAGGATACGCCATTAAAATTGCAGGAAACGATGTGGAGCAGGAAGGGGAAGAAAAAGCCGGATTGATTTTTGCGGATGCGAAAACCGCGGCTGAAAGATATGCCATTCCGTCTGCGTTTGCGGAATACGCAAAATACACAGATCTGGAACGTGCCTGAAACGGCAGAAGAGCAAAAAAGAGCAGGGAGAAAAAAGATGAAGATTTTATCAATTGCAGTACCATGCTATAATTCAGAAGCATATATGGAGAAATGTATCGATTCGCTGCTGGTCGGCGGAGAAGAAGTAGAAATTCTGATCGTGGACGATGGTTCCAAGGACGGAACCGCAGAGATTGCAGACCGCTATCAGGAAAAATATCCGACGATTGTAAAAGCGATTCATCAGGAAAACAAGGGCCACGGCGGAGCAGTCAACACGGGTGTGGAAAATGCGACGGGTCTGTACTTTAAGGTTGTGGACAGTGATGACTGGGTAAACCCAGAGGCATACCAGAAGATTTTAAATGTTCTGGCAGAAGTCGTACGCGGACCGAAAACACTCGACCTTCTGATCAGTAACTATGTGTATGAAAAAGAGGGCGCCAAGAGAAAACGTGTGATGCGCTATGCGAAATCGCTGCCGGAAGGCCGCTTTTTCGGATGGGATGAGGCGAAAGCTCTCGGCAAAACACATTATCTGCTGATGCATTCGCTGATTTACCGGACTTCTCTTTTAAGAGAGTGCGGCATGAAGCTGCCGGAGCACACCTTCTATGTGGATAATCTGGTTGCGTTTATTCCGCTTCCGTACGTCAAAACGATGTATTATCTCGATGTCAATTTCTACCGCTACTTTATCGGAAGAGCCGACCAGTCGGTTAACGAGAAAGTCATGATCGGCAGAATTGACCAGCAGATCCGTGTCAACAAGCTGATGATCGATTACCTTGGTGAACAGAAAGGGCTGTCGAAGTACCTGCGGAAATATATGATCAGCTATCTGACCATCATTATGACGGTTTCTTCCGTGATGATGATGCGCTCCGGAACGGAAGAAAATCTCGAGAAAAAGAACGATCTGTGGAGATACCTGAAACAGGAGGATGCAGCCGATTACTTCCGCATCCGCCACGGCATTTTCGGAACTGTTATGAGCAGCAAATCAAAACCGGGACAGAAAATTGCAGTCTATGCCTACAAGGTAGCGCAGAAACTGTATGGATTTAACTAGAAAGTAACGAAGCGGAGGAACGAACAATGCGAGTAGGAATGGGTTACGATGTGCATAAACTGGTGGAAAACCGGAAACTGATTCTGGGCGGTGTGGAAATCCCGTATGAATATGGCCTTCTGGGACATTCCGATGCGGATGTGCTGGTTCATGCCATTATGGATGCGCTTCTCGGCGCTGCAGCACTGCGGGACATCGGACGCCATTTTCCGGATAACGATCCGGCGTATGAGGGCGCAGACAGCATCGAACTGCTGAAAAAAGTGGGTGAGATGCTCGAGGAGCGGATGTATCTGATTGAAAATATCGATGCGACCGTTATTGCACAGAAGCCGAAGCTCCTGCCATACATCGACACGATGGTGAAAAATGTGGCGGAGGCGCTTCATCTCGAAGAGGATCAGGTCAATATCAAGGCAACGACCGAGGAAGGACTTGGCTTTACCGGAAAGAAAGAGGGAATTTCCGCACAGGCGATCTGCTGCATTTCCAAGGCACTCGACCTGATGCCGGACGACCGGATCGCAGGCGGATGCAGCGGCTGCCCGGGATGCGCAAAGAACGCAGAAGAATAAAAGAGAAATGCGATTGCACAAGGCCGGAAGATGTGGTAGACTGGAAGAAGAATAAGGGAGTAGTCGGCGGCATACGTGACGCTATAAGGCCAACAACCGAAGAAAAAGCATTTCTTCTGGCTTTGTATGAAATGACAAGACTTATCTGTATCAACAAATATGGTGCGGATAGGTCTTTTTCTATATAGAAAGAGACCGGTGTACCAGTGGGAACTTATCACAGGAACGCAAAAAGCGTTTTCAGAAGAAAGGACGGATGGAAATGAAAGAGTATCTGGAAAAAAGTTCGAAGATTCTTGATGAGTTACAGACAACGGAGCAGGGACTTTCCGAGGCGGAAGCTGCGCGGCGGCTTTCCGAACACGGACCGAATCGGCTGGCGGCGGGAAAAAAGAAGAGTAATCTGCAGCGGTTTTTCGAAGAACTGAAAGACCCGATGATCCTGATCCTGCTCGCCGCAGCGTTGATTTCCGGCATCACATCGGCGTATGAAGGCGAATCGTACGCTGATGTGGTCATTATTCTCACCGTTGTCATCATTAATGCGGTGCTCGGTGTTCTGCAGGAGAGCAAGGCAGAGAAAGCGATTGAAGCTCTGCAGGAGATCGCGGCAGCCACGTCGAAGGTGATGCGCGGCGGGAAAATGGAAGTGAAAAAGAGCGAGGAGCTCGTACCCGGTGATATTGTAATTCTCGAAGCGGGCGATGCTGTTCCGGCGGATGGCCGTATTTTAGAGAGTGCCAGCATGAAAATCGAGGAAGCAGCGCTGACGGGAGAATCTGTCCCGGTCAATAAAACAGCGGATGTTCTGAACGCCGGCGCAGCCAGCGAGGTTCCGCTCGGGGACCGGAAAAACATGGTCTATATGGGAAGCACCGTTGTCTATGGCCGCGGCCGCGCTGTTATCACCGGAACGGGTATGAAAACCGAGATGGGAAAAATCGCCCATGTTCTGACGCAGTCGGCGGATGAGAGCACACCGCTGCAGAAGCGGCTGAACCAGCTCAGCAAAATCTTAAGCGTGATGGTGCTCGCCATCTGTGCCGTGATTTTCGTTGTCGGCATTTTAAAAGAGGGCGTGACGCCGCAGAACATCTTAAATACCTTTATGGTAGCCGTCAGCCTTGCCGTAGCGGCAATTCCGGAAGGACTTGCAGCAGTTGTCACAATCGTGCTTTCCATCGGTGTGACCAAAATGTCAAAGCGGAATGCGGTGATCCGGAAACTGACGGCTGTCGAGACGCTCGGCTGTGCGCAGGTGATCTGTTCGGATAAGACAGGAACGCTGACCCAGAATAAGATGACCGTGGTAAAACATGAGGGAAGCGATATAAAACGTCTCGTATCCGTCATGGCACTCTGCTCCGATGCGGAGCCGGACGAAAACGGCGAGGCAGTCGGAGAACCGACGGAATGTGCGTTGGTCAACGATGCGCAGAAAGAGGGATGCCCGAAGAAGAGCCTGTCCGTCCAGTATCCGCGTGTCGGGGAAGCGCCGTTTGATTCGATGCGGAAACGCATGACAACGATCCACCGCGCAAACGACGGAACGTATTTTTCCTGCACAAAAGGCGCACCGGATGAGATTCTGAAGCGGTGCACCTCCGTTTGGCGTGACGGCAGAAAACAGCCGATGACAGAAGCATTCCGGCAGGAAATCCTGTCGCAGAACAAGGCGATGGCAGACCAGGCACTCCGCGTGCTGGCGGCAGCAGGAAGAGCATGGAACCAGATGCCGTCCTCCCAGGAGCCGGACTTTCTGGAGCAGGATCTCTGCTTTTTAGGACTTTGCGGTATGATTGATCCGGTGCGGCCGGAAGTAGTCGATGCGATCCGGGAATGCCGCGGGGCAGGCATCCGTCCGGTGATGATTACGGGTGACCACAAAGACACAGCGGTTGCTATTGCAAAAGAGCTGGGTATTCTGGAGGCGGGCTGGAAAGCGGTAACGGGAGCCGAGATTGACCAGTTAAGCGATGAGGAGCTTGACCGGAGAATCGAGGAATATGCTGTTTACGCACGCGTCCAGCCGGAGCATAAAGTGCGGATCGTCGATGCGTGGAAGCGGAAAGGCAGAATCACCGCGATGACAGGAGACGGAGTCAACGATGCGCCGTCGATCAAGCGTGCGGATATCGGCATCGGAATGGGCATCACGGGAACGGATGTGACGAAAAACGTGGCAGATATGGTGCTCGCGGACGACAACTTTGCGACGATCATCGCGGCGGTTGAGGAAGGAAGACGAATCTACGATAATATCCGTAAGGCAATTCAGTTCCTTCTGGCATCGAACCTTGCCGAGGTGCTGTCGATTTTCTGCGCGACGCTGATGGGCTTTACGATTTTAAATCCGGTGCATCTGCTCTGGATCAACCTGATTACGGACTGCTTCCCGGCGCTGGCGCTCGGTATGGAGGACGGTGAGGCAGACATCATGAAACGCCCGCCGAGAAATGCGGATGACGGTATTTTTGCGGACGGCCTCGGCTTTGATGTTGCGTTTCAGGGCATCGTGATTACGGTGCTGACGCTGGCGTCCTACTTCATCGGCCATTATCTGGAAGCCGGCCGCTGGGAAATCGTCAACAGCCCGGACGGCATGTCGATGGCGTTTCTGACACTCTCCATGGTGGAAATTTTCCATTCCTTCAATATGAGATCACGGAAAGGTTCTATTTTCCATATGAAGCATCAGAACAAGTATCTGTGGGGCGCGATGGCACTCTCATTTGTCCTCACATCCGCCGTCATTTACATCCCGGTACTGTCGAGTGCGTTCGGTTTTGAGCGGATCAGCGCGTTGGAATATGATGTGGCGATCGGCCTTGGACTGCTTGTCATTCCGGCGGTCGAAATCAGCAAGTGGATCCGGCGGAAATTTGCTTGACAAACGAGAAAAATTTGCATAAACTAGAACAAACGGAAACAGAAAAAGGCTTGGAACGGAAAAAGTAGAAAATCAGAATTGTTTCACAGAGAATGGCAGACAAATGGGGCTGGAAGCTGCCTGAAACGAGGGTTTTTGAAGTGCGTCCGGAAGCTGGCCGGGTGAAGCGGAAAAAGTGGGTAGTCCGGCACGGGTCCTGCACGTTATGCAGAAGAAAAGAAGAGGGCAGGTGTGCCCTTAAAGTAAAGTGGAACCACGGAGCTATTTCGTCTTTATCGGAGATGAAACAGCTCCGTTTTTGAATATTACTGTTATGCAGAATGATGGTAAGAAATAAAAATCCGGAAAAGTCCCAGCAGGAGGCAAGGAGAGGAAAGATGAGTTTTTTCGCGTATTTTAAAGAGGAATTTCAGGTGATTCAGGAGCGGGATCCGGCGATACATTCTCCCATGGAAGTCTTGCTGTATCCTTCATTTCGTGTTATGCTGAAGTACAGACGGGCGCACAAGCTATATCTGAAAGGCCATTACTTTCTGGCCAGGTGGATTTCACAGCGGGCAGCGAGAAAAACCGGTATCGAAATCCATCCGGGTGCGACGATCGGAAAGGGATTGTTTATTGATCATGGTTCTGGTGTGATTATCGGAGAAACAGCCATTATCGGAGACAATGTGACGCTGTATCAGGGCGTGACGCTTGGCGGTAATGGTAAGGAGACCGGGAAACGTCATCCGACGCTGAAGGACAATGTTATGGTCAGCGCCGGTGCGAAGATCATCGGATCGTTTACGATCGGGGAAAACTCCAAAATCGGAGCCGGATCGGTTGTGATCGAGGAGGTTCCGCCGAACTGTACCGTCGTCGGCGTGCCGGGGCACATTGTGAAGCAGAATGATGTGCGGATTCCGAGAAAAAGCATGGATCACATTCATCTGCCGGACCCGATTTTCGAGGATATCAAAGTACTGCAGCAGGAGAATACGGAGCTTACGAACCGTGTGCTTGAGCTGGAGGGCGAGCTGCGTCAGATGAGGAAAAAAGAAAGGACAGAACAGAAGTGACGGAAGTGGGCAAAGAGACAGAAAACGAGGAGCTTTTTCCAGAGGCGGTTTTCGGGGAGAAGGATTATCTTTCGGAGGTATTCGGACTGGAACAGCATGACATCCGCATGTATTCGCCGCTTACGCTGGCTTACATCGGGGATGCTGCGTATGAGATCGTCATCCGCACGATTCTGGTGCGGAAAGCAAATATGCAGGTCAACAAGCTGCACCGCCATGCGGCAGGGCTTGTAAAGGCGGAGAAACAGTCGGCGATGATTGAAATTCTGGAGCCGCTGTTTACCGAAGAGGAAAAACAGATTTATAAAAGAGGCAGAAATGCGAAATCCTATACCAAGGCAAAAAATGCGTCCACGATCGACTACCGCCGGGCAACCGGGTTTGAGGCCGTGATGGGGTATCTGTACCTGAAAGGGGATTACAAGCGGATGATCGACCTGATCCGGGCAGGACTTGGCGAAGTGTGAGAGCAGATAAGATTCAGAAAATAAAAAAGAAGCGGCAGGGCAGTGGGACTTTTGAAAAAGCAAAAGTTCCCACTGCTTTTGGGACCGCGGAACAGGAATGATATGAGAGAAAACAACAGAAACGACAAGAGAAACTTTGAGAGAAGAGACGGAAAAAAACGTGACTTTAAGGGGAAACGAGATTACCGTGACAGAGACAGAAAACAGGAAGTACAGCAGGCGGATGAGGAGTTTACAGGCGGCATGGTAGAGGGAAGAAACGCTGTCATCGAGGCGTTCCGCTCCGGCAAGACCGTGGACAAGCTGTTCGTCCTTGCAAGCAGCCAGGACGGCCCGATCCGCACGATCATCCGTGAGGCGAAAAAACACGATACCATCATCAATTATGTAGAAAAAGAACGTCTTGACGAGCTGTCCACCACCGGAAAGCATCAGGGTGTCATTGCACAGGTGGCTTCCTACAGTTATGCAACCGTTGAGGACATCCTCGCGCGCGCAGAGGAGAAAGGGGAGCCGCCATTTATCCTTCTGTTGGACGGCATTGAGGATCCGCATAATCTCGGTGCGATCATCCGTACCGCAAACCTGGCAGGTGCACATGGTGTCATCGTGCCGAAGCACCGCGCAGTCGGCCTGACAGCAACCGTTGCCAAAACGTCGGCAGGTGCATTAAATTACACACCGGTGGCAAAGGTGACGAATCTGGTGCAGACCATGGAAATGCTGAAGGAAAAGGGCATCTGGTTTGTCTGCGCGGACATGAACGGACAGAGAATGTATGATCTCGACCTCAAAGGACCGATCGGCCTTGTAATCGGAAATGAGGGAGAGGGTGTCAGCCGTCTGGTGAGAGAAAACTGCGACTTCACAGCCACAATTCCGATGAAAGGCGATATCGACTCTCTGAACGCTTCCGTGGCAGCCGGCGTGCTCGCTTATGAGATTGTAAGACAGAGAAGCTGCTAGAAATTGCGGAAAATCACATTACGCTCTGGCGGAAGAAAGATGAAGGATACAAGAGATATGATGGTGAAAGATTACGATACCTGTACGGATGAGGAGCTGATTGCGCGTCTGCGGGCAGGAGAACGCGAGATTACCGATTATCTGATCGACAAATACAAATCGCTGGTGCGGACCAGGGCGAGGGCGCTGTACCTGGTGGGCGGAGATCACGAGGATCTGATCCAGGAGGGCATGCTCGGACTTTTTAAGGCAGTGCGTGACTACAAACCGGGGAAGGAGGCATCGTTTGCCACCTTCGCCGGCCTGTGCATCGACCGTCAGATGTATTCTGCAGTGGCATCGTCCCAGCGCCAGAAGCATCAGCCGCTGAACAGCTTCGTCTCGTTAAGCGAACCGGTTTCCGAGCAAGAGCTGCGCCTGGTGGACGAGGAGACACCGGAGGAGATTATGATCAGCCGGGAAAACGTAATCGGCATGCATGAGCGGATCAAAGAACGGCTCAGCAAATTTGAGTACCAGGTGCTGGAATTGTATCTGAAAGGGTACGATTATACGCAGATTGCAGAAAAACTTGGAAAGCAGCCGAAGGCAATCGACAATGCACTGCAGAGAATCCGCAGTAAAGTGCGGGAGGTCTGTTCGTGAGATGGGAAAACGACCGAAAAAATTACGGCGAATTGTCAAAAGTGCAGAAAAATCTGTGAACAAATAAAAATTTTCAAATTTGTAGAAAAAACTGTTGACAATTCACTATAGTTTTGATAGAATACCAAATGTAGCAAGGAGCTAACAAAAAAAACAAAACAACTTGCGAGTGCTGATGTGGCTCAGTCGGTAGAGCGTCGCCTTGGTAAGGCGGAGGTCACGGGTTCGATTCCCGTCATCAGCTTACTAAGAAAGATCCCGGGAAACCGGGATCTTTTCGTTATATAAAAAACAGCAGGAGATGGGCAGGAAGAAAAAGACACTATTACAAAAGGTACAGTTATGATTGTGAGGGAAAAAGAAGATGCGTCATTCGCTTGGGGGAAAGAAAGCTCGAATATAAGGATTCCAAAGGACAGGACTGTTATTTCTATTATTCGAACATTGCCGGAACAGATCTGGATATGCTGGGCTATGTGCCCGTTGCAGATATTGAGTCTGAGGTAACGGACTGGAGCATTGTTCTGCTGGTCAGCGGCATGAAAAAGAGAGAATCCAAATCGGAGACATTCAGCGCAAATCCGTTTGAATACGAATTCTTATACGCACCGCTCGGGGACAAGGGCGCTTACGCGTACCAGCAGCCGTGGTATGGATTTTCGGTCAACAAAGACAGCGAAGAGAAAGAGATCGCGGTTGAGTTTCTGCGCTTTATGATGCAGGAAAAAGAGATCGACGAGATGGCCAGTATTAAAGGCCTGCCGTCGGTGGCAGAAAATGGAACCGGCGAGTGGTATGCGGGGTTTCGGGATGCAAAAAGTATTGAGGCAAGTTTCATCAACGACGGCAGCGTGCCGGATTCCATCCGCGCGGCATTGGAGCAGGCGTGTACGGCAATGCAAACGAGGCAGTGCAGGTGTTTGTGGAGCTGTGTGCAGAGAAATAAGATAGGAAAACGAGAAGAGCGACTTATTTGTGAAAACAAGTGGGTCGCTTTTTGGTGCCAAAGATGGTAGAATAGGTACAACAGAAAAAATGAGGTGAAGAAAACAATGGAGTCAAAAAGTAAGGTACTGCAAAAACTGTTCCTTTCCACGCTGTATCTGAGTGCATTTACGTTCGGCGGCGGTTATGTGATTGTGACGCTGATGAAGAAGAAATTTGTGGATGAGTACCACTGGATAGAGGAGAATGAGATGCTCGATCTGGTGGCGATTGCGCAGTCATCGCCGGGGCCGATTGCGGTGAATGGGGCGATTGTTGTCGGGTATAAACTGGCGGGGATGATTGGTGTGCTGGTTTCGATTATTGGAACGATTATTCCGCCGTTTCTGATTATCTCTGTGATTTCGGTCTGCTATCAGGCGTTCCGGGATAATTTTTTCGTGAGCCAGATGCTCGAAGGAATGCAGGCAGGCGTCGGAGCCGTGATTGCATCCGTGACGTATGAGATGGGAGCCGGGGTTGTGAAAGAAAAAGATCCGCTGTCGCTGGTGATTCTTGTCTGTGCGTTTGCAGCAGCCTGTTTTTTCAAGGTCAACGTGATTTATATTGTACTGGTCTGCGGTGCCATCGGTGCGGTGCGGACGATTCTGGCGAAACGGAGGGGTGCGAAATGATTTATTTTCAGCTATTTTTAAGCTTTTTCCAGATCGGCCTGCTCAGCTTCGGCGGAGGCTATGCGGCCATGCCGCTGATTCAGGGACAGGTGGTGCAGGGACACGGCTGGCTTTCGATGTCGGAGTTTACGGATCTTATCACCATCTCTCAGATGACACCGGGGCCGATCGCAGTCAATTCGGCAACCTTCGTCGGAATTAAAATCGCAGGCATCCCAGGAGCGCTCGTGGCAACGTTTGGATGTATTCTGCCGTCGTGTATTCTCGTCACACTGCTTGCGAAGCTATATTTAAAATACCGCGAAATGGCAATGCTCCAGGGAATCCTCCGCTCCCTCCGCCCGGCGGTTGTGGCGATGATCGGTTCCGCAGGGATTTCAATTCTGGTCACGGCGTTTTGGAGCAGTGAAGGAGATACCGTGATCCGGCTGGCGCAGACGAACTGGAGTCTTGTCGTGATCTTTATCATCAGCCTCATCCTGCTGCAGAAAGGCAAAAAGAACCCAATCTTTGTGATGGTACTGGCCGGGGTGATGAAGGTGGCAGTGGCGCTGGTGGAAAAATTTGCGGCATGCTGTGGGACGATTTTTTAAATTCAAAGGTGAATGCTTTTCAGGACGTATTAAACTCAAAAATATATATCGATAAAACAGGATTGCTGGAATACACCAACAGTGTGATTGACACAACATCGAAGTTTATCTGCAACAGCCGCCCCAGAAGATTTGGAAAATCGATCACAGCGGATATGATGACTGCGTACTACAGCAGAAGTCTGGATACAGAAGAAATGTTTGAAAAGCTTAATATTGGTCAGGCGGCAAATCAGAAAATACAGGATGAATATCAAACAGCAGATTCTTAATAGGGAAGGTAAACATAGTGTTATACATTATTTTTGATTTTATAATGGCAGTAATTATGTTTATGTCACTTCCTTTTATTATTGGAATAATGGTAGATATCCGCCATCAGGGAATTGGGTGCTTTGCGGCATGGGTAATATGGGGAGTTATGTTTATCTTATCGTTGAGGCTGTTTAATACTCTGAAATTAAAATGTCAAAAAAAGCCAGAAAAAAGATAAAAAGGATCTTTCTTTCTAAACATGAATCGTGTATAATAAGCATTACTGTTCGGGGCCTGCCTGGAGAAATCCAGAAAGGCTCCGATTTATGTCATTTATTTTACACAGCAAGAAAAGGGGGAAACCATGCAGAAACACAGAAAATTTATTGGGGACAAACGGTTTTACCTGATGGTGCTTGGCGTTGCGATGCCGATTATGATTCAGAACGGTATCACCAACTTTGTCAGCCTTCTCGACAACATCATGGTAGGACAGGTCGGCACCGAGCAGATGTCCGGTGTTGCGATCGTCAATCAGCTTCTTTTTATCTATAACCTCTGTATCTTTGGAGGCGTGTCTGGCGCAGGAATCTTCACTGCGCAGTATTTCGGACAGGGCAACGACGAGGGTGTGCGAAACACCTTCCGCTTCAAGCTCTGGATCGGCGTGATCCTGACGGCAGCGGCAATCACTATTTTCCTTGGTGCGCACGAGCCTCTGATTCGTCTCTACCTGACAGGAGATCAGGGAAGCCAGGACATGAATGCGACATTAGCCTATGGCATTTCTTATATGAAGGTCATGCTGGTAGGACTTCCGCCGTTCCTGTTTGTGCAGCTTTATGCCAGCACGCTGCGCGAATGCGGCGAGACGATGCTTCCGATGAAGGCCGGTATCACAGCCGTATTTGTCAATCTGATTTTTAATTATATTTTAATCTACGGAAAATTCGGCGCACCGCAGCTCGGAGTTGTCGGCGCGGCAGTTGCAACGGTGCTGTCCCGTTACGTGGAGATGGCGATCGTGCTGATCCGCACGCACGGAAACAAAGAAAAATATCGTTTTACGAAGCATCTGTACCGCACGATCCGTGTTCCGGCGGCTTTGACGAAACAGATCCTTATCAAAGGAACACCGCTGATGCTGAACGAAACGTTCTGGGCAGGCGGCGTTGCGATCCTGATGCAGTGTTACTCCGTGCGTGGACTGAATGTCGTAGCCGCGATGAATATCTCCAACACGATCTCGAACCTGTTCAACGTCGTTTTCATCGCACTCGGCGATTCCGTTGCCATCATCGTCGGACAGCTCCTCGGAGCCGGAAGGATGGAAGAGGCAAAGGATACCGATACGAAGCTGATCACGTTTTCCGTATTACTCTGCATTGTGATCGGCGCGCTGATGGCGCTCGTGGCTCCAATCTTCCCACGCCTCTACAACACGACGGACGAAGTACGCCACATGGCGGCAATCTTCATCGTGGAAGTGGCCATGTTCATGCCGGTCAATGCATTCCTGCATGCAAGCTACTTTACCCTGCGCTCCGGTGGAAAAACGATCATCACGTTCCTGTTCGACAGCGTCTTCATCTGGGTTGTCAGTGTGCCGGTGGCTTTCTGCCTGAGCCGTTTTACCGGACTTTCGATCTACGCAATCTACTTTATGGTTATGTCGGTTGACCTGATCAAGTGCGTGATTGGATTTGTCCTTGTCAAGAAAGGAGTCTGGCTGCAGAATATTGTGGCGGAGTAAAGAAAAAAAATCTGTCTGTTTTCCAGTCTGAAAAGGATGGGAGGCGGGCAGATTTTTTGCTTTATAAAAAACTTTGTTGAATTTTACTGTAAAGCAAAAAAAGCCCTCCGGGCAGGATCGGACTGCGGCTGAGAGAAAGAAAAAGAGTATTTTTGATAAAATTTCGCAAATGAAGCAGCTGTTTTTGGTGGAAAAGTGGAAATTTTTTCATTAATCAAAACACCGGTTGAAATTTAGAGAACGCTTGTTATAATAGGGGTGCAGCGAACAGACATCCCGTGTGACGCGTGAATCTCTCTTCCTATTATTAATGAGACGCAGTCACACATGAAATGGAGGAAAAAAGCGATGGATTACGCAAAAGAATCATTAAAGATGCACTATGAATTACGCGGAAAGCTTGAGGTCACTTCCCGGGCGGCCGTAGATACAAAAGATGCCTTGAGTCTTGCCTATACACCGGGTGTGGCGGCGCCGTGCCTGGAAATTCAGAAAGATGTCAACAAGAGCTACGAGCTGACCAGAAGATGGAACACGGTAGCTGTTGTTACAGATGGAACCGCAGTTCTCGGACTTGGAGATATCGGCCCGGAGGCCGGCATGCCGGTCATGGAAGGAAAATGCGTGCTGTTTAAAGAATTCGGTGGTGTCGATGCAATCCCGCTCTGCGTGCGCAGCAAGGATGTGGATGATATTGTCAATACCGTGCGTCTTTTCGCAGGAAGCTTCGGCGGTGTCAACCTGGAGGACATCTCCGCACCGAGATGTTTTGAGATCGAGAAGAAATTAAAGGAATGCTGTGATATTCCGATTTTCCACGATGATCAGCATGGAACAGCCGTGATCACACTGGCCGGTGTCATCAATGCGCTGAAACTGGTTGGAAAGAAACTGGATGAAGTCAAAATTGTTACCTCAGGAGCCGGTGCAGCCGGAATCGCCATTATCCGCCTGCTGATTTCGATGGGTCTCAAAAACGTCATCATGACAGACCGCAAAGGTGCGATTTACGAGGGACGCGACGGCCTCAACCCGATCAAAGAGGAGATGGCGAAGATCACAAACTACAACCATGAGAAGGGCACGCTTGCAGAGGTAATCAAAGGAGCCGATATTTTTATTGGCGTTTCTGCGCCGGGTACGCTCACTCCCGATATGGTACGTACGATGGCAAAAGATCCGATCATCTTTGCCTGCGCAAATCCGACGCCGGAGATTTTCCCGGACGAGGCGAAAGCAGCAGGAGCAGCCGTTGTCAGCACCGGAAGAAGCGATTATCCGAACCAGGTGAACAACGTACTGTGCTTCCCTGGTATCTTCCGCGGAGCGCTCGACGTGCGCGCATCCGACATCAACGATGAGATGAAGGTCGCAGCAGCTTACGCAATCGCAGGCCTGGTAAGCGATGAAGAGCTGAACGCAGACTACATCCTCCCGGCAGCCTTTGATCCGCGTGTCAAAGATGCGGTGGCAGCAGCCGTTGCAGAGGCAGCAAGAAAGAGCGGCGTAGCGAGAATTTAAACAGAGTTTGATACAAAAGAAAACGACAGAAAAAGGCTTCCCGGACAGCAAGGAAATCCGGGAAGCCTTTTTGCGTATCGTTAAGAAATTATGAAGGAAAGCAGCAGTTACATTCAGCCAGCCAGATCGTCTTCAGCCGGCAGTTCCGGTCCGGTCAGAGCGTACGGATCGAGAATGTCGTCGAGCTGTTTCTGTGTCAGCAGTTCGTCTTTCAGAACCAGAGAAGTAACACTCTCGCCCGTCTTCAGCGATTTCTTTGCAATCGAGGCCGCTTTCTGGTATCCGATATACGGGCAGAGCGCCGTTGTGATGCCGACACTCTTCGAAACGAGATCCTCGCACCGTTTCTCATTTGCGGTAATGCCGAGAATACAGTTCTTCACAAGCGTATTCACAGCGCCTGTCATCGAGGTGATGGAAGAGAACAGGGAGTAGAAGACAACCGGTTCAAACGCGTTCAACTCCATCTGGCCAGCCTCAGCCGCCATCGTGATTGTGGTGTCGTTTCCGATGACATGGAAGGCAACCTGTGTCACAACCTCCGGGATAACCGGGTTGATCTTGCCCGGCATAATCGAGGATCCGTTCTGCATCGGCGGCAGGTTGATCTCGCCGAATCCGGTCCGCGGTCCGCTGGACAGCAGGCGCAGGTCGTTGCACATCTTGGAGAGGTTGACGGCGCAGGTCTTTAACGTGTTGGAGATCGTCACAAATCCGTCGAGGTTCTCCGTCGCGTCAAACAGATCGTCCGCCTGCATCAGCGGATAGCCTGTCACAGCAGCGAGGGTCGGCACGATGTGGTGGAGATAGTAATCGGAAGCATTGATCGTCGTACCGATGGCTGTTCCGCCGAGGTTCAGGGTGAACAGCTCTTTTCTGGCGCATTCGATCCGGCGGATATCACGCTCGATCATCGTTGCGTAAGCGTGGAAGCTCTGGCCGAGACGCATCGGAACGGCGTCCTCAAGCTGGGTTCTTCCCATCTTTAAAATGTGGTCAAATTCCTGGGACTTATCGAGCAGTGCTGCGTGGAGTGACTCGAGCGCATGCAGAAGATCCGGGAGCAGATCGAGTACGGTCAGTTTTCCTGCACTTGGGATAACGTCGTTTGTGGACTGTGCCATGTTGACGTGGTCATTCGGGTGGACAATGGTATAATCACCCTTGGTGCCGCCCAGGATTTCGATGGCGCGGTTTGCGATGACTTCGTTTGCGTTCATATTGGCACTCGTTCCGGCACCGCCCTGGATGCCGTCAACGATGAACTGGTCTTTTAATTTGCCGGCAATGATTTCATCACAGGCATAGATAATGGCAGCCGCTTTTTCCTCCGGCAGTCTCTGTGCTTCGCGGTTGGAGATGGCAGCTGCCTTTTTAATTTTCGCCAGATTCTGGATCATGACCGGGTGGATCGGCGTTCCCGTGATGGGAAAATTCCGTTTTGCCCGCAGGGACTGTACCCCGTAGTAGGCGTCGGATGGGACTTCAAGGGAACCAATGGAATCTGCTTCAATTCTTGTCTTCATAATAATCTCCTTCTTTCTGCACGCATTGAGTTGTGTATATTGTCTGAAACAATTCTTGCTTTGCCTTTCGATACCGGAAGAATAACACCAGGGCAGAAATTTGTAAATACCGCCGCCGAAGAACTGTGGAATCTTATTTATTTTTGTATTTGATTTTAAATACCAAGGGAAAGAGGCACTTTTACTTATTTTTCGAAAGCAGTTTCCGCGAGGACACGTTTTCGTAGACAAAAAACGGCGAACGTGATATGCTGAACAGTATAAAAGTGAAAAAACAGGAGAGCAGCGTATGAAACATGAAAAAAGCAAGAACGATGCGATGCGCCATGAGCTCGATCACATCGATGCAAAAATCTTGAATCTCCTTCGGGAAAATGCCAGGATGCCGCTGAAAGAAATCGCGGAACACGTATTTTTATCCTCCCCGGCAGTTTCCGCCAGAATTGAGCGGCTGGAGAAGGAAGGCTACATTACAGGATATCAGGTCAAATTAAATCCGGCGCTTTTGGGATATCCGATCAAAGCGTTCATCAACTCGAGGTTGAGCCGGTTCAGAAAAAAGAATTTTATCCCTATATTGAAAAGGTCCACAATGTCGTGGAATGTAATTGCGTTACCGGTGATTACTCCATGCTCATTGAGGGCCTTTTTGTTAGTACCATTGAGCTCGACCAGTTTATCGGCGAGCTGCAGCATTTTGGACGGACGCGGACGCAGATCGTGTTCTCGACCTCCGTGGAGCACCGCCAGGTGACCGCACACGAGGCAGAAGAATAGGCACCGGTCCGCTCCGGCGGCTTTGTGTACCGAAAAAAATGCTTTGCAGGAGAATGCTTTTGTGTTATAGTGATAGAATACACAGAGCATTTTGCGCCCTTTTCGGGGCAGTGCTCCAAACGAAAAGATTCGAGGGAGGCCTGACCTTATTATGGAAGAAAAAGAAGTTGTTTCCAAAAATTTTATCGAGCTTGCGATTGACAAAGATCTGGCAGAGGGCGTTTACGACCATGTATGCACACGATTCCCGCCGGAGCCAAACGGCTATCTTCATATCGGACATGCAAAATCCATCCTGTTAAACTACGGTTTATCACAGGAGTACAACGGAGAGTTCCACATGCGTTTCGATGATACAAACCCGACGAAAGAGAAAACCGAGTTTGTTGATTCCATCAAAGCCGATATCCAGTGGCTTGGTGCAGACTGGAAAGATCATCTGTACTACGCATCCGATTATTTCCCACAGATGTATGAGGCAGCCGTAAAACTGATCAAAAAAGGAAAAGCATTCGTCTGCGATCTGTCCGCAGAGGAGATCCGTGAGTACCGCGGAACCTTAACCGAGCCTGGAAAAGAGAGCCCGTACCGCAATCGTTCCGTGGAGGAAAACCTGGACCTGTTCGAGCGCATGAAAAACGGCGAATTCGAGGACGGAAGCAAAGTACTCCGTGCGAAAATCGATATGGCATCACCGAACATCAACATGAGAGACCCGGTTATCTACCGTGTAGCCCATATGCATCACCACAGAACCGGCGATACCTGGTGCATCTACCCGATGTACGACTTCGCGCATCCGATCGAGGACGCCATCGAAGGCATTACCCATTCTATCTGTACGCTGGAGTTTGAGGACCACCGTCCGCTGTACGACTGGGTTGTACGCGAGCTGGAATATCCGATGCCGCCGCGCCAGATTGAGTTTGCAAAGCTGTATCTGACCAACGTGGTTACCGGAAAACGTTACATCAAAAAGCTGGTAGAGGACGGCGTGGTAGACGGCTGGGATGACCCGCGTCTCGTATCCATCGCAGCACTCCGCCGCAGAGGCTTTACACCGGAGTCCATCAAGAAATTCGTAGATCTGTGCGGTGTATCAAAAGCAAACAGCTCCGTTGACTATGCGATGCTGGAGTACTGCATCCGCGAGGATCTGAAGCTGAAAAAAGCCCGTACCATGGCAGTCTTAAATCCGGTGAAACTTGTCATCGACAACTATCCGGAAGACCAGATTGAGATGCTGGAAGTACAGAATAACCTCGAGAATCCGGAGCTTGGCAGCCGTCAGGTACCGTTCGGAAGAGAACTGTACATCGAGCGCGAAGACTTCATGGAGGAGCCGGTCCGCAAATACTTCCGTATGTTCCCGGGCAATGAAGTCCGCCTGATGAACGCATACTTCGTCACCTGCACCGGATGCGAGAAAGACGAGAACGGAAATATTACCGTAATCCATGGAACGTACGATCCGGAGTCCAAGGGAGGAAATTCCCCGGACGGAAGAAAAGTAAAAGGAACAATCCACTGGGTAGCAGCAAAGACCGCCGTCAAAGCAGAGTGCCGTCTGTACGAAAACCTGATCGACGAGGAGAAGGGCGTTTACAACGAGGATGGTTCCATGAACCTGAATCCGAATTCCCTGACCGTATTAAAAGAGTGCTATCTGGAGCCGTCTTTAAAAGATGCGAAAGCATATGACAGCTTCCAGTTTGTCAGAAACGGATTCTTCTGTGTAGACGCAAAAGATTCCAAAGAGGATGCGCTGGTGTTCAACCGTATCGTATCCCTGAAGAGCTCTTTCAAGCTACCGGCAGCGAAATAAATAAGAATTTTGAAATGGAACAGAGCAGCCGCCTGGATGAAACCGACATCCCAAGCGGCTGTTCTTTTTGTCAGGGGAGATGGGAAGATGAATGAATTGACGATTTCGCTGGATCCGCATCGGAAGACACCGCTCTATGAGCAGATTTACGGTTTTATCCGCGAGGAAATCCGCGGCGGACGGATCCGTGCAGGGGAGCGGCTGCCGTCGGCGCGGGCGCTTTCGGGCTATCTGTCGGTGAGCCGGAGTACCGTGGATCTGGCGTATGAGCAGCTGGTATCCGAAGGGTATCTGGAGAGTGTGCCGTGCAAAGGCTACTTTGTCTGTGAGATTGATGGGCTGTACCGCCTCGATGAAAAGAAAGAGGAGACAAAGGAGGATGATGCCGCGGAACAGACGCCGTTCCACTACGATTTTGCCGTGACCGGCACGGCGCCGGGCGGATTTCCGCAGAACAGCTGGAAGAAGATCTCGAAAGAAGTCCTGCTGGACGCAGATGACAGCCTGTTCCAGCTCGGGGATGCGAAGGGCGAGCACGGTCTTCAGGAGGCAATCCGCGACTATCTGCACCACGCACGCGGCGTGAACTGCCGCACAGAGCAGATCATCGTCGGAGCGGGAAATGATTATCTGCTGATGCTGCTTTCGGTGATCTTAGGGCGTGGCCATAAAGTGGCGATGGAAAATCCGACCTACATTAGTGCCTACCGCTGTTTTGCGAAGCTCGGCTATGCGATGTGTACGATTTCGATGGACGAAGCGGGCATGCGGCCGGCGGAGCTGGAAAAAAGCGGGGCGGATCTGGCGTACATCATGCCGTCGCACCAGTTCCCGATGGGCATGGTCATGCCGATGAAGCGGCGGATGCAGCTCCTTGCGTGGGCATCGAGGGAAAATGGGCGGTATCTGATTGAGGATGATTACGACAGTGAATTCCGCTACAAGGGCCGCCCGATCCCGGCACTGCAGGGCAATGACACAGAGGGAAAAGTGATCTATCTTGGAACGTTTTCGCGGGCGATTGCGCCGTCCATCCGCATCAGCTACATGGTGCTGCCGGAGACGCTGCTGCCTGCCTACGAGGAGAACGGAAGATGCTTTTCTGCGACAGTTTCGAAGACGGACCAGAAGATTCTGGAAGAGTTTATGCGGAGCGGCGCGTTCGAGCGCCATCTGAACCGGATGCGTGCACAGTATAAAGGGAAACACGACCTGCTGATCCGGCTTCTGAAGGAGTTTGGGCGGGAGTACACGGTGTCCGGCGAGAATGCGGGCGTCCATGTGCTGGTCCACCTGCCGAGAGGACTTTCCGAAGCGGAGGCGGTGCAGCGGGCAAAAGAGGATGGCGTGCGCGTGTACGGGCTGGAACGGTACTGCATCGGCGCTGCCGCAGATCCCGTACAGGGCGGCACAGTACTGCTTGGGTACGCCGGGCTTTCTGAGGAGGAGATTGCAGAGGCAGCTGCGATTCTGAAAAAGTGCTGGAATGCGTGAAAAAAGATATGAAAAAAACGGATTGCTTCGCCAGTAACAAAAACTGACGGAACAATCCGTTTTTACTGTTTGATAGAGAGTTACAATGCGGACAGGATCAGCAGCCCAGCTCTTCGGTCAGCTCGCAGATCTCATCGATGATCGATCCAATCGTCTCGATCGTATCGAGAAGCGGTGCATCCGTCGAGATATCAACGCCGGCCATTTTTGCCAGCTCTTCCGGTGTCTTCGTGCTTCCGGCGGTCAGTACCTTTTTCCAGTCATCGACAGCGGTCTGGCCTCGGTTTCGATGCGCCTGCAGACCTGTGTGGCAACGGTCAGTCCGGCGCTGTAGGTGTAGGAGTAAAGTCCCATATAGTAATGCGGCTGGCGCATCCAGGTGAGCGCTGCGTCATCGGAAATTTCCACATCATCGCTCCAGAACTTCTGCAGGGTCTCTTTCATAATGCTGCTTAACGTCTCAGCCTGTACGCTGTCGCCGGCATCGATGAGCTTGTAAACCTCGCGCTGGTAAGCAGCCTCCATCAGATGGGTGACGAAGTTATGATAATATGTGTTGCTGATCATACAGCTTAAAACCCAGCGGCGGAACCGTTTGTCCGGGGTCGTTTTCAGCAGATAATGAGCCATCAGAAGCTCGTTCATGGTAGACGGCGCCTCGACAAAATAAGAGGAAACCTCGGTATCGAGAATCGCCTGTGCGCCGTTGCAGAGACGGAAATGGCCGGCGTGGCCGAGTTCATGCGCCAGCGTGAAAACATCTGCCATGCGGTTATTCCAGCTTAAGAGAATAAAGGAACCTTTTCCGTACGGGCTGGCACAGAAGCCGCCGGTGGATTTTCCCTGGTTCTGTGCAAAGTCAACCCAGCGTTTTTTGTAGGCCTCCTGAATCATGGAAACGTAATCATCACCGAGAATGGCAAGGCCTTTTTCGATGTACTGTTTTGATTCCTCGATCGTGACAGACGGATCGTACTCCGGGTCGACGGCGATTTTCAGATCGGCGAAGGTCATGCGGTCAAGGTTGTGAACCTTTTTCAGCAGGCGGGCATATTTGCGCATATGCGGAGCCAGGCGGGTGGTGATGAGATCGATCTGGCGGTTGTACAGCTCACGGCTGACCTGCTGCGGGAACAGCAGAGAATCGATGACGGAATCGAAGCCGCGCAGCGTGGCCATGGTCTTTTCTGTCTGCAGCTGGGCATTGTAAGCAGCTGCCGTTACATTTTCGTACTGTCTGATTTTTGCAGAAAAGGCGGAGAATGCACTGCGGCGGATATCGGTGTCTTTTTCGTACTCGTAATTATCCTCAAACAGGGAGTAGCCGAGCGGATATTCTTTTCCGTTTACGGTGAAAGAATCAAATTTCATATCGGCAAGCTTTGCCATGTTGTAGATCTGGTACGGAGCCGAGAAGGTCTGGGACAGAGCGGAAATGGCACGCTCGGTTTCCGGGCTCAGGCGGTGTGCCTTGTTGCGGAGAATCTCGGCGAGATAGCAGCGGTTCGTATCTGACTGCTGCATGGCCTCGTTCAAAACATCCTCGGACTGTTCGGAAAGCTCGCTCTCGATAAAGGTGAGACGGCTGAAAATCTCAGAGATCAGGCTGTTGATGCGGTCGTTGCGCGTCTGGTTTGCACTGTTGTAATAGTCGACAGAGACGGCGAGATCGCAGTAGTTGGCGGTCAGTGTGATCAGACGGTAGACCTCCTGGTAATCGTCGAGGCAGTGGTTGATCGTGGCTGCATCGGTGAGGTTTCCTTTGTAGGATGCTTCCATAGAAAGACTTAATTCTTTCATTTTCTGCGCATCAGCCAGCATGGCCTCCTCGGTTGGATAAATTAAAGACAGGTCCCAGGTAAGTTCTACAGGAACGTCATCGCGTTTTGCAAGTTCCATAACAATCTCCTTTCCATAAAAAAGGGGAGGTTTCCCTCCCCAGGAATTACTTCCTTATGTTTCTATATTCTGTTTTTGGGTTTTATTCTGCGGTTACTTCGCTTTCTTCCTGTGGAGAAACTTCACGATCCGCACAGCTTTCTTTTTCAGCGTCTTCTTCTTCGGACTCTGCGGTTTCGCTTTCAGCTTCTGTATCAGCTGTTTCGGAACCTTTATTGCAAGCTGCAGATTCCGGATCCGGTGCAGCATCCTCCGCACCTTTCGTTTTCGGAAGGGTCGTATAAGTACGTTCAGCAGGAGCAGGCTCTTCCTCTTCAAATTCGTCTTTAAAATCGTCAAAATCTGTTTCAAGATCTGCTTTTCCTTTCCGGATAAAATAGACTGCCGCACCGCAGGCTGCGCCGACAGCGGCAGAAGCCAGAGTAAGCAGAATACGTTTTGATTTTCGTGACATCTCGATTCAAGTCTCCTTTCAAATGCCGTCCTTTGAAACTATTGTAATACAGTTTCAACAAAAAAGAAAGTAAAATCTTACAGAATTCGGAAAAAGTGCCAAAGAAAACAAGAAAAAGAAGGTTTCCTGACACAGAAACAGAATCAGACAAGGATAAATTTACGAAGAATCTCCGCCACGCCGCTGTGATTGCAGTCGTTTTCCGTGATATAATCGGCACTCGCCTTTACGGCATCGGTCGCATTTTTCATGGCGGCACCGACGGCAGCGGCCTCGATCATCGAAATATCATTTTCCTGATCTCCGGCAGCCACGGTGTTGGCAAGCGGAATCTGAAGAAGCTCGCAGAGTTTTTTCACGGCATGGCCCTTGGAAACGTGTTCCGGGACATGCTCGAGGTAATGCGGGCTGGAGTAGAACATCGAAATTTTTCCTTTTGCCCACGGCTCCATGGCAGCGCGGTAAGCGTCCATTTTTGCACGGTCGTGGAGATCAATCACGATCATCTTGCATGGTTCCTCGGCGAGGTGCTCCGGCAGAAGCGGATCTTCCACGACGGGAATGTGGATTGCCTGTGTGTAAACGCGCGTTTCCTCGCCTGCATGGCGGCAGAGAAGGGAGGTGTCGGAGTAGGTGTGGCAGTAGAGGCCTGCCTCCTGCGTTTTTTCAAAGATCACGCGTGCATATTCGAGCGGAATCGTGCGGCGGTACAGCGTTTTCTTTGCCGCGCAGTCGTAAATCAGTCCGCCGTTGAATGCGATGGCATAGCAGCCTTCGCGGTCGAGTCCGAGCTCTTTTAAGATCGGCAGAAAGCCGGAGAGCGGGCGGCCGGTGTTGAACACAATTTTGTGGCCGGCAGCAAGTGCCTCTGAAATGGCATCCATGTTTTCTTTTGTCACCTGCTTTTCGGAATTCAGCAGGGTATCATCCATATCGGTAAAAAATATTTTCACAGTCTGATTCATATTCTCTTTTTTTCCTTTCCAAGAATCTGAAAAACAGTTTCATTTTAGCATAAAGTGCCGGAAAAGAAAATATGGTTGCGCAGGGAAAAAATACAGGATATAATGATTGCGGACAAGAAGAGAGAGAAGAAAGAAAATCGAAGAACAAAAGAGACAAAGAAGGGAAGTCAGAATATGATAAAAGCTTGTATCTTTGACCTGGACGGCACCATCGCAGACACTGTAGAGTCGATTGCGCACGCAGTCAACCGCGTTCTGGAACATTTTGGACTTGTGCCGCGCCCGGTAGAAGCCTTCAACTTTTACGCCGGAGACGGTTTCGATCTGGCAGTGGAGCGCACTTTAAAAGACGCCGGAGATGCAGAACTCAACTATCTGCAGGAGGGCATCCGCCTTGGCCGCGCGTGGTTCAACGAGGACCCGCTGTATCACGTAAAACCGTATCCTAATATGCGGGAAACCCTGACCGCGCTGCGGGAAGAAGTTCCGATTGCCGTATGTTCCAACAAGCCGCACGAGGCGGCCATCCACGTCGTGGAGAGCGTGTACGGACCGGGCTTTTTCAACCGGATTCAGGGGCAGACCGCAGAAATCCCGAGAAAGCCGTCTCCGATCGGTGCGCTCGCGATTGCAGACGCACTCGGTGCCAGACCGGAAGAGTGCCTGTACTTTGGCGATACCAATACGGATATGCAGACCGGAAACGCCGCAGGCATGTTTACCGTTGGTGTGACGTGGGGATTCCGCCCGCGCCAGGAGCTGATCGACAACCATGCGATGGAGCTGCTCGACCGGCCGGAGGAAATCTTAACGCTTTTTCACAGAAAGAATCAGGAAAAATAAAACGAACAGAGGAGAAAACCAGAATGGGAGAATATACTGAAGAATGCATCAACACATTTTTAATGAATCAGGGCCAGTTATTCGACGAGCCGGTGGCTGAAAATTACGATGAGGCAGAGGCCTTTCTGGAGGACTGCTTTGCAGTCGTTGCCGACAATCTGGACGACGTGCGCGCCTACATGGAAGAAGAGGGCATGGACGTGGAAGAAATGTCGGATGCAGAATTAGAAGAGCAGAGCGAAGTCTTTGCCCTGCCGGACGGTCAGTATCTGATCGTGATGGGATAAAAAACAAGAGGAAATTAAAAAAGAATGAAATATGATGTCATTATTATCGGCGCAGGCCCGTCAGGTATTTTCTGTGCCTATGAACTGCTGAAAGAAAAACCGGATCTGAAGGTGCTGATGATCGAAAAAGGACGTTCGATCGAGAGCCGTCAGTGTCCAAAGAGAAAAACGAAAAAATGCGTGAACTGCAAACCGTGCTCGATCACAACGGGATTTGCCGGAGCAGGCGCATTCTCCGACGGAAAGCTTTCTCTTTCCCCGGATGTCGGTGGAAATCTGCCGGAGATTTTAGGATATGAAAAGACGGTTGAGCTGATCCATGAGTCCGACCAGATCTATCTGGATTTCGGCGCAGACAAGAATGTTTACGGTGTCGATAAAGAAAAAGAGATCCGTGAGATCCGCCGCAGAGCGATCAACGCCAACCTGAAGCTGATCGAATGTCCAATCCGCCATCTCGGAACTGAGGAGGGCTACAAGATTTACAGCCGCCTCGAGGATCACTTAAAAGAGATCGGCGTGGAAATGAAATTCAACACGATGGTCAATGATATTACGATCGAGGACGGCCGTGCGACAGCTGTAACACTTGAGGACGGAATGGTTTACGAGGCAGATGAGATTGTCTCCGCAGTAGGCCGCGAGGGAGCCGACTGGTTCTCACATATCTGCAACGGCCACGGCATCGAGACCGAGGTCGGAACCGTCGATATCGGTGTCCGCGTGGAAGTCCGCGACGAGGTCATGGAGTTCCTGAACAAGAACCTGTACGAGGCAAAACTCGTTTACTATACCCCGACTTTTGACGACAAAGTGCGTACCTTCTGTACGAACCCGTCCGGTGAGGTGGCAACTGAGTATTATGAAAACGGTCTGGCAGTTGTAAACGGCCACGCCTACAAATCCCAGGAGTTCAAGACAAACAACACGAACTTTGCCCTCCTGGTATCCAAGAACTTTACGAAACCATTTAAAACCCCGATCGAGTACGGCAAACAGATCGCACAGCTTTCCAACATGCTCTGCGACGGCAAGATCCTCGTTCAGACGTACGGCGATTTCAAACGCGGAAGAAGAACGACAGAAGAGCGTCTCTGCCGCAATAACCTGATCCCGACCTTAAAAGATGCCGTTCCGGGCGACCTTTCCCTGGTATTCCCGCACCGTATCATGGTCGACATTGCCGAGATGATCGAAGCCCTCGACAAAGTAACACCGGGTATCGCCAGCGATGAGACACTGCTGTACGGCGTAGAAGTCAAATTCTATTCCAACAAAGTTGTCGTAGACAAAGACTTCTGCACCAGCGTCAAAGGCCTCCGCGCCATCGGCGACGGCGCATCCGTAACCCGCGGCCTCCAGCAGGCAAGCGCAAACGGACTGTCGGTTGCGAGAAGCATTCTGAAAAGCATGAAATAAGAGAGAACGAAAAAAGATCCTTCGTCTGTGAAATGAGACGGAGGATCTTTTTTGGTGCCGGAAAGAGGGGTGTTTCAGATTATATGCCGTACAGCTTCCGGAACTGCTTCGGCGTTGTACCGGTCTGCTGGCGGAAAACCGAGATAAAGTAGCTGACATCGCGGTAGCCGCAGAGGGCGGCGATGCCGTCGAGCGTAGTGTAGGGACGGCTGATGAGAAGCTCCTTGGCGCGGCTGATGCGCAGAACGCTGATGTACGAGCGGACAGAGCTGCCGACAAAACGCTGGAACAGGCGTGTCAGATACTGCGGTGTGATATGGAGCTGTTCCGCGAGATCATCCACATTGAGCGGGTCGGAAAGATGACTTTCGATTTCCTGCATTGCCGGGCGGACATACTGGAGATACAGAGGGTGCTCCGTCCGGGAAAGGCCGGTGCGGAGCTGGGAAAGGCGTGTCAGGAACTCAAAGCATCCGACGGAGAGCGCAGCATCGTCGATGTCATTTTTCAGAAAATGTGAGTCGATTATGCGGTCAATCCATTCCTGAAACCACGCGCCCTCTGAGGCCGGAACGAAAAGATACGGCGAGACGGCACAGATTTTATAGAGATCATCGGAGAGCTTTCCGTCAAAGGTCAGAAAGGATGTAAACCACATCCCGCTGCCGTCGTTTTCGCGGTATTCATGCGGCACATGCGGAGCATCAGAACACCGTCACCTGGTTTCAGCAAAAGTTCCTGGCCTTCGAGGGTCAGCAGCCCTTCGCCGCGTTCCGTCTGGATCCAGTGATATAAGGGGAATCCGTTCGGGCGCACAACGGGCTCCTGCAGCCAGCGGTTGCCGATGCTGTCAGCGGAGAGGGAAAAATCGGAGGCGGATGGTTTAAAGAAAATAGGCATAACAGTCAGTTCCTTTCTGAAAGAAAAGTCTAAAATAAGATTCCGGAATGAGTTTCGAAAATTCATACTTTTTAGACAAGCATATCATACTTTTCTCACAAAGACCAGTATATAATAGAGCCATCAAAACGAGATATCCAAACACAGGAGGAATCAAAAAAATGCAGCCAAAATTCAAAAAAATGTTATACGGAGGAGACTACAACCCAAACCAGTGGCCAAAAGAGATCTGGGATGAGGATATGAAACTTTTCCATCAGGCCGGCATCAACAGCACCACGATCAACGTATTTTCCTGGGCAAAAATCCAGCCGTCCGAGAATGAGTACGACTTTACAGAACTCGATGAGATCGTAGACACCCTGACAAAAGAGGACGTTCAGATCGTCATGGCAACATCCACCGGCGCACTCCCGGCATGGATGGTACACCGTTATCCGGAAGTGGCAAGAACCGATTTCGAAGGACGCCATCACAAATTCGGTCATCGCCACAATGCCTGCCCGAACAGCCCGGTTTTCCAGAAATATGCAAAACGCCTGGCAGAAAAACTGGCAGAGCGTTACGGCGACAACAAAAACATCGTCTGTTGGCACATCAGCAATGAGTACGGCGGCGAGTGCTACTGCGAGAACTGTGCAAAAGCGTTCCGCGTATGGCTGAAAGAAAAATACAAAACACTCGATGAAGTCAACAAGGCATGGAACATGGAGTTCTGGGGCCACACCATCTACGACTGGGACGAGATTGTACCGCCGAACGATCTGGGAGACGGAATGCCATGGGGAAGCGGCACTGCATTTGCAGGAATGTCCCTCGACTACATGCGTTTCAACTCCGACGGCATGCTGAACAACTACAAAATGGAGCGTGACGCGATCCGCAAATACGACAAAGAAACCCCGATCACCACAAACCTGATGGGAACGTACAAAGGCCTCGACTACTTCAAGTGGGCAAAAGAAATGGATATCGTATCCTGGGACAACTACCCGAGCTACAATACACCATGGAGCCACGTAGCTATGACCCACGACCTGATGCGCGGCCTCAAAGACGCACCGTTCATGCTGATGGAGCAGACTCCGAGCCAGCAGAACTGGCAGCCGTACAACTCCTTAAAGAAACCGGGCCAGATGCGCGCACAGAGCTATCAGACCGTTGCACACGGCGCAGACACGATTCAGTTCTTCCAGCTGAGAAGAAGCGTCGGCGGATGCGAGAAATTCCATGGTGCTGTTATCGCACACGCAGGAACCGCAGATACCCGTGTCTTCCGTGAGGTAACCCAGCTCGGAAAAGAACTGGAGAAAATCGGAAGCCGTGTGATGGGCTCCGAGAACCACGCAAAAGTCGGCATCATCTTCGACTGGGAAAACTACTGGGCACTGGAGTACACCAGCGGACCGAACCGCGATTTACGTTACGTAGACAAGATCGAGCAGATGTACAATTACTTCTATAACAAGAACATCGCTGTCGATATGATCCCGATCGACGCGGACTTCTCCAAATATGACCTCGTTGCAGCACCGGTTCTCTACATGGTAAAAGACGGTGTGGCAGAGAGCCTGGAGGCTTATGTACAGGCAGGCGGAACCCTCATCACCACCTACATGAGCGGTATCGTCGGACAGTCGGACAACGTTCATCTCGGCGGATACCCGGGACCGCTCAGAAAAATGGCAGGCGTATGGGTAGAAGAGATCGACGCTCTTGCACCGGAGCAGAGAAACAAGATCCGTTTCGCAGACGGAACCGAGGAAGAGTGCCGTCTCGTATGCGACCTGATGCACCTCGAAGGAGCTGAAGAAATCGCACAGTATGAGAACGATTTCTATGCAGGCATGACTGCTGTTGCAAAAAATCAGTTCGGAAAAGGAACCGTATATTATGTCGGAACCGACCTTTCTGAGAGCGGCCTTGCAAAAGTTCTTGCTATGGCAGCAGACGGCGCAGCCATCCAGCCGGTGATTGGAGAAGCAACAGCACTCGAGATCGCAAAACGCCAGGCAGACGGCGAGGATCTGTACTTTATCATCAACTTCAAAGATGAGGAGATTCCGCTTCCGGCAGTCTTCGACGGAAAAGAAGATATCCTGACCGGCGAGAAAGTACAGGGCGGTGAGATGCTGAAGAAATACGATCTGCGGATTGTCAGCGTTCCGAGAGCATAATATAAAACATATTAACAAAAAAGACACAGCAGGAGGCAGAAAGATACTTCCAGCTGTGTCTTTTTGATGCTGTGAATTTATGCGGGTGCTTAGTGGGAAAACGAAGCCCGTGCGACGATGTTCTCCATCTCGCCCCATTTCTCCTCCATATCCGCTACAAGCGCGATCTGTGTCCGCGCCCGTACGAGGTTGTGCTCCGGGTAAGCGGTTTTGAAGTAGGTATCGCCCATCAGGTAATCGGCGAGAAAACGGATGCCGCATTCGAGGGTCATTAATTTTGCACCCATCGGCAGCATTTCGACTTCCGCGCGGGTCAAAGAGCCTGCGCAGCCTGCGAGAAAGCCCTTTGTATAGCTCTCAAAGAGAGGAAGGGAAAGAGACACCTTCGAGACATCCTGTTCGTCCTCAGCGGCCGTATTCGCGCCGAAGCGGATGGAATCTCCGAAGTCAAAGATCGACAGTCCCGGCATAATGGTGTCTAGATCGATGACGCAGATGCCCTCGCCGGTTTTGTCATCAATCATAATGTTGTTCAGCTTCGTATCGTTGTGCGTTACGCGGAGCGGCAGCTCGCCTGAGGCCTTCATGCGCTCGGCTACGCCGTAATCGTCTGCGTGGTCGAGGAAAAACGCCATCTCATCCGAAACGTTTTTCAGCCGTCCTTTCGGATCCGCCTGTACCGCCTGTAAAAGCGCCTGGTAGCGGAGCGGTGTGTTGTGGAAATCCGGGATCGTCTTGAAAAGAGAGGCGGACGGAAAATCGGAGAGCATCTGCTGGAAGCGGCCGAAAGCATTACCGGTCTCGTAAAACAGCTTTGGATCTGTCACGGCATCATAGCAGGACGCATCGGAAATAAAGAGAAATGCGCGCCAGAATTCTCCGCGCTCATCGACGAAAAACCAGGCATCGTCTGTCGTCGGAATCAGGTTCAGCGTCTCGCGGAATGGATCTCCTCCTGCGGCTGTGATTTTTTTCCGCAGAAATGATGTTACCTGTGCAATATTCTGCATCAGCTCCGTTGGATTGCGGAAAACGGTGCGGTTCATGCGCTGCAGAATCGATTTGCGGAGGACGCCGTTTTCGGTGGAGCGCACCAGAAACGTATCGTTGATATGGCCGTTCCCGTGCGGCGTCCAGTCTGTAATCGTTCCCGGGAAAGCAAATGCGTGGACAATGGAAGAGAGTTCTTCCTGTGTGTATGTAATCATCATGGGTATAAACTCCTTATTTTAATTAGACAAACCTGATTAAGTAAAGCACGCGCAGGGCGAAAAGTCAAGAAAAGGGCGCGAAACGATTGACAACGAGCGGCATTTCCGACTATAATAGACAGTAATTTAAGAAAAAACAAAACCTAAAATGCAGTGACAGGGAGGAGTACCTGGCGGCGCAAAGCAAAGAGAGGAGATGGCTGGTGAGAATCTCCGTGAGCGTGCCTGCGGAAGTAGCCCTCGAGCAGTGGACTGAACAGAAAAAGCGGACAGCAATGTTTTCCAAGTAGGCTACAACGTAGTTCCCACGTTACCGGGATGCCGTATCGGATGAAAAAAGTTAAATCCTGTACGGAATGAGCAGAAGTGTATTCTTCTGGAATTCAGGTGGTACCGTGGATGGAAACATTCTCCCTGAACGTAAGGCACAGAAAAGGTGTTTTATGTTCGGGGATTTTTTATGCAGCAAATTTAGAACAGGAGGTTTTCATATGAAACAGATTACAGGAAACAAACTTCTGGTAAAGGCTCTGAAGGAGGAGGGTGTCGAGTATCTCTTCGGTTATCCGGGAGCCTGCACCATTGATATCAGCGATGAGCTTTACAAACAGGATGAAATCAAAATCGTTCTGCCGCGCCACGAGCAGGCGCTGGTGCATGAGGCGGATGCCTATGCGAGAACGACAGGAAAAGTCGGCGTATGCCTCGTTACCAGCGGCCCTGGTGCAACCAACCTGGTCACCGGTCTTGCAACGGCAAACTACGACAGCGTTCCGCTTGTCTGCTTCACCGGACAGGTAGCCCGCCACCTCATCGGAAACGATGCATTCCAGGAGGTTGATATCGTCGGCATCACCCGCAGCATCACGAAATACGGCGTGACGGTAAGAAACCGTGAAGATCTCGGACGCATCATCAAAGAGGCCTTCTACATCGCACGCACCGGAAAACCGGGCCCGGTTCTCATTGACCTTCCAAAAGATGTCATGGCAGAGCTCGGCAGCGCAGAGTATCCGAAGAACGTCAACATCCGCGGCTACAAACCGAACACCAGCGTTCACATCGGCCAGTTAAAACGTGCGTTAAAGATGCTTTCGAAGCAAAACGCCCGCTGTTCCTTGCCGGCGGCGGCGTCAACATCGCACATGCGCAGGAAGTGTTCCGCGAAGTGGTCGAGAAAACACAGGTGCCGGTTGTCACAACCGTTATGGGACGCGGCGCGATCTCCACGAAACATCCGCTGTTCATCGGAAACCTTGGCATGCACGGCGCGTATGCGGCGAATATGGCAGTCAGCGAGTGCGATCTGCTGTTCTCGATCGGAACACGTTTCAATGACCGTATCACCGGAAAGCTGCATGAATTTGCCCCGCACGCGCAGATCGTCCACATCGACATAGACACCGCTTCGATCTCTCGAAACATCCATGTCGATATCCCGATCGTAGCCGATGCAAAAGAGGCGATCACGAAGATGGCAGAGTACGTAGAGCGATGCTCCACATCGAAATGGCTTGCCCAGATCGATGCCTGGAAGAACGAGCATCCGCTGACGATGCGCCAGAACGGCGTGATGGGACCGCTCGATATTTTCAACGCGATCAACGAGCAGTTTGACGATGCGATCATCGTCACCGACGTCGGACAGCACCAGATGCTGACAAGTCAGTACGTCGACATTACCGAAAACCGCCAGATCATCATGTCCGGCGGCCTTGGAACGATGGGATACGGCCTTCCGGGCGCGATCGGAGCAAAAATCGGCAACCCGGACAAACCGGTCATCGCGATTTCCGGTGACGGCGGTATGCAGATGAATATTCAGGAGCTGGCGACTGCCGTTCTCGAGGAGCTGCCGGTCATCCTGTGTATCTTCAATAATGAATACCTCGGCATGGTACGCCAGTGGCAGAAACTGTTTTACGGCAAACGGTACAGCATGACGAACCTGCGCGCCGGTGCACTTTCCCGCAGAACAGACGGAGAAGAGTACCCGGAATACACGCCGAATTTTATCAAATTGGCTGAGAGTTACGGCGCAAAAGGCATCCGTGTCATGAAGAAAGAGGATATCGCGGCTGCGTTTGAAGAGGCGAAGAAAAACACCAAGACTCCGACGATCATCGAATTTATCATCGATCCGGAGGAGATGGTTTACCCGATGATCAAGCCGGGCGGAACGCTCGAAGATATGATTATGGACTGTTAGGAGGAGAGCGCGATGAATAAGGGAATGAAAAAAAGATGGATTTCACTGTACGTAGAAAACCAGGTTGGTGTCCTTTCCAAGATTTCCGGGCTTTTTTCCGCAAAAAGCTATAACTTGGACAGCCTGACCGTCGGAACGACCGAGGACCCGACCGTATCGCGTATGACGATCGCCACGGTCAGTGACGATGAGACGTTTGAGCAGATCAAAAAACAGCTGAACCGCATGGTCGAGGTCATCAAAGTCATCGACTTTACCGACGTGTTTGTGCGCATGAAAGAGATTCTGTATATCAAGGTATTCAACTGCAGCGCAGCTGACAAAGTTGAGCTGTTCCAGATCGCTGAGACGTTCAAGGCGAAGGTCATCGACTACGGAAAAGACAGCCTGCTGCTCGAGTTTGTCCAGACGGCGACGAAAAACGATGCAGTTGTGAAGCTGATGAAAGAGGAATTCGGCAAGATCGAAGTCGTGCGCGGCGGAAGCGTCGGCATCGAGTCGATCAATGTGATGGAGCGGTAAAAGAGAGGACGTTTTTGCGTGAACGAAAAGAGTATTACCACAATTACGTTAAAAAAGATTAATAAGAAAAGTGTGTATCAGTACATCTATGAGCACCGCCAGACGGCGAAGCAGCAGATTGTGCAGGATCTGACGATGGGGCTTTCGATGCACAGCGGAACGCTCGAGCATATCTGCATTGACCCGGAAGGGCCGGAGTGCTACTGCGCTTCTTTTTATTGAAGAGTTTCTGCAGTCGGAATTTTAATTTTTAATTATAGAATTTCAGGGATAGAAAATCCGGGAACGGAAAGTTTTACATTGCTTTCCATTCCCGGATTTTTTCTGTTTTTTATCAGTGTTCGTTTTTAGATAAACATCGCATAAATCGACGCTCCGACCACAGTCAGAATACCTGCAACTGCAATCGAAAGGCTGCTCATCGCGCCCTCGACATCGCCCATCTCCATGGCCTTCGCCGTACCGATCGCATGGGAGGCCGATCCGATACTGATGCCCTTTGCAATCGGCTCCTCAATGTGAAACAGCTTGCAGAGCGTCTCCGCCAGCATATTTCCCAGCACACCCGTGATGATGATAACGGCAACCGTGATCGTCACCGCACCGCCGAGCTCTTCCGAAACACCCATGCCGATGGCTGTTGTGATGGATTTCGGCAGCAATGTTACATACATTTTATGATTCAGATTGAAGATCAGCGCCAGCGCGAGAACCACGGTAAGGCTCGTCAGCACGCCGGAGAGAATACCAGCGAGGATGGCTTTGATATTCTTTTTCAATGCCTCCATCTGCTCATACAGCGGAATCGCAAGGCAGACCGTTGCAGGAGTCAGCAGATAGCTCAAGTATTTTGCACCGTCATTATAATTCTGATAATCGATATCGAAAACAGCAAGGAATACAATGACGACTGCAATGGAAATTAGCAGCGGATTGAAAAGCGGAAGCCCAAATTTTTTCTTTAACAGCATGCCGAGCTCATACGCCAGAAGGCTGATGACAACGCCGAAAAATGCAGATTCACAGAGCATATTTGTCATTTTGCGTCCCCTCCTTTGTGTTTCCTTTCCAGCCGGATGACCGCCTGTGTCACGCGTCCGGACACAACCATAACGACGATGGTGCTGACGAGCGTAATCACGAGAACCGGAACGAGAACGGCTTTTAATTCACCCCAGGATTCCATCAGGCCGACGCCCGCCGGAATGAACATGACCGGCATGATCTCAATCATAAACTTGCCTGCGTCCTCGACGGCATCAAGTTTTAATGCCCCCGTCATCAGAAGCGCCAGCATCAGCACAAGGCCGTAGATACTTGCCGGAATCGGAAGCGGCAGCACGGCGTGCAGGATTTCTCCGATGAACGAAACCGCCATAATTACAAGGAACTGTCTTAATAATTTCACTTTGTCTGTTGTCCTTTCTCCCCATAACCCACATAACATCATTACTTCTCAATGTCACGACCCCGATTATACTACCCGCATAAAAGAATTTCAACCGTAAATGTTACTGCAATTTTGGCGATTTTTGCAAAAAAAGCAAAAAAATGCCCGCCAATCAAACGAAAAAGTGAAATCGGTGGGCATTTTAACATGATTTTTTGAGTTGATCCGATACGGAACTTTTTAAGCATTGCTTTCGGCATTTTTCCGATCCGGCAGAACGAAGATAAAGATCAGCGAACTGACAAGCAGCATGACCGGATAGAAGAGGTTTGCCATGATTTCAAAGGCGGAGAGCTCATATCCCAGTTCATGCACCGCGGAAATCGCCACGAGCATCTGCGCGCCGTACGGCAGGATGCCCTGTGAGATGCAGGAGAAGGTATCGAGGAGCGATGCCGTTTTCCGTGGGGTGATGCCGTAGTCCTCGGACATCTGCTTTGCGATCGGGTTTGCCATGACGATCGCGACGGTGTTGTTTGCGGTCGCAATGTCGAGCAGCGCGACGAGAATGCCGACACCGAGCTGGCCGCCCTTTTTTCCGCGGAAGATTTTGTGAATGGCACGAAGCAGGACAGTAAAGCCGCCGTTTTCCCGAATCAGCGCGCACATCGCAGCGACAAGAATCGCAACCATACATGTCTCAAACATACCCGAAGTGCCGCTTCCCATGCTGGAGAGCATATCCCAGAGCGTCGTCTGTCCCGTACCGAGCATGATAACGGCACCGGAAGCAATACCGATAAGGAGTACGACAAACACCTGAATGCCCGCGATGCCGCCGATCAGCACGAGTAGGTACGGAACCGTCTGCAGCAGATGGTATTCGTGGACGATCGGTGTGCCCGGCGCCTGTCGGAAGGAGATTACAAGGATCAGCGCCAGCGCGGCAAGAGCAGCCGGGAGAGCGATCCAGAAGTTTTCGCGGAACTTGTCTTTCATCTCGCAGCCCTGTCCGTTGCAGGCGGCGATTGTCGTGTCGGAGATGAAAGAGAGGTTGTCGCCGAACATGGATCCGCCCATGACGGAGGCGACGCAGAGCGCCAGCGAAAAGCCGGAGGTCTCGGCAACAGCAGAGGCGATCGGCACGAGAAGCGTGATCGTTCCGACGGAGGTTCCCATGGCCGTGGAGACGAAGCAGGCAACGACAAAGAGCACAGCGACGGCATACTTTGCCGGAATCCAGGAGAGCATGAAATAGGCAACGCTCTCTGCACTGCTCCTTCCGACAACGCCGACAAACGTGCCTGCGGCGAGGAAGATCAGCAGCATTGTGATGATGTTTTTGTCCCCGATGCCCTGTCCCATGAGGGCGAGCTTTTCTTCAAACGGGACACTGCGGTTCTGCAGACAGGCGACGAGGATCGCTGCCAGAAACGCGACGACGATGGGGATGTTGTAGAAGCCCATCGGAATTTTTAAAATATACTCGGAATAAATGCCGAGCCCCAGATAAAACACCAGAAAAACGGCGATCGGGAGCAGGGCGGATGGCTTTCCTTTTTTCATAGAAATAAATACCAGACCTTTCGTGTGATTTTCCTTATTTTTCAATAGGGCGAATAGAATTATTCTACCATCTGGATCAGAAATCGTAAAGTAAAAAAGCAGGAAAAAACACGCCGGACATCTGGTAAATTCCAGAAATCCGGCGTGTTTTATAAGAGGTGCGTTTTGCTGTGCCTGTGCTTTATCATTTTGCAAGGAGCATCATAATCTGATTGCTTCTGCTTACGAATTTTGTCATCTCGTCCGGAGAGAGCGGTTTGTGGCTGATCATTGCCAGATCATACAGCTGCTCGCAGAACAGGGATGTGTTGTCGTTCTCGCCATTCTTCAGAATATACTGAACGAGCGGATGTTTTGCATTCAGGATCAGGGTTTCCTGTCCGCCGAACATGGACGGATCCATGCCGGTCATGCCATACATCTTCATCATATCCTGCATCCGGCGGCTCTCCTCGGAAAGCGTTACCATGGAGGATACATTTTCGTCTTTCAGGTTCTCAACTTTGACGGTCAGATCTTTCTTGTCGAGGACTTTGCGGAAGAGATCGGTCAGAGTATTTGTAGCGTCGGTCAGATCCTCACCGGACTCGTCTTTCATATCGTTGGTCAGATCTGCATCGATGCGCTGGAAGGTTACATGCTCGTTGTAACGCTCTGCATGGGTGATGAAAGCGGAGTCGATGTTGTGTTTCAGGATGACAGCATCCATGCCCTGGCTGCGGAACATGTTGATGTACTGGCTCTGCTGAACTTCGTCGGTGACGTAGTAAACAGTCGTTTTTTCCGGCTCTTTCTTCTCGTCAGCGTTTTCCGTATTTTCGGTATTCTCCGTAGTTTCAGCCTTCTCCTCGGTGTTCTCTGCAGGAGCTTCTTCTTTCTTATTCTCGTTGATGCAGTCCTCAAGAGTCAGATATTTTCCGTCGATGTTCTTGAACAGAATATAGTCCATCATCTTCTTGGAGAATTTCTCGTCCTTGATGCATCCGTATTTGATGAATGGGTTGATATCATCCCAGTATTTCTCGTAATTCTCACGGTCGGTTTTGCACATGCCGGAGAGCTTGTCAGCGAATTTCTTGGAGATGTACTCGGAGATCTTCTTGACAAATCCATCGTTCTGCAGTGCGCTTCGGGATACGTTCAGCGGCAGATCCGGGCAGTCGATGACGCCTTTTAAGAGCATCAGGTATTCCGGAATGACTTCTTTGATGTTGTCGGCAATAAATACCTGGTTGTTGTACAGCTTGATGGTTCCCTCGATGGAATCGTACTCGGTGTTGATACGCGGGAAGTAGAGGATACCTTTGAGGTTGAACGGATAGTCCATGTTCAGGTGGATCCAGAACAGCGGCTCGCGGTAGTCGTTGAAGACTTTGCGGTAGAATTCTTTATAATCCTCATCGCTGCACTCGTTTGGATGTTTGGTCCACAGCGGGTGGATATCACTGATGGAAACCGGGCGTTTGTTGATTTTTACTTTCTCTTTGGCCGGGGAAACTTCAACCTGCTCTTTCGTTCCGTCTTCTTTTTCTTTCTCTTCGTATTTTGCGTCCTCGTGGATGTGCTCTACGACAACGTCGTCATCTTTTAATTCGCTTTCATCGATGGTCTCGTATTCCTGCGGCGCATTTGCTTTGGACAGGAAAATTTCAACCGGCATGAAGGAGCAGTATTTTTCCAGAACTTCGCGGACACGGTATTCGTTTGCGAATTCCAGGCAGTCCTCGTTCAGGAACAGAGTGATTTCGGTACCAACAGTTGTCTTGCTGCCCTCGGACATATCGTACTCGGTGCTTCCGTCACAGGTCCAGTGTACCGGGGTGGATCCTTCTTTATAGGAAAGAGAATCGATGTGAACTTCATCTGCTACCATGAAAGCAGAGTAGAAACCAAGACCGAAGTGGCCGATCATCTGATCTGAATTCGTTTTGTCTTTGTATTTCTCCAGAAATTCGGTAGCGCCGGAGAAGGCGATCTGGGTAATATATTCTTCGACTTCGTCTGCGGTCATACCGATACCGTTATCGATGAATTTTAAGGTTTTCTCATCCGGGTTTACAATCACCTGAATGGCTGCTTTGTAGTCATCCGGCAGAGTATATTCGCCCATGCCGTCCAGCTTTTTCAGTTTGGTGATGGCATCGCAGCCGTTGGAAACGAGCTCACGGACGAAGATATCGTGGTCGGAATACATCCATTTTTTGATAATCGGGAAAATATTGTCGCTGTTGATTGAAAGATTTCCATGTTTCGCACTCATGAGAAACACACTCCTTTTCTTATAAAAATATTTTGATCCAGCAAAGCGGGGATATCATGCTTTTTTAGATGTCTGCAGCTTTTTTACTGCTCTGATAGTTATAGTAATACTGGCACAGGGAAAAGTCAAGGGAAAATTAGCACTCGAGAAAAAAGAGTGCTAACAGAACAACGGAAAGTATTGAATTTACTGGTATTACGGTACTTTCTAAACTTTTTGTAAAGTCTGATCAGAAGGGCTGCGCAGTTGTTTCTGGAGAATGGATATGCTACAATGAAAAAGCATAGAAGCGTTTCGAACAGAAAGATTCCGAGGGTACATAAAAGAAAAATGGAGGAAATACATGACAAATGCGACAAAGGCGGCGCTGGAAGCGTCATTAAAAAAGCTGCTTTTGAAAAAGCCGCTGGACAAAATTACGATCAACGATCTGACGACAGACTGCGGCATCAGCCGGATGGCGTTTTATTATCATTTTAAGGATATCTACGATCTTGTCGAATGGTCGTGCCTGGAGGATGCGACGCAGGCGCTGCAGGGGAAGAAAACGTATGAGACATGGCAGGAAGGCCTGCAGCAGATTTTTGAGGCAGTGCTCGAGAATAAACCATTTATTATGAATGTCTATCACTCTGTAAGCCGGGAGCAGATCGAAACATATCTCTTTCATCTGACGCACGATCTGCTGTACGGTGTCGTACAGGAAAAAGCAAAGGGAACCGGCATCTCCGAGGCGGATCAGAGTTTTATCGCAGATTTCTATAAGTATAGCTTTACCGGTGTCATGCTCGACTGGATCAAAGACGGAATGAAAGTGGATTACCATATGATTGCGGAAAAAATGCACCGCACGATGGAAGGAAATGTCGTCAATTCCATCCGAAATTTTGAAAAAAGAAATAAAATATAGTTACACTTTACAAAACAGGGCGGATGATAAAAATTTAATCATCCGCCCTGTTTTGTAAATGGAAAAGCGGGGAAAAATGAAGTAAGATTCAAATTGTCAACAGACAATGGCAACACAAATAGAAACTTGTAAAACAAAGAAAGCAGCATAACCTATACAAACCGGAAATTCGAAAAAACATTCCGGCAGTCGTATTTAGAAAAGAAAGGATGAACGTCTATGTCAAAAAAAGGATTAAAATTCGGAATCGCATCAGCAGCAGTCATCGGAGCTGGAGCAGCAGTGCTGCAGGCAAAAAACAAGAGTGAAGCAAAAAAAGCAGCGGAGACAACCACTGTAACATCAGAACCAAAGAATGATTACCGCAACACCGAGCGCGGAAAAGATAAGAAAAACAGCAAAGGCATTTATTACACCAACGGAAACTACGAAGCCTTCGCAAGACCGGAAAAACCGGAAGGCGTCGATGAGAAGAGCGCATACCTCGTAGGAAGCGGCCTCGCAGCCCTCGCAGCAGCGTGCTTCCTTGTAAGAGACGGCCAGATGAAAGGCGATCACATCCACATTCTGGAAGCCATGGACATCGCCGGCGGTGCCTGCGACGGTATCTACGATCCGACCCGCGGCTACATCATGAGAGGCGGCCGTGAGATGGAAAACCACTTCGAGTGCCTGTGGGATCTGTTCCACAGCATCCCGTCAATTGAGACACCTGGTGTATCCGTTCTTGATGAGTATTACTGGCTGAACAAAAAAGACCCGAACTACTCCCTGTGCCGTGCAACGAAGAACCGCGGCGAGGATGCCCATACCGACGGAAAGTTCAACCTGAGCCAGAAAGGCTGCATGGAGATCATGAAACTCTTCATGACAAGAGACGAGGATCTGTACGACAAGACGATCGAGGATGTTTTCGATGATGAAGTCTTCAATTCCACCTTCTGGCTGTACTGGAGAACGATGTTCGCATTCGAAAACTGGCACAGTGCACTGGAGATGAAGCTGTACTTCCAGCGGTTCATTCATCACATCGGCGGACTGCCGGACTTCTCCGCACTGAAATTCACGAAGTACAACCAGTATGAATCCCTGATTCTTCCGATGAAGAAATACCTCGAGGATGCCGGCGTAGACTTCCAGTTCAATACCGAAGTAACCAACGTTATCTTTGAAATCAACGATGGAAAGAAAGTAGCAAAAGCCATTGAGTGCAAGGTAAACGGCGTCGAGAAAGGCATCGTTCTCACCGAGAATGACCTCGTCTTCGTTACCAACGGAAGCTGCACCGAAGGCACGATCTACGGCGATCAGAACCATGCACCGAACGGTGATGCAGAGGTCCGCACGAGCGGCTGCTGGAGCCTGTGGAAAAACATTGCAAAACAGGATCCGTCCTTTGGACATCCGGAGAAATTCTGCTCCGATATTGCAAAGACAAACTGGGAATCCGCAACAATTACCACTCTCGACAATAAGATCATTCCGTATATCACCAATATCTGCAAACGTGATCCGAGAACCGGAAAGGTTGTTACCGGCGGTATCGTAAGCTGCCAGGATTCCAAGTGGCTTTTAAGCTGGACCATCAACCGTCAGGGACAGTTCAAAGAGCAGGATAAAGATAAGGTATGTGTATGGGTTTACAGCCTGTTCACCGACGTACCTGGCGACTATGTGAAGAAACCGATGAAAGAGTGCACTGGTAAAGAGATCACCGAAGAGTGGCTGTACCACCTCGGCGTGCCGGTTGACCAGATTCCGGAGCTGGCAGAGAACAGCGCTGTCTGCGTACCGACCATGATGCCGTATATCACCGCATTCTTTATGCCACGAAGAAAGGGCGACCGCCCGGATGTCATCCCGGATGGCTGCGTCAACTTCGCATTCCTCGGACAGTTCGCTGAGACACCAAGAGATACCATCTTCACGACAGAGTATTCCGTTCGTACCGCAATGGAAGCTGTTTACGGACTCCTCGGCGTAGACCGCGGCGTGCCGGAAGTATGGGGCAGCGTTTACGATATCCGCGATCTGCTGGACAGCTCCGTGAAACTGATGGATGGAAAATCTCCGCTGGAAATCGAGCTTCCTGGACCGCTCAACCTGCTGAAAAAACCTCTGCTGAAACTGGTAGATGGAAATGTAGTTGGAGATCTCTTAAAAGAGCATGGAATTATCAAAGAGGATATGGTGAAATAAGAAATAGAAAATAAGTAAGAAATGCAATAAGACCTGCGCTTTCAAACGGCGCAGGTCTTATTGCGTTTCTATGCATGCTCTCAAACAATTAAGCAGAGTTCTTCGTGAAAAACAGCGCGGCACAGACGGCGGCGATGCCTCCAGCGAGCTTTGCAACGAGAAGCGGCACGACAAAATCAGGATCGGTGCCGAACGTAAATCCCATATGTGCGGCGATGGTCGATGCGGCGGAGACGAGGAAAGTTGCGTTTACAATCTTTCCGCGCTCGTCCATTTTTTCCATCATTGTGATCGCCGGAACAGGGCTGACAATGCCCATCAGAAGGCCGGCGGCACTGCTGTCGTTCATGCCGGTTTTTCTTCCAATAAAAGAGAGCGGCTTTTTGAGCACCCGCTGTAAAAGCTCCGCCGTCGGAAGGCTGCCGAGCAGTACAATGCCGATGGACGAGACGACCGCCATCGCGTCCTCCAGCGGCGCAAGGTCCGGGAGCAGCGAAAAGCCGGTCATATAGCAGAACGCGCCCGCGATGAGGCCGATCGTCGTCAGAAGCCGGATCACATCTGCAAATACCGTGAACGCGCGCACGGTCTGCTCCGGAAAACGCCAGATGCCGAACATCAGCAGAAAGCAGAAGAGGAGCACCGGGAGCGACTGAAGTACGATCTGCAGAAAAGAGAGTCCTGAGAGCAGTCCGCCGACGATCATCGTGACGGGAAGCGTGCCCGTGCCGATCAGCATGCCGCGGGAGAAAAAGAGGCGGTCGCCGCTTTTCAGCATTCCCATGCCGACCGGAATCGTAAAGGTGATGGTACAGCCAAGCGTCGCCGCAATCACAAGTCCTGCGTAGCGCACCATCTCCTGCGATGCCGAAAGCTCTCCGGCGAGCTGGTAGCCGCCCATGTCAATGGCGAGAATGCCGGCGAGAAGTCCCGCATCCAGCCCAAAAAAGTTCCAGATGGGAACGAGGGCGAAACGGAGAAAGCGGGAGAGCAGCGGGGTGAGGCAGATGATGCCCGACATGGAAAGTGCCGTCGGTCCAAGCAGCGTAAAGCCCTCCTCAAACCGTTTTCCAAGTCCGAAGCGATTGCCAGCGATCCGGTCGACACCGCCGAGTACCGCGCCGACGGCCATGATCCACATAATAATCTGATTCATAAAAAGAGAACCTTTCTAAATAAGTATTTTGTCTTTATATCTGTTCTTCAAATGCAATTTCATTTTTCAGCAGAAACTGGCGGACTTCCTCATCGAAGACGCGGTCGAGCGACTTGTCCATCGTAAAGATTTTGAGGGAAGTTCCGGTGGTAAGTAAGAGTTTTCCGTCCTTATACTGAAAATTCAGAAAGCATCCAAACACGTTCTCTATTTCCAGCGGCAGCGCATGGTCCGCGATCATTTTTTCGCACGCCGCCTGCGGAAGCTGAAACACAAATTTGAACTGCAGGGGTGTCCGTTTTCCTTTGATGACGGAATAGCAGAACGATTTCACATCTTTCCAGAGAAGCCGCGTCCGCCCTTTTTCTTTTAAGAGCTGCGCGTCATCGGGATCGAAAAAGTCCGTGTGAAGACTGCCGTCGATGGAGAACGTCGTAAACGTTGTGATCGACGCCTCGGAGACGGGAAAGCGGTCAAATGTCTCGAGACGGAGCAGAGTGTTCATAAAATTCTTTAACTGTGTAATCTGCAGGATAATCATCCGTAGTTAAAACCAGCCTTTCTTTTTAAAATACCAAATTTCAACAGCAACAATGAGAATACAGACGCCGATCAGGATGAAGTACGCATACGGGGCAGAAAGCTCAGGCATATGCGTAAAATTCATGCCGTACCAGCCGGCGATCAGGGAAAGCGGGAAAAAGATCGTCGAGACGACCGTCAGAATCCGCATCGTATCGTTCTGACGCAGGTCGATCTGCGCCTGCTGCATCTCGCGGATCTGCAGGGCGTACTCCCGCAGCATCTGGGTGTGGTCGTACAAACGGTCCACGCGGTTTCCAAGGCGCGAAAACTGACGGGCGCATTCCGGGGGAAGAAAGTGATTTTCGTCCTCGGAGAGTATTTCGCACATGTCGAGAAGCTGCTGGTAATAGGCATGGAACACGAGCAGCTCCCGACGGATCGTGATCAGGGTCCGCTGCAGCTCTTTTGGCAGAGTGTCGAGAAGAGACTCCTCGATTGTCGCGAGGCGCTTCTCAAAATTCTGCAGATAGAGCATATCCTCCTGGATCAGCGATTCCAGAAACGAGAAAAACAGGTGGAAGACATCGGAAGTATCGAGCGGTTCTTCCGGGAAGAGGAGGCTCTGCAAAGCCGGAAGTGTCTGTTCGTCGGCTGCCAGAATAAGCTGCCCCCGGTCGAGATAAAACGCAAGCGAGAATGCAAGGTGAAGCGGATGCGTCTTGTCCGGGACGGCAAGCGATCCGACCAGGCAGTCAGGCAGCAGCTCTGCGCGGCAGTATTCGATGCGCTCCGGCTGCAGACTGCGCCGGAAAAGAGAAAATCCGGGCAGCGCCGCGCAGGCTTTGGAAGCTTCCGAAAACGAAAGCAGGGAAAGCCGGACCGAATCCGAAAAAGTCCATTCCATACGTACCACCTCCTGAAAATAAGCAATGGAAAAATATCCATAAACAAAAAAGCCGTATGACCGTAGTATACCGCAAAAAGGGGAGTGCGACAAGAAAAGGAAAAAACTTTTAACGGAAAAACTTTTATTGGGAAAAAACTTTTTGCAATGGAGCACTAAGTGTGTTATGATAAAATGTAGTTATCAAAACTACATGACAAAATATCAAAAAATTCACTGTGTCGAATTCGTCCCTAGTTCAGGAAGGTTTGAAAAAGAGCGGTGATTGGAAATACGAAACGTCCGCAGTGAGAAAAAGCGGAATCAAGTTTGGAGGGACAAAATATATGAGTTTTCACATTGTTGCAGACAGCTGCTGTGAACTGACAGCAGATATGAAAAAAAGAGGAAATATTGAAATTGCACCGCTGACCCTGGAAGTCGGCGGAGAATCCATTCTGGATGACGAGACATTCGACCAGAAATATTTTTTAAAGAGAGTAGCGGAATGCCCGGAGTGCCCGAAATCCGCATGCCCGTCTCCGGAGTATTTCCGCACGGCATTTCTGAACGGGGCAAAGCACTGCTATGCGGTAACGCTTTCCGCACAGCTCAGCGGATCTTATAACAGTGCAGTGCTTGGAGCCAACCTGGCACAGGAAGAAGATGAGGACCTGAAAATTCATGTGTTTAATTCCAGAAGTGCATCCATCGGTGAGACACTGATTGTGAAAAAAATCGTGGAGTGTGAAGAAGCCGGTATGAGCTTTGAACGTGTAGTTGAGACAGTAGAACTCTACATCAGCACACAGCATACCTATTTTGTGCTGGAAAATCTCGAAACGTTGCGGAAAAACGGCCGCCTTTCCAAAACAAAAGCACTTGTTGCATCCGCGCTTAAGATCAAACCGGTTATGGGAGCCACATCGGAGGGCGATATCGTACAGCTCGATCAGGCGCGCGGCATCAACAAAGCACTGATGAAAATGGTCGATGCCATTGTAAATGACGCACAGCATGTAGAAAACAAAACGCTTGCCATCTCTCATTGCAACTGCCCGGAGCGCGCCGAGATGGTAAAAGAAGCCCTTCTGGAGCGCCTTGCGGTACAGGATGTCTTCGTACTCGATACCCAGGGCGTCAGCAGTATGTATGCAAATGACGGCGGAATTATCATTGCATTATAACTTTTCTCTTCCCTTTTTGTTGAAAATGTAGTATAATTTTCAACATGTTTGAAAGTGCCGCCGAGCACTTTTTAGAAATCAAAGGAGAAGTAGAACCATGAGTCAGGAAAAAGTTGACCGCTATAAAAAGGAAAAAGCGAACCGTGAGAAAATCATGAGACGTGAAAGATGGATCACGAGACTGGAAGTTACCGCTTTCGTCGTTGTTCTGGCTACCCTGATCGGCTGGTTCTCCGTTGCTGTTTACCAGAACTCGGTAGCAGAGAAAAAGGCGAACCGCACGAAAGAAACCACAACGATGAACGTGACGGATATTCAGAATTATCTGAGCGAGACTAACACATCCAGCGACAGCAGTGCAGATGACACCAGCGACAGCTCTGATGCTTCCGATACATCTTCGGACAGCACAGCAGATACGGCAAGTGACAGCACAGCAGATTCCATCAGCGAAAGTACAGCGGAATAAGCAGAATTGTTAAAGAAAGTAAAAGCGCTTACCACAGACGGGAAAATCCCGGAGTGATAAGCGCTTTTGTTATAGAGATTTAGAAAAAAACTATGAGAAACACGCTCCGCGAGTTTCTCAAGTTATCGCGGCAGTCGCCAAGGTCTCGTGCGGGCATGGACTTTGGCTCGTTGCCCGCGTAAATTAAAAAACCGGAGGACATACATCCCCCGGCCTTTCGCTTATGGTTAATTAGCATTTAACAACGTTGGAAGCCTGCATTCCGCGAGCACCCTCGGTAAGATCGTAAGTAACCGCCTGACCTTCGTCAAGAGTTTTGAATCCTTCACCCTGGATAGCGGAGAAATGTACGAATACATCGTTTCCGTCTTCGCCTGTGATGAAGCCATAGCCCTTCTCTGCGTTAAACCATTTCACTGTTCCCTTGTTCATTGTGAGTTACCTCCATAAAATTAAAAAATAAGCATGATGTGGGAATGCATATGTTCCCCCATAAGCGAGTGAACTTTTGGTAAAAAAATTCACTAGCTATTACAGATTATATTGAAGGTGAATGCTAATATAATCTCTAATAGCTAGTGACCACGTATTACATCTCAACATCTTCTCGATTGAGACTATTATAATCTTGCAAATCAAAAAAGTCAAGAAAAAACTCTTTATTTCAGGAAAGATTTCGTGTATTATAAAAAGGAATAAATGGTCGGACGACGGCCAGAAGAAAAGAAAGGATCAGAGAACGTAAGATGAGTATCTTAATCAAAAATGGACAGGTCATCGACCCGGCCACCCAAAAAGACGAAATCAGTGATGTTCTGATCGAAAACGGCGTTATTACACGGGTTGAAAAAGGAATCCGCGTAAAAGATGCGCAGGTAATAGATGCAAAAGGCTGCTATGTAATGCCTGGCATCATCGATATGCATGTACATCTCCGCGACCCGGGGCAGACATATAAAGAAGATATTGAAAGCGGTTCGAAAGCAGCAGCAAAAGGAGGCGTGACAACGCTGGTAGCGATGCCGAATACAAAACCGGTCATCGACAGCCCGGACCGCGTCAACTATGTAACGATCAAAGCAGACCGTTTTTCTCCGATTAATGTACTGCAGGCAGGCGCCATCACAGTAGGACAGAAGGGTGAAGAGCTCGCCGATATCGAGGGCATGGTAAAAGCCGGCATCCCGGCGATCAGCGAGGACGGAAAATCCGTTATGAACGCGCTGCTCTACAAAGAGGCCATGGAGATTGCCGCAGAGAAAAACATTCCGGTGCTGGCTCACTGCGAGGACAAGAACCTCGTAAACGGCGGCTGCATGAATGAGGATGCAAACTCGAGAGAGTGGCATCTGCCGGGCATCACAAACTCCGTAGAGAACACGATTGTTGCAAGAGATATCGTACTTGCCGCAGAGACAGGTGCACACCTGCATCTGTGCCACTGCTCGACCAAAGAGAGCGTGGATATGGTGCGTGAGGCGAGAAAGGCCGGCGTTTCGATTTCCGCCGAGGTCTGCCCGCATCACTTTACCCTCTGCAGCGACGACATCGTAAAGGGCGACACCAACTACAAGATGAATCCGCCGCTCCGTACGAAAGAGGATCTCGAGGCACTGCGCCAGGGTCTGAAAGACGATGTCTTCGATGTCATCAGCACCGATCATGCACCGCATGCGCTGACCGAGAAACAGGAGTCCTTCAAGAAAGCTCCGTTCGGCATCGTCGGACTGGAGACGAGCGTGGCTCTTACCATCACCGAACTTGTGGATACCGAGATCATCACCCCGATGCAGATGGCGGAGAAGATGAGCTACAATCCGGCAAAAATCCTGCACCTGGACAAGAAAGGTTCTCTTGCACCTGGCATGGACGCCGATGTGGTTGTCATCGATCCGGAAGCAGAGTATTTGATCGATCCGAAGGAGTTTGTTTCCAAGGGCAAAAACACTCCGTTCGGCGGCAAGAAAGTCAAAGGAAAAGTTATGGCTACCGTATGCGGCGGCAAGATTGTATACGAAGCTGAGTAATTTCTATAAGAAAAGAAAGAAGAGGGAGAGTAAGCAGATGATTAACAAACTGATTGCAAACATTAAAAAAACAAATGCACCGATCGTCGTAGGTCTGGACCCGATGCTGAACTATGTGCCGGAGCACGTACAGAAAAAGGCATTTGCCGAGTACGGAGAGACACTCGAAGGAGCTGCAGAGGCCGTTTGGCAGTTCAATAAAGCGATTGTCGACGCAACATACGATCTGATTCCGGCTGTAAAACCGCAGGTTGCCATGTATGAGCAGTTCGGCGTTCCGGGAATGGCAGCGTATGAGAAGACCGTTTCCTACTGCCAGGAAAAGGGTCTCGTTGTCATCGGCGATATCAAACGAGGCGATATCGGTTCTACTTCTGAGGCGTATGCAGTCGGCCACCTCGGCCACGTGCAGGTGGGAAGCAAATCCTACGCCGGATTCCATGAGGATTTTGCAACTGTCAATCCGTATCTTGGATCTGACGGCGTAAAACCGTTCATCAAGGTCTGCAAAGAGGAGAAAAAAGGTATCTTTGTTCTGGTAAAAACCTCGAACCCGTCCAGCGGCGAGTTCCAGGACCGCATCATCGACGGACGTCCGCTGTATGAGTGGGTCGGCGAGCAGGTTGCCGCGTGGGGCGAGGAGCACATGGGCGATGATTACAGTTATGTGGGAGCTGTTGTCGGCGCTACGTACCCGGAGATGGGCAAGGTGCTGCGTAAGGTAATGCCGAAATCCTACATCCTGGTACCGGGCTACGGTGCACAGGGTGGAAAGGGAAAAGACCTCGTTCACTTCTTCAATGAGGACGGACTGGGTGCAATCGTAAACTCTTCGAGAGGTATTATCGCTGCTTACAAACAGGAAAAATATGCCGAGTTTGGCACTGAGAACTTTGCGGATGCTTCGAGAGCAGCTGTAAAGGATATGGTTGAGGATATCAGCGGGGCGCTTGCTGCTGCAAAATAAGAATACAGGGTGAAAAGCTCAGAAGGTCTGCCGGGTAGATGTTATGTCTGCCGGAGGATATTTTGGGCTTTTCGCCGATTCAAGAAAATAAAAGGAGTGTTCAGCTTATGAAAATCAAGGAATGCTGTACTGTGGAAAGTCAGGAGTGCATTGCAAAAGGAATTTACAGTATGTGGATTTCCACGAAAGTGATTGCGAAAGAGGCGAAGGCCGGCCAGTTTATTTCTCTGTTTTCGAAAGATGGCAGCCGTCTTCTGCCGCGTCCGATTTCTCTTTGTGAGATCGACCGAGAGGGAGGAAGACTTCGGATTGTCTACCGTGTGGCAGGTGCAGGAACGGAGGAGTTTTCGCATCTGAAAGCGGGGGATGAGGTTGATATTTTAGGGCCGCTTGGAAATGGATTCCCGATCGAGGAAGGTAAGGGAAAACGTGTGATGCTGATGGGCGGCGGTATCGGTGTTCCGCCGATGCTGCAGACGGCGAAGGATCTTGGAACGGACACGATCATCTGTTGTGGTTACCGCGATGAGTTGTTCTTAAATGAGGAGTTTGCTGCGGCAGGCGATCTTCATATTGCAACGGAGGACGGAAGTGCCGGTGTGAAGGGCAATGTGATGGATGCGGTGCGCGAGGATCATCTGGAAGCAGATGTAATTTTTGCCTGCGGTCCGGCTCCGATGCTGCGTGCGATTAAGGCGTACGGTCTGGAAAAGGGAATTCCATGCTGGATTTCGATGGAAGAGAAGATGGCGTGCGGCGTTGGCGCATGTCTTGCGTGTGTCTGCCAGTCGACTGAGGTGGATGGTCATTCACATGTGCACAACAAGCGGATCTGCAAGGACGGACCGGTCTTTTTAAGTACGGAAATTGAGCTGTAAGTGACGCGAGGAGGAGAAAAAGCGATGAAGACAAGTGTGAATCTGGCGGGTGTGGAACTGAAGAATCCGGTTATGACGGCATCTGGTACGTTTGGCTCCGGCGCGGAGTACAGTGAGTTTGTGGATTTGAAGGAGCTTGGCGCGGTTGTGACAAAGGGTGTTGCGAATGTGCCGTGGCCGGGGAATCCGACGCCGCGTATTGCGGAGGTTTACGGCGGAATGCTGAATGCGATCGGACTGCAGAATCCTGGTATTGATGTGTTCTGTGAGAGGGATATTCCGTTTTTGAAACAGTTTGACACGAAGATTGTGGTGAATGTGTGTGGACGGACGACGGAGGATTACTGTGAGGTTGTGGAGCGATTGACTTCGGAGCCGGTGGATCTGCTGGAGATTAATATTTCGTGCCCGAATGTGAAGGAGGGCGGTATTGCGTTTGGACAGGATCCGAAAGCGGTGGAGGCGATCACCAGAGAAGTTAAAAAATATGCGAAGCAGCCGATTATTATGAAATTGAGCCCGAATGTGACGGATATTACGGAGATGGCGCGGGCTGCGGAAGCCGGCGGGGCGGATGTGCTGTCGCTGATCAATACGCTTACTGGGATGAAGATTGATATTGAACGGCAGAAGTTTGCGATTGCGAATAAGACTGGCGGTATGTCGGGGCCGGCGGTGAAGCCGATTGCGGTGCGGATGGTGTATCAGGTGGCGCAGGCAGTGAAAGTGCCGATTATTGGTATGGGCGGTATTGCGTCGGCGGAGGATGCGCTGGAGTTTATTCTGGCGGGGGCTACGGCGGTTTCGATTGGGACGGCGAATTTCTTTAATCCGTATGCGACTGTTGAAACGGTTCGCGGTATCGAAGAGTATATGAGAAGGCATAAGGTTGACGATATTAATTCGCTGATCGGGGCGGTGAGATAAGACGGACGGCCTCGAGCGGCTTCGCATCTGCGGTGCGGCGGGCGAGAAAAAGAGGGCGGAACTGTGGCTCAGAATAGGCACGGGGAAACGGGAAGCATCCCATTTTCCTGCACCTGTTCCGGGCTCACAGTTTCTGCCCTCTTTTTCTATGCCCGCCACACGGCAGGCGCAAATTCCAGTGAGGTCTGGTTGTGTGGAGCTGAAACGAAGTAGGTCTGGATCCGCCGGGGGCGGATCGGCGTGAGAGTGTTGTGGTGGGTGCATAGTATATAGAAAATGGAAGGTGGTATGTGAGATGAAGTATGGGATCATTAAAGTGAAGCGGGCGTTTTTGTATGAGAAGAATGTGGTTGATGTGGTGGATGAGGTGTTTTTTGGATGGAGCGTGATGTGGGAAGATGAGAGGGATTGGATTGAGGTTTGGACGCATTATGGGTATCGGGGGTGGATGGAGAGAAATTTGATTGAAGAGAAAAGCCGGGAGTGGATGGAGGAGAGGGAAAAGGCAGGGAATACGTATGTGGTGACACGCGGGTTTGCGGATGTGATGAGGGGAGCGCGGGTGCAGTCGCGGATGTTGGAGACGCTGGGACGGGGGTGTTTTGTGGAGAAAATGGAGGAGACGGAGAATGGGTATTGCAGGGTGAAACTGGCGAATGGGATCAGTGGGTTTGTGCCGGAGGTGGCATTAAGAAAAAGACTGGATTCGGATCGGTTTTTGTGGGGAAAATCGGAAGAGAGGTTTTTTGTGGAGCAGGGGATTCCGGAGGGGTGGTCGGAAGAGAAGTTTCGGAGGAAGGTTGTGGAGTGTGCGAAGGGGTATCTTGGATGCCAGTACCGGTGGGGCGGGAAGGCGGCGGATGGGATTGACTGTTCGGGTGTGGTGTTTATGGTGTATTTGATGAATGGGGTTTTGATTTGGCGGGATGCGGATATCAGGGAAGGGTATCCGATGAAAGCGATCTGGAGAGAAGGGGAGGAGATGTGTCTGGTGGAGGAACGGGCGAAGGCCGGGGATCTGCTGTTCTGGAGGGGGCATGTGGGGATGTATCTGGGGGACGGCAGGTATCTGCACTGTACGGGGCATGAGAGGGTGTTTGGGTGCAGGGTGAATAGTCTGCGGAGAGGGGATGAGGATTTTCGAAAGGATCTGGCGGAGGCGCTGAAAGTGGTTGGGAGTGTTTTTTCGTGAAATGTAAAATTAAATGTGATTGTGTGTGGTGAAATTTGACAGATTTTTCTGGGTGGGAGTATAAAGATAAACTGACGGGGCTTTACAACTGGAATTATCTGGAAACGGAAAGCTGGAGGAAAAGAGCGATGTACCGTGAAAAACAGGCATCGCGGGCGGCATGGGAGTAAATAAGACATATATAATTGACATCAGGAAATATCATTTTTGTATTGGAAATCCCTGAAAAAGTTTGTTATAATAATAACAAAGTCGAAAACAAAAGACAAAAGGCGGTTCAAACAGAGAGCAGGAAAAACAGAAATTCTGCTGATCTGATCTGCCGGAGCTGTCCATCAGAAGCAAAACAAGAAAGGGGTTCTGAACAATGGCAAGATTTACATTACCAAGAGATTTATACCACGGAAAAGGTGCTTTAGAGGCACTGAAAACATTTGAAGGAAAACGTGCAATCGTCTGTGTAGGCGGCGGCTCCATGAAACGTTTCGGTTTCCTGGATCGCGCAGTAGACTACCTGAAAGAAGCCGGCATGGAAGTACAGCTTTTTGAGGGAATCGAGTCTGACCCGTCAGTCGAGACTGTTATGCGCGGAGCAAAAGCGATGGAAGAGTTCCAGCCGGACTGGATCGTAGCAATGGGCGGCGGATCTCCGATCGACGCAGCAAAAGCAATGTGGATCAAATACGAGTATCCAGACATCACCTTCGAAGAAATGTGCAAGGTATTCGGAATGCCGAAACTCCGCAGAAAAGCTCATTTCTGTGCAATTTCTTCTACATCCGGAACAGCAACCGAGGTAACCGCGTTCGCAGTTATCACAGACTATGAAAAAGGTATCAAATACCCGCTGGCAGACTTCGAAATCACGCCGGACGTTGCAATCGTAGATCCGGATCTGGCAGAGACGATGCCGCAAAAGTTAGTTGCTCACACCGGTATGGACGCTATGACCCATGCAATCGAGGCATACGTTTCCACAGCGAACTGTGACTTCACCGATCCGCTGGCACTGTATGCAATCAAGATGATTCAGGCAGACCTGGTAGATTCCTACAACGGAGATATGGCAAAACGTGACAGCATGCACAACGCACAGTGCCTCGCTGGTATGGCATTCTCCAATGCACTTCTTGGTATTGTTCACTCCATGGCACATAAAACAGGCGCAGCATTCGCTGATTATGGCGCTCACCTGATCCACGGCGCAGCAAACGCTATGTACCTGCCGAAGGTTATCGCGTTCAACGCAAAAGACGAGACTGCAGCAAAACGTTATGCAGTGATCGCTGACGAGATGAAACTTGGCGGCGAGACAACGGAAGAGAAAGTAAAACTCCTCATTGACTATCTGCGCGGCATGAACGACAAACTGAACATTCCGCACTGCATCAAGAACTACGGAAAAGACAGCTATCCGACCGAGCAGGGCTTCGTTCCGGAAGACGTATTCCTGGAGAGACTGCACGACATCGCTGTAAATGCCATCGCCGATGCCTGCACCGGATCCAACCCGAGACAGCCATCTGTTGAAGAGATGGAAAAACTGCTGAAATGCTGCTACTATGATACAGAAGTAGATTTCTAAAAAGAAAACATATCAAAATCCCTCCGTTCTCTGGGCGGAGGGATTTTTTGCGTCAGAGAATGAAATTTATTTGTGTGGATTTTATGTTTTTTATGCGAAATCCTGTGTCTGGACTGGAAAAACAGAGGCGTTTATGGTAGTATAGAACAGAATAGAAGTAAAAACGGGCGGCATGCGAGAACCGATGCCTTCCCCTGAAAATATGGAGGAAAATAAAATGGAACAGTATAAGAAAGAGTTCATTGAATTCATGGTCGAGAGCCAGGTATTAAAATTTGGAGAGTTCACCCTGAAAAGCGGAAGAAAATCCCCGTTCTTTATGAATGCAGGCGCTTACGTAACCGGCAGCCAGTTAAAACGTCTCGGCGAGTATTATGCAAAAGCAATCCATGACAATTATGGACTGGATTTCGACGTTCTGTTTGGACCGGCCTACAAAGGAATCCCGCTCAGCGTTGTAACCGCCATTGCGATTCATGATCTCTACGGTGTGGAAGTACGTTACTGCTCCAACCGGAAAGAAGCCAAAGACCACGGTGGAGATGCAGGACTGCTGCTTGGAAGCAAAATTAAAGACGGCGACCGCGTTGTCATCATCGAGGATGTTACCACCTCCGGAAAATCCATCGAGGAGACGTTCCCGATCATCCAGGCACAGGGCAATGTGGAGATCAAAGGTCTGATGGTATCCTTAAACCGTATGGAGCGCGGAAAAGGCGATAAGAGCGCACTCGAGGAAATCCAGGAAACCTATGGCTTCCCGGCAAATGCCATTGTAACCATGGAGGACGTTATCACGTATCTGTACAACCGTCCATGCCAGGGCAAAATTCAGATCGATGACAAGATGAAGGCTGCCATTGATGCATATTATGAGGAGTACGGCGTGAAATAAGATGCGGTACACCGGGAAAGGGAGTTTTGCGCTATGAATGAAAAGATTTATAAAACCATGGGACGTGTCGGCGGCGGAAATATCGCTATGGGCGCCGTACTGGTTGTTGTTGGCGTGGCAACCGGTGTTCTGATGATCGTAAGCGGGGCAGGCCTGCTGAAACGACGCGGGGAAATCATGTTCTAAAAGCGCCTTTCAAAAAGAAAAAATGCCGGGATATTTCGGAAGCGCGTGCGCCGATGAGGTATGCCGGCGTTTCTGATAGCAGAGGGGAGAACAACGCAGAAAGGGGAAACGAAGATGAAGCAGGAGACGAAAGCCAGAATCCGCGTTGTGGGACGGATTTTATTTCTGGTGTATCTTCTTGCGCTCGTTTATTTTCTGTTTTTTGCAGAAGAATACGGGAGAAGAAACTTTTTTGAACTGGATTACCGTTACAATCTGGTGCCGTTTCAGGAAATCAGACGGTTCTGGATTTACCGCGAAAAGGTGGGATTCCTTGCCGCATTTTTAAATCTGGCGGGCAATGTGATCGGTTTTCTGCCGTTCGGCTTTATCGTTCCGGTGATGCACAAAAAAATGGAGAGTTTCTGGAAAGTATCGCTTCTTGGTTTTATGTTCAGCCTCTGCGTGGAGACGATTCAGCTCATCACGAAGGTGGGCTGCTTTGATGTAGATGATCTGATGCTGAATACGCTTGGAGCCATGATCGGCTGCGGCGCATTCCTGATCTGCAATAAATTCAGGAGATGGAAATATGGCGAGGAAGAAGTATAATTACAATTTTGTCCGGAAGCCGTCGGAAGGCGGAAAGGAAGCTCTCTATATGGCAGGTGCTTCGGTCTTTCTGTTTCTGCTGGCTTCGGTCGTATCGTTTGCATTCCGCGGAAACGGAGGCATTTTTCTCGGAGCAGCGGGACTGTTCTCATTCCTTCTGTCGGGATACGGCTTCTATGTGGGAATGAAGAGCTTTAAAGAAGAACAGGTCAGCCACAGAATGTCGGTTCTCGGCTCGATTACGAGCGGCGGCATGCTGGTCGCATGGCTGGCACTGTTTCTGATCGGTGTGAGATAAATGTACTCTCGTAAAATCAAGCACAGAAAGACTCCGGGAGTACATATAAAGAAAAGGGGAAAAAGATGGATCGCGAACGTTTTGAAAAACAGCTGAATTTTATTCTGGAGATTGATAAAGAAAAACAGATCCTGCGCCAGACGCACATCCGCGGCTATTCGCGCCAGGAGGACGACGCGGAGCACGCATGGCACATGGCGGTGATGGCATTTCTGCTGCAGGAATATTCGAGTGAGAAAATCGACATCGGCAGAACGATGCTCATGCTGCTGATTCACGACCTCGTGGAGATTGATGCAGGCGACACGTATGCGTACGACGCGGAGGCAAACAAAACAAAAGACGAGAGAGAACACAAAGCGGCCGAGCGCATCTACGGCCTGCTGCCGGAGGATCAGGGAAGAATGTTGATGGATCTCTGGCTCGAGTTCGAAGCGTATGAGACACCGGAAGCGCGCTTTGCCCATGTGATGGACAATTTTCAGCCGCTGCTTTTAAATCATGAGAACGATGGAAAAGACTGGACCAGCCACAATGTGCGGATTTCCCAGCCGTTAAAACGAAACGAGAAGACGGCGACCGGCTCCGAGGAGATCTGGAGTTATATGGAAGAGATTCTCGAACAGAGTATCCGGGATGGAAAAATTATTGACGACCGGGAAGAAAAACAGGAATAAGTTAAGAAGAATGAGGGGCAGATCTGCCCCTCGTAACAGTTAAAGAGAAACAGAAAGGGATTTTTTTATGACGGATGAATTATTAAACGAGCGGTATGCGCTTGCAATTGAGCGGATCCGCCAGATTCCGGCGGAAAAAAGCGTTCCGCAGCCGTACCGCGATTTTTTTGCACAGATGGCACAGTACCTCTGCAAAATGGACCAGATCCGGAGCAGAATCGCAGAAGGATATCTAAAAACAGCATCCGAGGAAGAGCTGGCTGTTTTTAACCGCGAGCCGTATGAAGATGTGATCGGGGAGCGGTATGAGACCTCCTACGGAAACCCGGCGTTTGCCGTGCGGGCACTTGGTGAAACGCATGGAAGGAGCCTCTGCTGCCTGTACCGGGAGCTGGGAAATGCTGTTGTCTGGGTCTATGAGGACCGCCTGCTGGAGCTGACTGCGGCGATGGAGCTGTATCTCGAGTTGTATGCGATGTTCGAGGAGGAGACGCTGCCGTCCGCGCAGTATGTAAAAGAGAGCATTTACTGGTATGTGAGCGATTACGCCGAGGAGCGCCAGGAATACCAGGTGCGCGAAATCGTCGACCCGTCGCTGCACTTTGTGAAGGATATTGTGATGGAATCTGATCTGACGGATCTGCGGTATCTGTACCAGTACGGCGAATATATCACCGAAAATGAGAAGGGTACAGCCCGCTTTTTAAATACGTTCAGCCAGGAAGAAATCGACGCGATGGCACGCACCTACACAGAAGGCTTCCGCAAGTGCTTTCTCGTGGCGCGAAAAGATCTGTCGAAAAAGAAGACAGTCAGCATCCGCTTCCATATCGGTTTTGAGCGCATGATCCGTGCGGCAATATTACAGTTCCGCGAGATGGGACTCGAGCCGGTGATTTCCCGCGGCGCGCGGAGAACGTGGGTTGCCGGTGCGTCTGCGAATAAGCAGTATGACTACGATCACCGGAACGATGAGGCGCTGTATCTCAACGAGGATCTCGTGAAGAGACGGCTCCGCGCGATGCAGGTGAAATACGACGAGTACAAAGAACTGGCGGACGGCTATGCCGGCCCTGCCGTGGTGGAAACCTTCGGCGAAGTTCCGTTTGAGCCAGTAAATAAAAAACAGGCACTACACTTAAACGAGCGCCAGCAAAAGCTCCGTGTCGGTTTCCAGAACGAGGCGGGCCAGATTGTAAACCGCTATATCAAGGATGACGAGTACGGCTACACGATCATCGCCTACCCGATGCCGGAGATCGATCCTCGCTACGAAAAAATTTTCCGTGAGATCGTAAAGATCAACACGCTCGATTACGAAAAATACCAGCGCATCCAGCAGTACCTGATCGATGCGCTCGACGAGGGTGTTTCCGTGCATGTGCTTGGAAAAGGAGAGAACAGAACGGATCTGCGCGTGATGCTGCATCATCTGAACGATCCTGCGAAAGAGACGAATTTCGAGAACTGTGTTGCCGACTGCAATATTCCGGTCGGAGAGGTCTTTACTTCCCCGAGTCTTACCGGCACGACAGGCGTGCTCCATGTGACGGGAGTCTACCTGAACGAGCTGTATTACCGCGATCTCTGCCTGACGCTGACTGACGGCATGATCACCGCGTATGACTGCGCAAACTTCGAAAAAGAAGAGGACAATCGTACTTATATAGAAGAAAACCTGCTGTATCACCACAGGACGCTGCCGATCGGTGAGTTTGCCATCGGAACGAACACGACGGCGTACGTGATGGCAGAGCAGTACGGCATCGCCGGAAAACTGCCGATCCTGATCGCAGAGAAGATGGGCCCGCATTTTGCGATGGGCGACACCTGCTACGCCTGGGCGGAGGACAGCCCGATGTACAACCCGGACGGAAAAGAAGTAATCGCGCGCGAGAACGAGGTTTCGGCAAAACGGAAAGAAGATCCGTCGAAAGCATACTTCGGATGCCACACGGACATCACGATTCCGTACCGCGAACTGCAGTCGGTTGCGGTCGAAAAAGCAGACGGAACGACGATCCCTCTCATTGAGGACGGACGCTTCGTCCTGCCGGGAACGGAAGAATTAAATGAACCTTTTGGCTGATTATGGGTTGACATTTCTGCGCCTGCTTAGTATATTATAAGCAGAACTGAATGATTAAAACATAAATATAAGCATAACTAATGAATAACGCTTAGAACAGTTAATCAGAAAAGGAGAACAACATGGCTAAAGTAGGAATTGTGATGGGCAGCGACTCTGATATGCCGGTAATGAGCAAAGCAGCCGACATGCTGGAAAAATTTGGAATTGAGTACGAGATGAAAATCATCTCCGCACACCGCGAGCCGGATGTATTTTTCGAATATGCAAAAACCGCAGAGGAGAAAGGCTTCAAGGTTATCATTGCAGGCGCAGGTATGGCAGCTCATCTGCCGGGTATGTGCGCAGCTATTTTCCCAATGCCGGTCATCGGAATTCCGATGCATACCACATCGCTTGGAGGTCGTGATTCCCTGTACTCCATCGTACAGATGCCGAGCGGCATTCCGGTAGCAACCGTTGCCATCAATGGCGGTGCCAATGCCGGAATCCTGGCAGCAAAGATTCTTGCAACTTCCGATCCGGAACTGCTTGCAAAACTGAAAGCATATACACAGGAAATGAAAGAGCAGGTTGAGGCAAAAGACGCAAAACTGCAGGAAACAGGATACCGTAACTACAGTAAATAAAAACAAAGGACAAGGGAGGTTCACCATGGATTACAAGAACGCAGGAGTAGATATTGAAGCTGGATACAAATCAGTAGAATTAATGAAAGAGCATGTAAAGAAAACCATGCGCCCGGAGGTATTAGGCGGCCTTGGCGGTTTTTCAGGCGCTTTTTCCCTGGCAAAAATCAAAGAAATGGAAGAGCCGGTGCTGCTTTCCGGTACAGACGGATGCGGAACCAAGGTGAAGCTCGCCATGATTCTTGATAAACACGACACCATCGGCATTGATGCCGTTGCCATGTGTGTGAACGATATCGCATGTGCCGGCGGAGAACCGCTGTTCTTCCTCGACTACATCGCATGCGGAAAGAACTATCCGGAGAAGATAGCTTCGATCGTAAAAGGCGTTGCAGAAGGCTGTCTGCAGTCCGATGCGGCACTGATCGGCGGTGAGACCGCAGAGCATCCGGCCTGATGCCGGAGGATGAGTACGATCTGGCAGGTTTTGCTGTCGGCGTATGTGACAAGAAAGACATGATTACCGGTGAAAATCTGGCAGCCGGAGACGTACTGATCGGCATGGCTTCCACCGGCGTTCACAGCAACGGATTTTCTCTTGTCCGCAAAGTTTTCGATATGACAAAAGATTCTTTAAATACATACTATGATGAGCTCGGCGCAACCCTCGGCGAGACCCTGCTTGCACCGACCCGTATCTACGTAAAAGCACTCCGCGCCATCAAAGATGCCGGTGTAACCGTAAAAGCATGCAGCCACATCACCGGAGGCGGCTTCTACGAGAACATTCCGCGTATGCTCAAAGACAATACCGTAGCCGTTGTACAGAAAGACAGCTACACCGTACCGCCGATCTTTGATCTGATGGCAAAGAAAGGCAATATCGACGAGCAGATGATGTACAACACCTTCAATATGGGTATCGGTATGGTACTGGCTGTTGATCCGGAAGATGTAGACGCAGCGATGAAAGCCATCCGTTCCACAGGAGATACGCCATATGTGATCGGCCACATTGAAAACGGAGAAAAAGGAGTACAGTTATGCTAAGATTAGCAGTTCTCGTCTCCGGCGGCGGCACGAACCTGCAGGCGATTCTGGATGCGATTGACGAGGGAACCATCACAAACGCGGAGGTTTCCGTTGTCATCAGCAACAATGCAGGAGCGTATGCGCTGGAGCGTGCGAAAAAGAAGGAGATTGATGCGGTATGCCTTTCCCCGAAGACCTTTGCATCGAGAGAAGCATTCAACGAGGCACTGCTGGCGAAACTGCAGTCGTACAACGTCGATCTCGTTGTGCTCGCAGGATGCCTGGTTGTGATCCCGCAGAGCATTGTGGATGCTTATCCGAATAAGATCATCAACATTCATCCGTCCCTCATTCCGTCGTTCTGCGGAACGGGCTATTACGGACTGAAAGTGCACGAGGGCGTATTATCCCGCGGCGTCAAAGTGACGGGAGCGACGGTTCATTTTGTGGACGGCGGAACAGACACCGGCCCGATTATTCTGCAGAAGGCAGTCGAAGTGCACGAGGGCGATACACCGAAGGCACTGCAGCAGCGCGTCATGGAAGAGGCCGAGTGGGTCATCATGCCGCGTGCGATTGATCTGATTGCAAACGGAAAAGTAACGGTAGAAGACGGACACGTAAAGATAAAGGAGTAAGAGCGATGAAAGTACTGATTGTAGGAAGCGGCGGAAGAGAGCATGCGATTGCCTGGAAGGTGGCGCAGAGCCCGAAGGTAGACAAGATTTACTGCGCTCCTGGAAACGCAGGAATTGCGGAGTACGCAGAGTGTGTCGATATTGCAGCGATGGAGTTTGACAAGCTCGTTGCTTTTGCGAAAGAAAAAGAGATTGACCTGACCGTCATCGGCATGGATGATCCGCTGGTCGGCGGTGTTGTCGATGTGTTTGAGGCAGAGGGACTGCGCGTATTCGGACCAAGAAAGAATGCGGCAATCCTGGAAGGATCGAAAGCGTTCTCCAAAGACCTGATGAAAAAATACCATATCCCGACGGCGGCATACGAGACATTCTCCGATCCGGAAGCGGCAGAGAAATATCTCGAGACTGCAAAATTCCCGATCGTGCTGAAAGCCGACGGTCTGGCTCTTGGAAAAGGCGTTCTGATCTGCAATACCTTAGAGGAAGCAAAAGAGGGCGTCAAGACGATCATGCTCGACAAGAAATTCGGCAGTGCCGGAAACGAGATGGTCATCGAGGAGTTTATGACGGGACGTGAGGTTTCCGTTCTCTCCTTTGTGGATGGAAAGACGATCAAGACGATGAGTTCCGCACAGGACCACAAGAGAGCAGGAGACGGCGACACCGGCCTGAACACTGGCGGTATGGGCAACTTCTCCCCGAGTCCGTTTTATACCGAAGAAGTGGATAAGTTCTGTAAGAAATATATCTATCAGCCGACCGTAGATGCGATGGCAGCCGAGGGAAGACCGTTTAAGGGAGTTATCTTCTTCGGACTGATGCTGACACCGGACGGACCGAAGGTGCTCGAGTACAATGCCCGCTTCGGCGATCCGGAGGCACAGGTTGTGCTTCCTCGTATGAAGACAGACATCATTGATGTATTTGAAGCCTGCATCAACGGAACTCTCGACCAGATCGACCTGCAGTTTGCAGATAATGCGTGTGTCTGCATCGTACTGGCTTCGAACGGTTATCCGGTTTCCTACGAAAAAGGATTCCCGATCCGCGGACTCGAGACGTTCAAAGAGCATGAGGGCTATTACTGCTTCCATGCAGGAACGAAGTTCAAAGACGGCGAGATCGTGACAAACGGAGGCCGTGTCCTCGGCGTGACAGCACTTGGCGATACCCTGAAAGAGGCACGTGCGAATGCATATAAGGCTGTTGACTGGGTTGACTTTGACAATAAATATTACCGCCATGATATTGGAAAAGCGATTGACGAAGCGTAACGTGAATGTGAATTTTAATTTTGAGTAAAATGGAGCCGCCAGAATCCCGGTGAAAGGGAAATCTGGCGGCTTTGTCTTTTTATTCTGAAAAGGGAATAAAGCGCCGCCGTTCCGGATACAATAGTAAGGAGATCCTTTGGTTTTTAGCAGAATCAGAACAGGAAAGGCGGTCGGAAAAGATGGGAATCGTTTGTCTGGCGGGGATTTTTGCCGTATTTCTTCTGCTTGCATGGACGCTCTGCCGGGCGGCAGGATGGGAGAAAGAACGGGAAGATCTGGAACAGGAGCAGTACCTGAAAGAGTGGCGGGAGAAAAAGTTGAAAAAAATCGAAAAAATTTGAAAATTAGTGTTGACATTTGGCGGGTGGAATGCTATACTAACAAAGTCGGTTGGTGATACAGATAAAAAGCCAACAGACAAAACACCGATGTGGGGTCTTAGCTCAGCTGGGAGAGCATCTGCCTTACAAGCAGAGGGTCATAGGTTCGAGCCCTATAGGCCCCATATTTTATGAAAAACGATGTTGAAAATGAATATGGCGAGATAGCTCAGTTGGCTAGAGCACGCGGTTCATACCCGCGGTGTCGAGGGTTCGAATCCCCCTCTCGCTACTTATGGAACCCTTGAGAAATCAAGGGTTCTTTTGGCTTTATGGACAGTATGATGATATGGCTGTCATGTCAAAATCGTGTCTTGAAATCCACAGGGATTTGTGAGAAAATAAGACTACCTAAGAGCTTGTTTTGGGCTCTGAAAGTAAATAAAACAGTAATGGATAGAAGAAAGATAAGGAAAAAACAATGATAGAGTTTAATAAACCACCTTTTATTGGAACAGAACTGGAATACATCCGCCAGGCGGCAGAGGAAAACAACAAGCTGTGCGGCGACGGTCCTTTTACGAAGAAATGTTCTGCCTGGATGCAGGACAATTTCAACGTAAAACATGCGATGCTTACGACATCCTGCACCCATGCACTGGAAATGGCAGCTTACCTGTCTGAGATTCAGCCGGGCGACGAAGTGATCATGCCGTCCTACACGTTTGTTTCCACTGCAGATGCCTTCGTTCTGCGCGGAGCAAAAATCGTCTACGTGGATATCCGTCCGGATACGATGAACATCGACGAGACCAAGATTGAGGATGCTATCACCGAAAAAACAAAAGCGATTGTTCCGGTTCACTATGCGGGCGTTGCCTGTGAAATGGATACCATCATGGATATTGCAAAACGCCATAACCTGAAGGTTGTAGAGGATGCGGCACAGGGCGTGAGCGCGTACTACAAGGGAAAAGCCCTTGGAACGATCGGCGATTTTGGCTGCTACAGCTTCCATGAGACGAAAAACTATACGATGGGAGAGGGCGGCGCGCTGCTGTTCCAGGATGAGAATTATCTGGAAAAAGCAGAGATCCTTCGTGAAAAGGGAACGAACCGCAGCAAGTTTTTCCGCGGACAGATCGACAAATATACCTGGATCGACTACGGTTCCTCCTATCTGCCGAGCGATATGAATGCGGCTTACCTGCTTGCAGAACTCGAGGAACATGAGAAAATCGACAGAAAGCGGATGGCCATCTACAACTATTACCATGAGCAGCTCCGTCCGCTGGCTGAGGCCGGAAAGATCGAGCAGCCGGTTGTGCCGGAAGGCTGTGTACATAATGCACATATGTACTTCATCAAGGCAAGAAATCTGGAAGTGCGTACAAAACTGATCAACTATATGAAAGAGCGCGGTGTGATGTGTGTCTTCCATTACGTTCCGCTCCATACCTCCCCGGCCGGACAGAAGTTCGGTGTTTTCCACGGAGAGGACAAATACACAACAAAAGAGAGCGAGCGCCTGATGCGTCTGCCGATGTTCTACAGCCTGTCTGAACAGGATATGGCATATGTCGTAGAGTGCCTCATGGACTTTAAAGAGTGGTAACATTTCATGTATGAGAAGTTTTTAAACTACTTTACGGACTATATTTTCGTGAAGGATGAGCCGCAGAAAGCCGATGTGATTTTTGTGCCGGGAAACGGATATCCGCAGATGGCGGCGCACGCGGCAGAACTCTGGAAAGAAGGATTTGCGCCGTATGTGCTTCCGTCGGGAAGATACAGTACTGTGCTCGGGCATTTTGCCGGTGTACAGGATCTTGCGGAGCAGTACGGCGGGAACTATGAAACCGAGTGGGAGTTTCTGCGGACGGTACTGCAGAAAAACGGCGTGCCGGAGAAAGCGATTCTGCGCGAAGACAAGGCGACGTATACGTATGAAAATGCACTGCGGTCACGGGAAGTGACAGATGCGGCGGGCATCGAGGTAAAAAAAGCGATCCTCTGCTGCCGGAATCTCCATGCGAGACGGTGTATTCTGTATTACCAGCTTGTCTACCCGGAGACAGAGTTTTTTGTCTGTCCTTCGGATATTGAGTTCACCAGAGAAAACTGGCATACAAAGGGTGAATGGATCGACCAGGTGTTAGGAGAAATGGAGCGCTGCGGCGGTCAGTTCCACAAGATTCTGCGGGAACTGCCGGCGGATTCTGAATTTTAACACCAGTAGACAAGAAGTCCCCCGCTTCTAAAGCGGTGGGATGAATTGTTAAAAGAAACATAACGGCAGTGGTAGGCGGAGAGAAATCGGTATCCTCCACTGACATGAGGAAAGTCACAGTCGAACTATTCTCGACATGTCAGACTCCGTGAAAATACCGACTGTAAGTGAAACGAAAAGATTTATAAAAAAGAGCGGAAATTGTGGTAAAATTGCGGCTCGTATGGTATACTATCGTTAAGTTAAGTTTCTAATCTAAAGCAAAGGTTGGTGGACAGTATGAATAAGATTGATGAAGTATTAGAGCTTTTAAAACAGAGAGAACGTGAGAGCGAAAAACCGAAAAACGTGATTTTATGGGTCCTTGCCATTGTCGGAGCGGTAGCGGCAGTTGCAGGAATCGCATACGCAGTATACCGGTTTGTAACTCCGGATTATCTGGAAGACTTCGAAGATGATTTCGATGACGATTTCGACGATTACTTCGAGGATGAAGACGAAGATAAGTAGGATGGAAAAAAGAAACTCCGGTGCCGGAACGTGGTACCGGAGTTTTTCTGTCCGGAAATCAGTTTGACATAGAAGGAGAAGAGAATGAAAAAAGGAGAAATTTACGAGGGAGTCGTGGAAAGAATCGATTTCCCGAATAAAGGACGTGTACATGTGGAGGGCGAGACGGTTACCGTGAAAAATGCAATTCCGGGACAGAAGATCCGCTTTCAGATCAACAAAAAAAGAAAGAACCGCATGGAGGGCCGCCTGCTCGAAGTAACAGAAAAATCCCCGATGGAAAAGCGCGATCCGGTCTGCAGTATTTTCCCGTCCTGCGGCGGATGCATGTACCAGACGATGAGTTATGAGGATCAGCTTGCAATGAAGGCCGGTCAGGTGAAAAAACTGCTCGACGATGCCCTCGTGGAGGCCGGCCAGGTCAATGAGGCGGGGGAGGCCGATTATCCGTTCCTTGGAATCAAGGGAAGTCCGAAGGAGTTTGCATACCGGAATAAAATGGAGTTTTCCTTCGGCGATGAATACAAGGACGGCCCGTTGTCTCTCGGACTTCATAAAAAGGGAAGCACCTACGATGTCCTGACCGCGTGCGACTGCAAAATCGTACATGAGGATTTCACAAAGATTCTGACCTGCGTGCTGGCGTACTTTAAAGAGCGGAACGCAAGTTACTACCACAAGATAAGCCACGAGGGTTACCTGCGCCACCTGCTGGTGCGAAGAGCCGAGAATACCGGAGAAATCCTGGTAAATCTCGTCACCACAAGCCAGGAAGAGTGGGATCTGATGCCGCTCGTGCAGGAAGTGCTTGGTCTGCCGCTGGAAGGAAAGGTTGTCGGATTCCTCCATATCATAAATGATTCCCTGGCAGATGTTGTAAAGAGCGATGAGACAAAAGTGCTCTACGGACAGGACTACTTCTATGAAGAACTCCTCGGACTGAAATTCAAGATCACCCCGTTCTCCTTCTTCCAGACCAATTCCCTTGGCGCGGAAGTTCTCTACAGCACCGCCCGCGAGTTCGTCGGCGAGACGAAAGACCGCACGATCTTCGACCTCTACAGCGGAACCGGAACCATCGCCCAGATCCTTGCACCGGTCGCAAAAGAAGTGATCGGCGTGGAAATCGTGGAAGAAGCTGTTACAGCTGCAAAAGAGAACGCAGAGGCAAACGGCCTTACCAACTGCAGTTTCCTCGCCGGAGACGTGCTGAAGGTGATCGATGAAATCGAAGAAAAACCGGACTTCATCGTTCTTGATCCACCGCGCGAAGGAATCCATCCGAAGGCTCTGCCGAAGATAGTTGATTTATATAGGTGTGAAAAAATGCTTTACATCTCCTGCAAGCCGACTTCTCTTGCGCGGGATCTGGTAGAGTTTGCAAAATATGGATACCGTGTAGAAAAAGTCTGCTGTGTTGATATGTTTCCGGGAACGGTGCACTGCGAGACGGTTGTTTTGCTTTCCAAGGGTGAGGTCGACTCGAAAAAGATTCGGGTTGAGTTCTCTTTAGAAGATATGGATATGTCCGAATTTCAAGATGGGGCAACCTACACGCAGATCAAGGACTATGTACTGGAACATAGCGGATTAAAGGTATCAAACCTGTATATCTCACAGATTAAGCGGAAATGTGGGATTGAGGTTGGTAAGAACTACAATCTGCCGAAGTCCGAAGATTCCAGACAGCCTCTGTGTCCACCGGAAAAAGAGAAAGCAATCCGAGAAGCATTCAAATATTTTGGGATGATATAACATCCCGTAAAATGGAGGTTTCTTATGGATAGATTGATTTCTTGTAAGTTTAACATGGATACCGCTTGTGTGGAACTGAAATTCTTTGATGGTAGTATGATTGCGATTGATACGATTGCGGTTGAGAACGAGGTTGCCGACAATATGTATCAGAGGTCGGAACTGGATTATCTGATTTACAATGACCCGATTGGATATGCTGATTTGATATTGAACGGAGATTCCAAAACCTATTTGAAAAACTGTTACAGAGTATAAATCTGTGGATACGGCGATTGGAGCGATTTGCCTGGCTCACTAAACCTCTAAGCCATAGTTATTGGCTAAGGCAGATATTCAACTTTAATTTTAGAAAACATAAATAAAGGCTATCCAATCTTTTTGACTGGGTAGCCTTTGAAAGTTTTGCTCTTTCTACTTTTTAAGAATCAATTTATGAATGACCATGCCGATTATCAAACCAAAGGATGATACTGCCAAATACCAAAGCGAATGTATCAATGCTGTCTCGTTATAGTATATAAACACAGATGGCACAAATGTAATTGCTATGATTATTGGATACAAGTACTTTACTTTCAGATTTGAAATGCTGCCAATTAGAATTGAAAGCAATAATGTTGCTAAAATAAGCAAAACTATCATTCCCATAACGTCTGTTGGTCCTGCAAATAATGGAAATACATAAAACATAAATAATTGAATTAAGAGTATTAGTATCTCCTTCAAGTATTTCTTCATAATCAAAACACCTCCGTTCATATAAACTTTTTTTTATTTCATTTTGCAAAGATTATCTTGATTTGCAGTTTGTCATTGTTGTAGATTGCTCCAATACTTCCGCCCATACGCTCAATCAGCAGCTTGGCGATGGACAATCCCAAACCGGTTGAATTGCGACTGGCTTCTACTGTATAGAAACGGTCAAACAATCTGCCGACCGTCACATAATTCAGATTGTGCGCCGTGTTGCTGAATGTAACACAGCCGTTCTTATCCATGACTACGGACAGATCGCCGTCAGAGTATTTCAGCGCATTGCTGATAATGTTGGAAAAGATACGGTTGACCGCACCTGCATCCAGTTCACGGAAAACCGGTTTCTCCGGCAATTCGATTTCCGGTTGGATGCCTTTTTCCTGCATGACCGCATAGAAAGACAGCAGACTTTCCTCCAATGCCCGGACAACATCCATACGTTCTGGTTTCAGTTCCTGAAAAGAAGTAACCACACTATATCTGAATAGTTCTTCGGTTAGATTTTTTAAAACATCTGTTCTGTTTTGGATTTGAGAAAGATAGCAGTGTACCGTTTCGCTTTTTTCCTCTCGTTCCAATAGGTCAAGATAACCGTTTATCGCCGTAAGCGGAGTTCTCAGGTCATGGGAAATATTGGTGATAGCTTCTTTCAGTTCCAGATCGCCCTGTTGGTAACGATGGCGTTCCTTGCGGAGCAATCGAAGCTGGATATTAATCTCCGAAGCCAGTTTTCTCAGATGAGGGTCGCTGGAAGAAATATCAATCAGAGTGTTTGTGTCGGAGGAAAGACGTTCCTGGAATTCTGTATGAATTTCATCAATACTTTTTTCTATAAAAATAATCTTTGTGATTAGAAAAAATACAACAATTAGCAAAATACAACACAAAATCCAAGGGAACATCTTTCTACCTCCTTACTTTAGGTTCTTTTTCTTAAAGGAACGACTTCCTATAAGAGATGTTGAAAAAATTACAAACGCAGAGCACAATGGAAGAAAAATCAGGTGTTCCACCCCTTCTTCGCAAAGAATTACACCTTGTCCTCCAGGTGTCAGACAGATAAGAAATTCCAGCAGGATACGAAATGTTCCACCGATGAATTTGATATTTTGGGGATGCCATCGCACAGTTGGGTCTGTATCACTCCACATCCATCCATCCAATAACTCTGGTTCTGCAAAACGATCATAAAGGAGCATCCCGATTATGACCATTGCAGCTACAGCTCCCAGACAAAGAAGTGTCGCTGAGTTTTTGTTCTCCGCCAGACTTGCCAACAGACAACATACGCTGGAGAGTGCAACGACCATCAAAAGGCTTGAAAAAATATAAAATGCCATCTCTCCCAAAGAGAGGTTCAGGCTTGCCGTACCCAGTAGCGGAATACCCAGCATCCCATTAACTATCAACCAGATTAGTGCAGTACTCAGTCCAGCACATATGGTCAGGAGAAGATTGGAAAAATAAACTTCTTCACGAGTGTGTCCGCAGATTAGTTTATTGCGCAGAGTTCCATATTCATAGTCTGTTCCCCACAAATATGCGGCAAATACGGCGATAAATGGTCCCATCAGGGGTGAATATCCAAAAAAACGGGCGACCAGCTTATAGATGTATGCATTAGTCAAATTCGTCTGGAAGTAACCGTTGAGGATGATGAATGCGGAAAGCAATACAGCAATCACTAATTCTATTCGAATCATTTTTTTATTCTCTGTACGGTAAAAGGCTGCTCGAAAAAGTTTACGCATTATTATCACCTCCAACCAGAGAGATGTAATAACTCTCCAAACTTTCATCTTTTTCCTGCATAGACAGCACTTCGCAGTTTTCCTTTGCCAGTACAACGGTCAGCTGTGTCACATTGATCTTTGCGAACACATCGGCTGTTGTTGCGGAGATAATTTTATATTCCAGATTCATGGAATCCAGCACACGAGCCAGAGTAGAAGTATCGGTCACTTCCATGCGGACACACTTGCGGCAAACTGTGTCCAGTTCTTCTGCACTCAGTTCCTTCACCATGCGACCATTATCAATGATACCGTAATGAGTAGCCAGACGGGAAAGTTCATCCAGAATGTGACTGGAAATAAGAACTGTAATCTGTTTTTCTCGGTTCAACTTCAAAATCAGTTCTCGCATTTCCACAATACCCTGAGGGTCGAGACCATTTACAGGCTCATCAAGAACAAGAAAGTCGGGATCACCGGCTAATGCGATAGCGATGCCCAGACGCTGCTTCATACCGAGGGAGAAGTTCTTCGCTTTTTTCTCTCCCGTGTTGTCGAGACCTACCAGCTTCAACAATTCCTGAATACAATCAAATGATGGCAGACCAAGAATGAGATACTGGTGCTTCAGATTTTCCTCCGCAGTCATATCCATGTAGATGGACGGTGTTTCCACCACAGCACCCATGCGACGGCGGGATTTGATAATATCCTTGCTGTCATTGCGGATGCCGTACAGAGAAAAGCTACCGGAAGTCGGTTCCTGCAATCCGCAGATCAAGCGGATCAGGGTTGTCTTACCAGCGCCGTTCTTTCCCACAAAGCCATAGATGGAACCTTTGGGAACATTCATAGTAAGACCATTCAATGCCTGAAAGTTTTTATACTTTTTTGTCAGGCTGTTTGTTTGCAAAATATAGTTCATATTGTATTACCTCCTTTGCTGACCTAAGTTTACAAAACAAAAGTCAAGAAAGTGGTCAAGAAAAACGTCAAGATTTGGTCAAGATTTTTTGTTCTGCCAATTTGAAACCAATTCCCCAGACTGTTTCGATATAGTCTACACCGCTGACATCCTGCATCTTTTTACGAAGATTGCTGATGTGCTGCTTCAAAGAACGCTCGGTGCAGTCGGGTGTGTCCAGACTGATTCTGTCAAGCAGGACACTCTTTGAAATTACCTGTTTGGGATTTTCCATCAGCAGTTTTAAGATGGCATACTCCGTTCGGGTCGGCTTCACAGGCTGCTCCTGTACTGTCAGAGAAAGGGAAACCATATCCAAAACCAAATCGCCAACGGAAAGAGATTTGGTTTCGCCATGTTGTTCTGCCTTGCGGAGCTGAACAGTGATACGGGCAAGAAGCTCCTTTGTATCAAAAGGCTTGGTCATGTAATCTGCCGCACCGCCCAGCAGAAGATTTACCTTGTCTTGCACATCTACTTTTGCGCTGAGAACGATAACAGGAATGTTCTCAATGTGGGGCAGAACTTCCTCGCCAGACAATCCCGGCAACATCAGATCCAGCAGCACCAAATCGGGCTTGTTTTGTGAAAGAAGATATAACGCTTCTGTGCCGGAGTATGCACGAAGAACAGAATAGCCCTCTTGCACCAGCACTTCTCTCAGCATATCTCCAATATGAATATCATCATCTATGATTGCGATTGTTTTCATTCTCGTTCCTCGTCAATTTCCTTTTATAGTTCAAACGCTACTATCGTTTCCTTTGGCAACTTCTCGTTTTCGCAGTTTAGAAGGTAGGCTATTGCCTTGTTCGCAAAGCGGTTTGTTTTCATTGTATCCCAATCGGCAAGTCGGACTATTTCTGATGTGCCGTTCTCAAAATCAAATGAAATCTGGCCCCATTCGCCGTCGCAGTCTGCTTGGTATTCGTAGATTGCGGTGGCGATTTTCTTTTTTCGTTTGGTCTTGGATTTCTGTTTCAAGCGGACAGCATGGATTGCGCCCTCGGCAACCAACAATTCTGTCAGTTTGTCCACTGCTCTGCGGTAGGCTCGCTCCGCACCGCTGGCAGTGCTGCCCTCAAACATTACAGCCAGTTCCTCAAAGGTGGGACGGCCTTTCCATGAGCCGACATGCCCGCAGGTCATGCAGATTGCCAGCCGCTTTTCAAGCAAGGTCTGTTCCCGGTAGTTCAGCTTATCAAAAGCTCGCTGCACCTTTTCTGCCTGTATGCCGTTCCAGAGGATGTCGGAGTAGTTCCAAGTATCATCAAGAGCAACATCTTCGCCCGTTTCCTCGCCGTCCTCATCTGTCACATAGAATGGTTGCTGATTGCGGATACCTCGAACAACTCTCAGATATTCTTCCGCAAGGGCAAAGTCACAGTTATACTTTTTGGAAAACTCGCTGACCGCATCCTTGGTGTTATGGTACAGCCAAGCCATTGACCGCACCATTTTATAATTGGTCAGAGAGGATACCGACCATTTTTCTTCGCCCATGCGGAAGCGGAGCATAGCATCCCGGATGAACGGGAAAATGTATGTAGCATACTCCGCACCCTTGGCAGGATCATAGTCCATCAGCTTTTGGAGCATTTGTTCCCTGCAGGAGAGCTTTATATCTATAAAACGGTCTGTATCGTACAGATCGCCGCCATCCACACCCCAAAAGCCTTTGATGCGCTTATTGAGCTGTGGCTCATAATGGTGGAGGAAGAACGAGAAATATATCAAATTCTTTTCCCGCAAGGCAGACAGGATATATTCATTCAGACTGCCCACCGCTGGCGGCTCCGGTTCCAGTTGGAAGATGCGCTCTGCCATATAGGGAATGATACCATCACCGTGCGGATTGACAGCGTATTTTGGTATGTATCCGGTCATATTCCATGTAAAATCACTTAGCATAGCGCACCTCCTTTCAACGTCCAATTTCAAATTTATTTCTTTTTCTTACTCGCAAAAATTGCAATTATACAGAAAACCAAGAAAAACAAAAATCCTATTTTCATTGACTGTTCCTCCTAACAAATTCAAATGCACTTTTGGGCTTCTTTCTTCAAAGCAACCTGTTCCATTTCTTTCTCATAAGTTCCCTTGGCATAAGCGACATTACTTTTTGCCCGGAGCATCTTATCTTTCGCCAGTTTCTTCATAACCTCTGCTAAATCCTCATCCAGTTTGCCACGCTTGATATAGCGGTTTATGGTATTCAGCCGCTTTTCGTATATCTGGATAACAGGATGATCGTCTGCAAGCTCCCGTTGTTCTCTGCCTTTCAGATTGCCGATCTGTCGGCAGGTGCGGTGTAGCTTGTCCCCCGGCGCATAGCCGCCGCAGTATTTGGTGTGCCTTGCGTTGGTTGTCAGAAACCATTTGCCGCAAATTTTACATTTCTTCGGTGCATGACCGACACACAAGCCCTCAAAGAGATCAGACCGGAACATCCCCACAAAGGATACATAATGGATTCGCTTGACGAGCTTTGCAACTTTTTCGCCGGGACGGATGACCGATACATACTGAACGGAATTGTTCAGGGTAGACATCCAGGCATTGCCCTCCGTGATAGAGAACTCCGGCGGGAAATAGCTGCCGAACATTCTGGCGAAGCCCTCTGCGGTACGGTCTGCTTCATTTCCGTCTGATTTTTCCGCAAAATCAAGCATTGCGGTTTGGTATTCCCCAAGGGAGTATGCCAGATGCCCGAATACAGCAGTATATCGTTGGAGCATCATTGCATCGGCATAGTTCGGGATTTCTTCAAACTGCAAGGAATTAGTTGCGGCTTTTATGGCAAACTCCATATATTTCAGCGCATTGTCCGCAGTAAAGACTTTTTCAATCCGTTCTCTATGTTTTGGAATATTCATATTGGAGAACGGCGGCGTTTCGCTGAGAATATCCACCATTGTCAGCACAGCTTCCTTTGCCATAGGAAAGAGTGCGGAAGCATCCTGTCCGGCGTTTAACATTCCAAGCAGTAGATTGATTTTCTCGCATTGCTCGTTCATTCTTGCGAGGGTATCCGCAGGAACATTCAGCGCATCACAGGCAAGAGTACCGATAGGAAATATTTTGCCCTCATATATGACCGTATCCTGCCAAAAATCCAATGTCATCAGTTCTTGATTCATGCTTGCCCTCCTGTCCTGTTTTTTCACTTTTCTAATTATACCATGCAAATGTGAAGAAATCTACATCATCAGATAAGTTGTCCTGTTTTTTGAAATGAGGTTGTCCTGCTTTTAGCCTGCTTTTTTTCAAATCCGTCATAACCATAGTAGAAAGGGCGAAGCACCTGCCAATCACGGCGGGTGCTTCGTGCTTTCCAGACTATTATGAACGGAGGTTTTTCTATGACAATCTATGAAAACATCAAGGCGGCGATCAGCGTGAAGCAAGCTGCCGAGCACTATGGCTGAAAGTCAACCGCAGCGGTATGACTTGCTGCCCATTCCACAATGACCGGCATCCGAGCTTGAAGCTGAATGAAGATTATTCTTCTGCTTCGGTTGCGGAGCCAAGGGAGACGTGATCGACCTTGTGGCAAAGCTGTTCAATCTGAGTAACCATGAAGCAGTGCAAAAGCTGGCTGCGGACTTTGGGCTTGACCCGAAACCGCCCACTGCCGCAGCTATGGTCAAGCCAAAGCGTCCCTATATCCGTCAGTTCCGGGAGGATGAAATGCTGTGTTTCCGGGTGCTGACGGATTATCTGCATCTGTTGGAGGATTGGAAAGTGCGCTATGCACCAAAGACACCGGACGAGCCTTATGATGACCGTTTTGTGGAAGCCTGCCAGATGCACTGCCATATCGAATATATGGCAGATGTGCTGACCGTGGGCGAATTGGAACAGCGTGTAGCTGTTGTGGACAAACTGATGAAGGACGGGTATATCGACTTTCTGAAAGAGTACACTGCACGAAAGAAAAAGGAGGTGGCACACCATGGCGAAGAACCGGAAAACGCCTGATATGAATTTGCCTGTCTGGTTTGATGGGCAGAATATCAATGAAGCTCTGTTTTGTGAAGAATTTCTGCAAGAGAGCAGAATCATCTTTGCAAACAGGGCTTTCTTTACGCCCAATGGACGGGTAACGGATGATATTGTCCTGCGGGGCGAGGTCTACGAAAAGCTGAAAAGCTACACCATCAGCAGCGTACCGCAGAAGATCAAAAACATCATGGAATTGCTGAAACTGGAAGCCATGGTTGAGGATCTTCCTCCCCAGCCTGACCGCATCCATGTTGCCAACGGAACGCTCATGCTGGATGGAAGATTTATCGAGGGGAAAAAGGAAATCGTACAGAGCCGCTTGCCTGTTTCCTACAATCCAAACGCTGCTGCACCTGCTCTGTGGCTGAACTTTTTGGACGGTTTGCTCTATGAAGAAGATATTCCCACCTTGCAGGAGTTTATCGGCTACTGCCTGATTCCCTCCAACAAGGGGCAGCGCATGATGGTGATTAAGGGCAACGGCGGCGAGGGCAAATCTCAAATCGGTGCAGTGCTGTCCACCATATTCGGCACGAATATGAAAGACGGCAGTATCGGTAAAATTTCCGAAAACCGCTTCGCCCGTGCCGATCTGGAACACATCCTGCTGTGCGTGGATGATGATATGCGGATGGAAGCTCTGCGCCAGACCAACTATGTAAAATCCATTGTAACCGCACAGGGCAAGATGGATTTGGAACGCAAAGGTAAACAGAGCTATCAGGGCTGGATGTTCGCCCGGTTGATGGCATTCAGCAATGGCGATCTGCAAGCCCTGTATGACCGTAGCGATGGTTTTTACCGTAGACAGCTTGTGCTGACTACCAAGGAAAAGCCCGTGGACAGAGCCGACGATCCCGATCTTGCAGAGAAGATGAAAGCCGAAGCCGAGGGGATTTTCCTCTGGGCATTTGAAGGCTTGCAGCGGCTTGTTGCCAACAACTTTAAGTTTACGGAGAGCGACCGCATCCGTGAAAACCGGGAAGCGGTCAAGCGTGACAATAACAACATTTTTGACTTCATGGATTCCGAGGGATATATCCGGCGCAAGGCGGATGCGTCCATCAGTTCCAAGGACTTTTACGCTATCTATCGCCTGTGGTGTGAGGAAAACTCCCTTGCCCCTCTGAAATCCCGCAGCTTCAGCGATGCCATGGTTGCCAATGCAAAGAAATTTAATTTGGAGCATTGCAACAACATCACCAACTCAGCCGGACGGCGGGTATGGGGATTTATGGGTGTGGAAGCTGTGGCACGACCTAATATAAACGGGTTTTACGACGTTTCGCCATGTACGTACGTACCGGAGGAATGGCAGGACTGATTCCTGTCTTTCGTTTTCTGTATGTATGTACACAGCGTTTTACCTGTTTTCCTTTTTTATAGGAATAATCAGCTGTCAGAACTGACCTGTTTTCGGGCATTGAAAATCAATGGTAATGGAAACAGCAAAGTTCTTGACCGCAGGACGAAACCATTTCACCAAATCGTGCTTCTCCAAACCATGCACCCAGTTTACGAAACAATGGGTGTTTTCACTGTTTCAGACAAAATCCCACGGAACAGCAAAGTGGAATATATGCCTGTATGGACAGAGTATCGCACTCACAAAATGAAAGCGATTTTGGAGAAAGCAGATTTTTCACTGTTCGGTGCATCTGCTCCGCTTTGGGGAGTAGCCTTTGCACCGAATTGTAAATCAAAAATATGGAGGAATTTACAATATGAATGTACGCAACGAAATCAAGGCACAGATCATCCGTGCCGGAATGACTATGCAGGAAGTAGTTGACCTGCTCTCGGACGAGTACGGTTGGAGCGACAGCGTTTCCAACCTGTCCGCAAAATTACAGCGGGAAAGCATCCGATACAAGGAAGTATTGGAGCTTGCCGATGTGCTGGGATACGACATCGTATGGCAGCAAAGACGGGAGAAGTGATGCCCCGGCAACATCCCCTCGTAGTTCCCGTCCCCATAGGCACACCGCAGTGCTGTCTATGGATGGCAGTGAAAGATACGCTTTTCGCTGCCGCCGTCTGCAAAGAGAAGTTCACCGGAACAGCTTCATGCAGACGGGCTGACCATGGGAAAAGTTGCAGACATTTTCGCATTGGTCAGCAGAGGTTGCCGCAGCAACCGCACTCCCCCTCGGGAGAGCCCTCGGAGAGCCCACGGCACTTTGCAGCCAGTATGGATGAAAGTGTTATAGTGGGTTATTACACTTTGAAAAAGTGCCTCTCCGCAGCTCCCCGCTGTCTGCAAATTTTAAGGAAAGGACAAAAAATCTATGGCAAGAAATGATGGAATAGACCGCACCGTAGCCCGGAATCAGGACTTACCGACACCGGACGATGTGGCAAAAATACAGGAACACAATGAGCGAGAAAAGGACAGTTACAGCAATCAAGACATTGTGCCGGAACGCACTCCGCTGAATGTTCACTTCAAGACTCCCACCGATGATTATGTGAAAATGTTTGAGCAAATGGAACAGGATGGCGTGATCTCCACCAGAGGTCTGAAACCGGATGCCATCAAATACGGCGAGTTGGTTTTTGATGTGAACTCCGCTTATTTCTACAACCACGGCGGCTATGAATTTGCAAAACAGTTTTATGCTGATGCCTATAAAGCCGCGTGGAGATCGTAGGCGGTGAGCAGTATATCCTCTCTGCTGTGATGCACGCCGATGAGCACAACCGGGCAATGTCCGAAGCTCTTGGCGAGGATGTGTACCACTATCACCTCCATGTGGTTTATATTCCGGTAGTGGAAAAGCAGATCCTTTGGTCGAAGCGATGTAAGGATGAAGCTCTCCGGGGAACGGTAAAGGAAACGATCACACAAGTCAGCCGAAGTAAGAAATGGGACTCCAAACCGGTGCTTGACGAGGACGGAAATCCCAAGCTCAATGAAAAAGGAAAAAAGATTTTAAGGTCATCCTACAGCGTGTTGCAGGATGACTTTTTTAATTTCATGCGTGCTGCCGGATATACCGATGTGGAGCGTGGAGAGCGTGGCAGCACCGAGGAACATCTGACGGTGACACAGTTTAAGGTGCAGGCGGAACAGCAGCGTTTGGAAGCTGTGACAGGACAGGTGGCACAGGCAGAACAGAGTTTGGAGGATGCTAAAGCTGCTACGGAAAAGCAGAAAAAGAAACTGGAAGCTCTGCAAAAGGAAACCAAGGCAGCAAAGGCCATTGCACTTACGGTGCAGGATATTGAAGCGATGGGCAAGAAAGCCACGTTCGGAAACAATATCACGCTGACACCGGATGAATGCGACACGTTGAAACGCTATGCCACCAACGGCATTCTCTTTCATGCAGAGAATGAGCGATTGAAAGGGAAACTGGAATCTGCTCAAAAGTCTGCATCCATTTGGAAGCAGCGATGTGAAGAAGCGAATAAAAAATATCAAGAGTTGAAGCAAAAAGCCCAGCCTTTCCTGGATGCACTGGAAATTGCATCCGAAAAGGTTCGGGCTTTTATCAATTCCATCCTCGCCAGAGGAAAGGAAACACAGGAACACAAAGCACCTGCCCGTAAGCGTGGACAGGACATGGAAATTTGATGGAGGTAACTGCCTATTGAAGAAATATTATGAGGATGCAAAATATAATGCGGCATTTGTCCGCTGTGTGGATGTTATGAGCCAGATGCTCCAGAAATATGGACATCAGGTTTTGGATAAATTGGAACAGGATGCCCCTCAGAAAGTGGAGCATTCCAAGGAAAGTAATCAAGCACAGCCTTTGACGAATAAGGCTGCGTAAAAATTTACAATTTACACGTTGCGTATTCACTGCGGCTATGCTATAATGATTACGCAACGTGTATTTTTGTTTTTTATGGAGAAAAGACAGATGGATTGTAAGAACAGAATTATCAAGTTGCGGGAAAGCACAGGACTGAACCGGAAAGATTTTTGCAAGCTCGTCCATATCCCTTACCGGACTATGACCGAGTGGGAATTGGACAACCGCCATGCACCGGATTATGTGCTGTGGCTTTTGGAGTATTATATCCGCAACGAGGGACTTATGGTAAAGGAAATGAATGAGGGAGGTGGAGATTCTGAAAAAGAAACAACTTAAATGCTATATTTATACAAGAGTGTCCACCTCTATGCAGGTTGACGGGTACAGCTTGGATGCCCAGCGTGACAAGCTGAGGAAGTATGCGGCATACGAAGATATGGTTATTGCCGGGGAGTATTCTGACGAGGGATTTTCCGGAAAGAATATCCAAGGGCGGCAGGACTTCCAACGGATGCTGAATGACATCCAGGACTGCAAGGACGGCGTTTCCTATGTGCTGGTCTTTAAGCTGTCCCGATTCGGCAGAAATGCGGCGGATGTTCTGAACTCTTTGCAGCTCATGCAGGATTTCGGTGTCAATCTGATCTGCGTGGAGGATGGCATCGACAGTTCAAAGGATGCCGGAAAGCTGATGATTTCCGTGCTGTCTGCGGTGGCAGAAATAGAGCGAGAGAATATCCGCACCCAGACAATGGCAGGACGTGAGCAAAAGGCTCGTGAGGGCAAGTGGAACGGTGGTTTCGCTCCTTATGGCTACAAACTGGAAAACGGAGATTTGGTCATTGCGGAGGATGAAGTGGAAGTAATCCGTGTCATTTATGACCGCTACATTCACACCAACGAGGGCGTTGCCGGGGTTGCTAAATATCTGAACCGCAACGGCTTTATCAAGAAACTGCGGCAGAACAATACCATTCCCGGATTTTCAAGGAACTTCGTGCAGGATGTATTGGACAATCCCGTTTACATGGGAAAGATCGCCTATGGCAGACGCAGGACGGAAAAGAAGCAAGGCACAAGAAATGAGATGCACGTAGTTGAGCAGTCGGAGTTCCCGATTTATGAGGGACAGCACGAAGCCATCATTTCGGAAGAAGATTGGTATCTGGCACAGGAAAAGCGTAAGATCAATTCCTTTAAGCGGGAAAAGGTCAACAATCCAGATCATGCACACATCCTGTCCGGCATTCTGAAATGCCCATGCTGCGGAAAGAGTATGTACGGCAATATCGCCAGGGCTCACAGCAAGGACAAGAAAACGAGGTATTATTACTACTGCAAAAACACGGTAACACCTACCGGACATGAGTGCAGCTTCCGACTGAATATCGAGCAGACGGAGATCAACAAGTTTGTGGCTAAGATTATATCCGCTATGGTCAACAATCCCCGGTTTGTAGAAGCGATTCAGGCGAAAATCGGCTCGGCTGTTGATACAGAGGATATGGAAAAGCAGATCGCCGTCCTGCAAGGACAGTTGAAGCAAGCCTTTGGAACGAAAAGCCGCTTGGAGCGTCAGATGGACACCTTGGACATCAACGATGCCCACTATGACAGAAAGATTTTGGACTTGCAGCGCCGCTATGATGAGCAGTATGATACAATAGAGGATATCGAAGTTCAGATTGGCGAATTGCAAGGTCAAATCCGCAGCATTCAGCAGGAGAAAATCTCCGGTAACAATATCTATCGGCTCTTACTGGCATTTGATGAAGTCTACCATTCCGCAACAGAAGCGGAACAGAAAGAGTTTATGAAAGCCTTTATCGAGCGAATTGAGATGTTCCCGGAGAAAAGGAAAGACGGAAGCTGGATAAGAAAGATTGTGTTCAACTTCCCTGTGCCTGTTGATGGCGAGGAAGTGAAAGAACTTCCCTTGGAAACTGAAACAACTGTCGAGACGGTAGTACTGCTTTCCCACAAAAAGCCAGACGGACATATCAACGTAAATGTTGAGTTTGGTGATGGTGAGGGAAAAGTTCCACTTGATAATATTGCTAAAAGAGCGGAAAGCTATAAGCCCAAAGAACGAGTGACCTACAAAATGATAAAGGAGTACATAGAAGCTAAATACGGCTTCAAGGTACATACCGCATATATCGCAGAGGTAAAGAGAGATTTAGGCTTGCCGATGTATGATGCTCCTAATGCGGTAGAAGAATTGAAACAGCCAAGGAAGCATCCGACAGCAGAGAAAGTGGAAGCGATAAAGGATGCGTTGAAGCATTTTGAAGTGATTTAATAATGGTGAGCGTATCATTAAAAATAGTGGTACGCTTTTCTTTAAAATATTTGGGAAGTAATATATAAGTGCTGAATATGCTTGAAAGGAGGAAAATGGAGTGAACCGTATTACAGAAATAACAAAGCGAGATATTTTAGATTTATTTCAGAATGGATTAGAGATAGACGAATTTTTTCGAACCCGAACCGTTACTTATAATTATTATGGTCGCCTTGAAGAAATAGATTTTCTTAAAAGATTATATGATTTGGAGAGAATGCCAAGTTTTGATTCAAGATTTGCAAATGCAGAACAGGATATTTGGCAACATACAGTGAATAATGATGATTATCCATACTGCTGGGTTTTTGAAGAAAAAAGATTCAATTTACAAGATGGTAGCGATGAAGTATATTTAAAATTTCTTTGCGAAGTATTTCACCCTGCTGTTCGATATGATAAGGGATATTGGAAAGAATTTTTAGTGGCAACTAACAAGCTATTACAAAATGACGGTTATGAGATTTACCCTGCTGAGAAAATATCCAATCGTGATGTTTATGGATGGAGAATATATCGGCAAGAAGATAATACGTTGTTTATTCCATATTCTCAACGAAATGCAAAGGACATAAAAGCAAAAAAGATAGTATTGTCCATAAAGCGGAAAGCGAGAAATCAAATTTATCAGTTTCTGGAGCGATATAATATCGTATATCAAGCGACTGACGAAACGGGATGGAATTATAATACAACAGTAGCTGAGGATGTTTTCAATGAAATAAGGCAATTTTATGTGCCAAAGTGTTATAATGATAAAAAAGAATATGTTGAAACTGCTGATTTGCAAGCATTCATACTTTCTAATTCTCCATTTTGCGTGTTGGACGCAATAGAGTTTTTTGCGAAACATAGTATCTCAGATGACTTTGAACCACAGATTAATGCTATATTAAAACTGAATGAGATACCGTTTCAGCTTTCCAAGGGGAAGCTAATGAATACATTTGATACCCAGATAAATAAAAATTCATTAGTGTCTGTTCAAGAAGTAGGACTGAAAGAGTTATTACAAGAGGCTTCAAAATATTATGATGAAAACAATTTGCAAATTGCAGTGGAGAAACTTTGGGATGCATTTGAGAGACTAAAGACATATTACTGCTCATCGACTGTAGATAAGAAGAAATCGGTTAATAAGATTATAATGGATATGGGTAATAATCAACAGCCGTTTTTAGAATTATTTGAAAAGGAATTTCATGAGCTTACCATACTTGGCAATAATTTTAGAATTCGACACCATGAAACAACAAAAACGGATATTCAGGATAAAAGGCATTATGAATATTTTTATAAACGTTGCCTGTCTTTAATTTCAACCGCAATCCAGTATTTAGATGGAAGAAATTTATGATAGGAATGAGTTTTTATCAAAATCTCCCAGTTATAGATTTGTATATTATTTTTCCGAAACTTATAATGAAGCTAAAGAAGTGGAGGTGTGCTTATGAGAGAGAAATTTAATCATCTATATTTGGATAGCCACGAAAGAAAACTTTTGATACATAGCCTTGTATGTGGGGATAAAGGAAAAAGCGGAACAGGGATATTACTCTGATGAAAACTCTGTCACAGAATATGCTGCGGACAGGATTTCTTTTGCGGCAGACCGTGTAAAGGACGAAGGTATCCACCAGTTCAATAAGCAGGGGCAAAAGGCAGTCAATACAACGCAGGAGAATATCGGTAAGACAAAAGATAAAATAACCGATTTCAAGCAAAGTCGGGCTGTCAAAGCCGCAGAACAGAAAGCAGTACAGAATATGTCAGAACAACACGGCTTGCAGATCCGTCACGGGGCTGCAAGCCGTTCCGCTGCCCCCGATGTTTCCCAGACAGCAAAATCGCAGTTGATAAAGACCCGACAGCAGGGGCAAAAAATGATTAAGAGCACAGCACGAAATGCAGAAAAAGCGGTGAAAACAACTGCTAAGGGAACAGTCAAGACTACCGAAAAGGGAATTAAAACCGCACAGGCAACTTCTAAGGCGGCAATCAAAACGACGGAACCTCGGTAAAAACGGCACAGGCGGCAAAAGCTTCTGCGAAAACTGCCCAAAAGGCATCACAGGCGGCAAAAGCCACCGCAAAGGCAACCGCCGAAGCCACCAAAGCGACAGTCAGAGCAACCATAGCTGCGGTCAAGGCGATTATTGCAGGAACAAAAGCTCTGATTTCTGCTATAATTGCAGGCGGTTGGATTGCAGTTGTGATTATTCTCATTGTTGTTCTGCTCGGCTGTGCTGTTTCCCTGTTTGGCGGCGGAAGCGGGAGCAACGCTTATACCCCTGTCAGTGCGGAGGTGGAAGCCTATGAGCCTTTGATACAGAAATATGCCAAACAATACGGTATTCCTGAATATGTGGAGCTTATCAAGGCGGTTATGATGCAGGAGTCTGGCGGGCGTGGACTTGACCCCATGCAGGCGGCTGAAGGCAGCTTTAACACAAGGTATCCCCACGAGCCGAATGGGATTAAAGACCCAGAATATTCGATTGAGTGCGGTGTGCAGGAATTAAAGGCAGCCCTTATCTCTGCTGAGGTAGAAAAACCGATTGATATGGAGCATATCAAACTTGCCTTGCAGGGTGATAACTTCGGCAACTTATGAAGCTGACACTTGAGGAGCGAATTGCCCACGGTGGGCATAAGGTTCTCCGGTGGATGATGGATAATGTGTATGTCAGACAAGACCCTGCCGGAAATATCAAAATGGATAAGGAAAAATCTACGGAGAAAATCTACGGAGAAAATCGATGCAGCAGTAGCAACCGTTATGGCACTTGACCGTGCAATTCGTAATCAGGGCAGCGAGGGAAGTGTATATGATGGCAGGGGAATTCTTGTTTTTTAAGAAAGAAAACCTCTCCGGCAGATGGAGAGGTTTGAATGATCATGGTTTTGTTTATGTATCGGAATAAGAACTGCATTTTTCTTCCAGCATTTTAAAATTACAGCATCTTGCAGCAAGGGAAGAATCCGGCTTGGCAATGCACTTCTGGTATAATTTCAGGGCTTTGTTTTGCAGAGTGTCCTGAACATTGTCAATCAGGGCTTTTTCTTTCTGGAGAAGGTAAACATAGTCGGTTTTTTCCTTTTCGTTGCTGAAAGAACGGAAACTTTCTACCTGATTATATTTTAACTGAGTAAGGTAGTTATCAGGAACCGGAATCATATTATTGATATTCAATACAGCATAAAGATATCCGGTGGATTCATCCTGGAGTTTGTGGAAATCCAGACTGTTGGACATCTTCTGATGTTTCGGTTTTGCAGAGGAAATAGGAACATAGTAGTGGAAATCTCCGATAGTAAGAAGAATTCCCACATGGAGTTTCAAACGTTCCCCATACTCCACATATCCGACATGGGAATCAAACTGTGTCAGGTAATTTATATATTTTTTATCGACAACGTACCAATCCATAGAGCCTCCTGAAAAGTAAAAAAGCGGGTGGATTACTCCACCCACTGCTGTTAACCGATTGTTTTAATTGGACAATCTAACCGCTTTTAAACGAGCATTTTAACTGGACGCTCTAACCGCTGCACAGATATTTCTATCTGTGTTTTTATTATATGCAATTTACAGCAAAAAATCAATGCCTTTAATTGCTAAAATTTTATGAACTTTTTTCGATATCTATGGAATCAATTTTATCACAGACAGGAACAAAAAGAAAGAGAGGGATAGCAGATGGGTATAAAAAGTTTGCTTGGTTTCGGTCAGGCGAGGGATAAGCCTGTACGGAATTACAGTAATGGTGAGTATTTGTTCAATTTCGGACGAAGCACCAGCGGAAAGAGCGTCAATGAAATGACAGCCATGCAGACTACTGCAGTTTATGCATGTGTGAGGATTTTGTCAGAAGCAATTGCATCACTTCCGATTCATGTATATCGATACAAAGATGGTGGGAAGGAAAGGGTCTGTGACCACCCGCTTTATACGCTCATTTCAAAGCGGATATGGGAATGTGTACAGCTTGAAATAAAACGCAGGAAAAAGTATCTGGAGGAGCATGGGACAAACGCCTATTCCCACCGGCCGGAAAGCAATCCATTTGCATCCAAGATAATTTGCGGAGACTGTAATAAGGTATTTGCACGGAAAGGCTGGCGGAGCAGCACGGGCGTTGATCGTAAGGTATGGCAATGCAGTGAACGCTACAAGGTCAAAGGAGTTATGGGATGTGCCAACCGTCACGAAGAGGAAGAAACGCTGACAAAGGCTTATCTGATGACTTGGAACGCACTGGTGGAGAATAGAGAGGATTTCATGGATCAGTGGACGGAGCAGCTTCAGAGCGAGAACCTATTGGAAGGTTATCGAGCAGAGAAGTTCATAGAATACACCGATGGGGCAGAACCTTTGACGGAGATGGATACGGACTTCATGCTGAAAACGCTGGACCACATCAAGGTCTTTGAGGACGGAACATTGTTGGTAGTGTTCCTGGACGGAACGGAGATTGAATGTAAAAATGAAGAGAAGTAAGAAAAGATGCCGATTGGGAGTTGCGATTCCTGATCAGCTTTTTTGTTGCAGATTTATGTATTGGTTACTTGTAATAATCTATAATTAGTGATATAATCTGAATTAGCACTCAACAAACAAGAGTGCTAACAATAATAAGAGAGGATAGAACAATATGAGTAAACAAGTATATATAAGTGCAGATTATGCAGAATACGATGGTGATCGTGATGTTGTTGAAGAATTGAACAAATGGGGAAGCGATAATCTTCATAAGGTTGATTTTATCGATATGTCTAAAGTAGCATCAGGGAGCGTTTCAAAAGATCCTGATTGCCGCATATGTGATTTGAAACAAGAGTTTAACAGACAAATCAATGCTTCATCTGCAGTTATCTTTGTTGTTGGAGATAAGACTGCATTGCGTACAGCAGGGAGTGCTTGTAAGCGTTCAGGTAATGACCAAGGTTCTTGTAATTGTACACCTTATAAACAAAATACAAATGGTACGAAACCATGTAAGGTATTTTTTACTTCTACTCCTGGTGAAAACGATGATGTAGGATGCATTAATTCATATTCGTATCTGAAACATGAATTTAAACAGGCTGAGAAGAAAAATAAAACAATTATTGTGGTTTATAATTCTCTTCGAAAAGAATCAGGTTGGCTTCCTTCTTATATGAAGAATTACGAAGATAGTGCAAGACCTTTTTGGACAACAAATTGTCGAGGTGATAAAGTAGGAGATTATGCATACATAAAAGAGGTGCTTGGATTTTGATTGATTTATTAAAGAAAAGTGCGACATGTGCTTTTGCTATCATTTCAGCAGTTTTTACTTTCGTTCCGGAAGCTATATTTGGAAAGGTTATATTGATATCAGAAGATGTTCTTAAACAATTCACTTTAGAGGGCTATACTTTAGAAATCAATATTATCGTGAATCGCATACTTACTTTTGTAATTGTATGGTTTATCGCAGCGTTTGGATATAAAGCATATTTACTTTTGCGAAATAAAGTTAGTATAAAAGGGAACAATTATAAAATTACAGTGGAATATGGCGATTTGCTCAAAATAAAGAATTGTAAAAGAGTAATTAATTTTGATGAATGTTTTTCAACACATGTTGGCACTGCTCCTGCTGATATAAAATCGACTTCGATTTGTGGACAGTATTTAACTGCAAATCCTAATCTAAATATTCAATCACTGTTATCAAACTCACAGCTAAAGCCGCTTAAGACTAAATCGAAATATCAGAGCAAAGAACGGTATGAATCAGGGAGAATAGTACCGAATGGGGATGACCTGTTGCTGGCATTTGCTAAACTGGATAAAAATGGATTGGGTAGATTTTTTACACGTGATGAATATTTGGAGTGCTTATCGGTATTATGGGAAGAAATAGATAAGTATTATGGGCAGCAAGATGTATGTATACCGATTTTAGGAGCTGGATTAACTCGCTTTGACGGAGGCTCAGGTGCATCTATTCCTCAGCAAGAATTGCTTGATATGATAATTTGGTCTTATAAATTAAGCTCTCATAAAATAAAATTACCTCGTAAGTTGCGCATTATATGTAGAAGAGATGAAGATTTTTCATTGGATAAAATCGATTCACAAGTATGATGCAAGTTAAAAAAATGCCGATTGGGAGTTGCAGTATATCCGAATCGGCTTTTCATCGGCTTTTTCTTGCTCTTTGGCAGATGGTAAAATAACAGGTGATATGGTAAAATAAATAGTATATTTGAGAAGTTTATTTAATACATAGAGATAGAAAAGAGGGCGATTGGTAGTGATCGAACGAGAATTATATATAAAAGTCTTGGATTGTTTGCATGATGAACAGTATTTGGCAAAAAAAGTGCAGATGATTCAAGAAAGGGATTTTCAAGTAATTGGTGATGTTATAATAAATATGCTTCTGGAAGAAATTGCAGAAGTTGATATTACTCAGATAAAACAAATTATTTGCATATATTTATGCTATAGTCAGGAGCAATATTCAAGACTCACTTATGAAGAATTGTGTGTATTAGTTTGTGAGCATGTTATACGGTTTAAGACATATCCAGCAGACGAATATCAGAAGATTGAAAAAAACTATGATGGAATAAAAAATAAATATGATTCTATTATTGCGGAAATAGATAGTAAGATGCAGTGCATCGATGATCTGATAAAAATAGACAAGGAGCATCCTCAATGTTGTGGTAGCTTAATAAAAAAGCAAAATCAGTTACAAGCAAGGAATAATGGAAATAAAAGTATTCTAAAGGATTTGAAAAAAATAGAAAATGAATATAATGCTCTATTTGATTCAATTCAGGAGAACTATGTTTATCGAGAAATGCTTAAGTATGCAAAAGAAAAAATAGAAACATATTTTGAAGGAACTATTTTCTTAGATACTGAAGATCCATATTTTTCATTGAGAAAAATAGCAATCGAAGTGGCACAAGAAGATAATGGGGAATTGAAGAACTATAAAAGTAATTTTGAAAATTATGACACATGTTTGGAATCTTGGAAAAATGCGGTGCAATCAATAAATAAGCCTTTCTATATGATTAAGATGCGAAAGGTTATAGATGATATAGAAGAGTTTTATTTTCAGAATGGTAATGGTGCATATAGGAATAGATTAGAAGAATTGATTGAACTCTGTAAAGAAAAAAGAGCAAAGGTTTTAGATAGTGATCAATGGATAGACCTGAGAACACATGATTTGAATAAGTATGTACAGGAATTAAAACAACATGTTTCAGAATATCAAGTGTTAGAGTATTTGAGGCAGAAAATAGATAGTTTGTACTGTTTGCAGGACCGGAAAAACGTCTTAAATACGGTTATCGATTCATTTGAAAACCAAAATTATGTTGTTTTTATGAATTTGGTCGTCATCCAAATTGAAGGTTTGTTTTATGATATGTTTGTGGATGCCAATATTCAGAATCGTTTGGACGGACAATTTGATTTGTTTGAAAAAGATGATCTGAAAAGCAAAATGGAAAAGAATGATACAAGTATGGGATTAGAAGAGGCAGCACTATACTTTAAGTTTTACTTTAACAGCATGATTCGTAATAAAGTGGCCCATGGAAGAAATTGTTTTAATGAAGAAGAGTACGAAAGAATTTCTTTTGAGTTGTTATTGGACCTTCAGTATGTAATACATTTGTTGGAAAAACACTCAGACACAAATGAAGCGGTTGAGTATATTAAAAATACTGTACGCTGGCTCGAATTTTCCTTTAGTGGTCAATGTACAGAGAAACAAATTTATGAAAAATTATTAAATTCATTAAATGGTAATGTCCTAAAACGCAGGAATAATTTTATTGGGTATGTCGATTCTCATCAGGAGTTGTATTGGATATTCAATCCTTATTATGAAGCAGCATACGAATATGCCGGGGTAATTGAATTGCGTGACAAATTGAGAGAGTACTTGACGAATGAGAATTTTTGGGATTATGTTCTGAAATATATTCAATCGTATGATGAGCAGGAAATTCCGCATATTAAGATTAAGCAGGAGTTTAAATCCAGAGTAAAAGCAATGCAGGAATATATCGCAAAGAATAAAAGACAAACATTACCATTGGTAAGTGAAGTGAGCAAAACGATGGAGGCTATGCAACTACATGATGCGGGTTAATATATTGTTTGAAAAGGGGGAAAATCTATCCCCCTAAGTGGGGGATAAACCTTTTCGCAAAAGGCAACAGTTTTGCTATTTAGTATAAGAAATAACTTTCACCGCATGTCGAGACGGTAGTTCTTTTGTCCCAACAGAAGCCGGATGACACGATAGAGATCGACTTAGACTTGGACGAGTTGGATGCTACCAGTGCCGAGTTGAAAGCAACCTATCAGGAAATCAAAGATTATGTGCTGAAAGAATTTGGCTTGAAGGTTTCAAGTTTATATATTTCTCAGGTAAAACGCAAATGTGGAATTGAAGTGGGAGAAAACTATAATCTTCCAAAATCAGAAAATGCAAGAGTTCCACAATGCCCGAAAGAGAAAGAAGATGCTATCAAGGCTGCCCTGAAATATTTTGCGATGATCTAAGGACATCACTGATTTCAAGGAGGAATAACACATGAAAAGCACATTTGAAAAAATGGGTGGAACCTACACACTTGGCACAGACGGAATTTACTATCCGAATCTTGTCAGTACAGATGAAGAACTGCATTATGGGAAATATGGAATGATGCGGAAAACATATCTGAAAGAGCATCGTCCGGCAATGTATTCACTGTATATATTGGAAGACAGATTGACAGAACATCTGAATGCGGTGGACGATGAAGCGCAGGAGCGGATGGATATTCTGATGCGTCAGATGATGGAGAAGCAGGGCATTGCGGAAGAATTGAAAGCTCGTGATCAGATGGCATGGGTTGGAGCTGTAAATAACATCCGGAATGCAGCGGAAGAGATTGTGTTAAAAGAATTAGTGTATATTTAAGGTAATGGAAAGCTCCTTCGGGAGCTTTTCGCTGTTTGGAAGAGATTATATAGAAAATGGGTTAAGAAGATGGTATTATTAAAGCAACGGGATTTTTTTATTATAGTATCTAAAATGTTTTATTCATTACAAGGAAATGGAATTGATGAATGCCATTAAACTTCCTAATAGAAATAGAATCTTTCGATATTCTGAATTGGAAAATTTGATAAGTACAGATTAGAGCACGTGTAGATGTAATAAGAGAACGAAAGGAAAAATATGGGAAAAAGCACAAAGAAGAAAAACAAAAAGGTTACAGCTCCAAAAGCAAATATTCAGGAATTAAGTATTTCTAGGGATGGCGGACAAATTGCACTCAGGGGGTATTCATATCAATTTTTGTATTCGTGTTATTTAATTCTTTCGTCATCAAATCCAAGCAATTTTTTCCAGATTGAGGGGATTGAAGATATTGATTGTATCATGCAGAAAAATGGTAGTAATGATATTACTCATATACAGTTGAAATATTCTGTCAACAAACAGGATGCCAGCTTTTTAACTGATGTGCTCAAAAATTTTCTTGAAGCATATTTGCTGGATCAAAATAGATTTTTTAAGCTTGTTTACGATTTCCCTGTTGCAAAAGGCCATCTAAGTAAGATATTTGTATCTAAGTTAGACGAAAAATCACGCACCCATTGGGCTGGCGTGATTTCAAATATCAAGAAAAACAATCCTTCTTGGAATTGGTCCGTTTATGATTTCGATAAATTTATTTCACATCTGTCATTTGAGAAGATTGAAAAATCTATACTTGCTACTGAAATTGAAAAAACCTTAATTAGAATTTATGAGATTAACACAGACAATGTTTCATTATTTGCAAATAGCATAAAAATTCTTTGCTTTGAAAAAATGGAGCAGCGGGCCTATGTGACCAAAGCAGAATTAGATTCCAAAATCCAATCTGTCAAAATAGATATCAGTAAGGGTCCTCAAAATCCAGCTCATAGTTGGATTCGTAAACTGGACTACTCTAAGCCTAGCATTGATGAAGGGTGTAGTTTTTACGAAGGGAAAAAAGCAACACCAGCAGATATAGTAAGTGGGTTTCCAATCAAACGACCGAGTTTAGAAAAAGATGTTATTAATTCTATTTGCGAAAACATGGTTACTGTAATTAAAGCTTCTAGTGGGCAAGGAAAAACCACGCTGGCTTTGCGGGCAGCTTATATTCTCCAAAATGAATATATACCATATCAGTTACTATGGTGTGATGAGATAAAAGAAATTGGGAATATTGTCCAATATTTCAAAGCAAGAATTCAGCTTGGTGAAAAGATTCTTATCTTAATTGACAATCTGGATAACCATCTCAGCAAATGGAATTATCTTGTTCAGCTCTTACAATCCGAATTGCATTGTCATTATAAGTTGCTCATCACATCGCGAGAGATGGATTGGTATAATTATAGTGGTGACTTGAGCAATATCCAGTCTTTGAAAGTAATTAAGCCGGTTTTAGAAGAAAAGGAAGCAATAGAGATATTCAATCTATTCAGAGAGGCTAAGCAGCTTCACCCAAGCATAACAAGCTGGCAAAGAGCATGGAATAAGATTGCAGAAAGGCAACTACTTATAGAGTATGTCTACTTGCTTACTCATGGTGAGATGTTATCAGAAAGAATAGCCTCACAAATATCCGAAATAGGACAATCATCTTCTGGCAAAGCAAAATGTGAAATCTTACGCAAAGTATGTTTTGCAGATCTTTGCGGAGTCAGGCTTTCTGCTATCAAACTTTCTGCAAGTCAATCAGAAGACTCTGGCTCGGATTTTGGGGAGCTTTTAAAAGGTATGGAATCGGAGTTCCTTGTGCATGTAAATGAAGAGAGCGGGTATATTGAGGGGCTACATCCCATTCGGTCAAAGCACGTTGTTAAGAGGCTGCATGAATTCCTGCCAATTGACAATACCGCCATTTCAGTTATGAAAATGGCGGACAAAGCGGACCTATCGATACTGTTTTCTCATCTGCCGGAGTTTACCCTGAACAAAGAAACGTTTTTCCGCGATGCGGTCGAGAGTCTATGGGATGAAAAAGACCTTTCAAACTATACTTCTGCAATACAGGGGCTTTTTTCAGGGAGTGTGATGCAGTATTTCCTTTCTAACCGGGCTGCGTTTGACGATGCAGATGCCCACGGCGGTCTTTTTCTTCTATCGACCGAAATGTGCCCCTTTGCTGTATTCGAGGATTTCGGTGTGTCGATGGATACGCTGGACAAAATGCGGGAAACATTTCCGGATAATAAGAATATAGAATATCTTTGCCGATTACGGGAGCGTATTCCCACCTGCTGTTTGCAGGAAACGTATGTCTATGTTTTCTGCGATTGTTTATATAGGAAAATGCGCACCTTTCGTTTTGACGGAATAAAGGACATCACGTCCTATACCTCCATTTCTGAGTGGATCTATAACATCAATCCAGAGTGGAATGTATCGGCCGGATTTTCTCTGGACGATCTTTGGAGCAAGCCAGAAAAATTGACGCTGGAGTGCGTTTCTACGCTGATGTATCTCTCCTACTGCGGAAACAGAGAGAAATATATGGAATTTGTGGAACGAAATCTTAAGAGTATTCTTACGTACCTTAAACAGTGGACCAGATCACATAGGGTATTTATTGATTCCGAAAAAAAAGCGATTCACATTAAATATATCCTTCGATTGCACAATATTAAAACGGGAAATGAGCAGAGCGTCTCAAGGCTGAAATTCCTTTGTAAAGCCTTGCCTATTTTTGATTTGTATTGCGCGGATGCTCTCAAGCCGACAGTTGATTTGCTATCGGCTTATCCTGTTCCCGACGATGCACATAAAGAAATGCCCATTAAAAACATTGTAATCATGTTCCATCAGAATCTTACGTCGCTATGGAACAAGACCATTATGAGCAATTACGAATTTGATACCGCGACAGAATGGTTAAATTACTGGTTTGATGTGAGAGAACATATATGTTTGCTTGCAGATAAGTGCTGTGCCTGTATTTACAAACTCCTTGGCGGAAAACCATTAGGGAGTTTGGCCGGGGAGGTAGATCAACTTCGTGAAGAATTTGCCCTAATTACTACTGGTGAAAAGCGATATCCTAAAGAAGATCGTCCTTTTGAAGAAAAAGCTACAGTGCCCGAGAGGTTAGGAAAAATAAAGAGTAAATACTTTCAAAGCATACAAAACTTTATGAATCAATTTGCAGGGTTCCTCATTAAGAATGAACAAAAACAAAGATTGGCTATGGTTAACCTCACAATAGCCAAAAGTGCTCTTGTGACAATGCAGAATTACTTTGCAGAAATTGCAATTGATTTTAGCTTTCAGGAAAGACAGTTGACTCTTTGTGTTATGGAAACACAAAACATAGAGCGACTAATAATGTGCTGTAGCTACTACCAGACACATTCGCCAAATAAGTATTTTAATAAATATCAAATTAGCAATTGGTATGACGGGCATTGTCGGGATGAGAGAAAGATAGTAGAAGACGGATTGTCGGAATTAGAATCAAAGTATTCGATTCATTTTCCTGATCAGATTTACACCATTGACATGTTGAGCTATTATCCCATCATAGTTGGTAATTTTGATATGGCATCGGAAAGCAATTTAACCGAATGTCTTCTGGGCTGTATCGCATTTGCTGATGCTCCCTTTGATTACCTAGTCATATTATCTGCAAACGAGTCCGAAGAAATAGATTCTACTGCTTTACAGTTCCCTCGACGGATGCTCGTTGACGTCAAGAAGGCAATCGAATCAGAAAATCATTCATTGCTTGATAAACTGGTGCCTCCATATCCTGTGAATGTGACAGCACAAATGCTTGACTGCTTTAGTGAAAAATATGATTTGCCTGAAAAAAAAGTCACCGATGTCGATGAACTTCCAATAGGATATATTGCAGAAGAACTATGGATATATTCTAAATCTGTGGAGTTGTTGACGGAACCAGAAGATGCGTGTTATCTTGCAGCTCAAACGCAAGATATTCAGCTCAACATTACGGAAATGCTTTGTTTATTGAAGAACAAGCTTCCGTTCAAAGATGTCGATTGGTTAATAGAAATTTGTGATAACGTATTTTCAGGAGAAAAATTTGATGACATTATGTTCAATAATGTTATTGAACATTTCATACAGAAAAAGATTGAACAGTAAAATCGTTGTAGCTTGATTGTTTTAGCAGACAGTGTCTATTTAATCGAAGAAAAAGAATGTTGATAGTATAGGTATTGAAAATGCTAGACTATCGGTCATAATGATGTTGAATACAATTCAGTAGACCAGTTGATAACTTATATTCCTAATCCGAAAGATAGAACAAAAAAGAAAACAGAATATTTGCTTGAATTTGAAAATGAGGCAATGCGTATGTTTCAAGCTATATTGGGAGTCTCTGAATATTTGTATCGTCTGAGGGAACTTGAACTTATGCATGATGGAAAAATTCCTATTATGGTTCAGGAAAGAGCAAATTGGCCGAAGAAGATAGGCCGCAATGAATTGTGTCCATGTGGAAGTGGAAAGAAGTATAAGCGTTGTCATGGGCGATGAGAGTATACAGAAATTCGTTCATTGTTTATTATAGAGTGCTTTATCGAAGAAGGAGGCCGCTTATTTGAAAAAGAAAAAAGATGAAATAACCATCCGTTCCAGTGCAGCAGAATACTTAACCTATGTTGCCTCTGTGGGTGATCAGCAGGACAGCATTGAGATGCGCTATGAGGATGAGAATATATGGCTGACACAGAAGATGATGGCCACATTGTACGATGTCGGCACTAACACTATAAATTATCATATTAAGAAAATCTTTGAGGACAGTGAGTTACAAGAGGATTCAGTTATTCGAAAATTTCGAATAACTGCCGCCGACGGAAAAAGCTACAGCACAAATCACTATTCCTTAGAGATGATCATTGCAGTAGGATTTAAGGTAAATTCTGAGTGTGCGGTGCAGTTCCGTAAATGGGTCAATCAAATTGTAAAGGACTATACCATCAAAGGCTGGGTTATGGATGACGAGCGTCTCAAACGCGGAACTTATCTGACAGAAAAGTATTTTGATGAGCAGTTAGAACGAATTCGTGAAATTCGAGCAAGTGAAAGAAAGTTTTATCAGAAAATAACTGACCTGTATGCCACAGCCATTGATTACGATAAGAATTCTGTAACTACCAGGAGATTCTACGCAACAGTTCAGAATAAAATGCATTACGCAGTTCATGGTCATACGGCGGCTGAACTGATTGTAGAAAGAGCTGACCATACAAGAGAGCATATGGGATTAACTACTTGGGCAGATACTCCTGAAGGCAAAATTAAGAAGAGTGATGTTACGGTTGCCAAGAATTATTTGAGTCAGGATGAAATGAAACAGCTGAATCGTATGGTTACTGCATACTTGGATTTTGCTGAGAATATGACATTACGGCATATTCCACTCACGATGCAGGACTGGGAAAAACGGCTTAATAGCTTTATTGAAATGTTTGATTATGGTATTTTACAGGATGCAGGGAAAGTGTCAGCTGAAATTGCAAAGCTTCATGCTGAGACTGAATTTGAAAAATATCGTGTTATCCAGGACAGATTGTTTATGTCTGACTTTGATAAATACATGCTGGAATTGGAAGAGAATGCGAAGAAATAACAGGATTGTTTCTCCCTTTCAATGCCGGATTTTCAGAAATGCTAAGGTTGAGTGCATGGAAAACTGGCTATCAATTAGAACGAAAAATAGCCGTTGACCCGTTTTTGTAGGAAGAACGGACAAGGTTGAGACAATGGCAGTTCCTCGGAAGATTTGACTTTTATGTTGGAATCACTATAATAGTAGAAACGAATAAAAAAGTTGAACTTTTTCCGTGGACAAACAAGGTTCAGGCTGCGATATGGATAGCGGAATGTATCAAGATTTTCTTGCTACAGAATTTGTAGATATGTTTCCGCAAACAAACGGAGATATTTTGGTACAAACAATATTAGCCGGGACAGGTTCCAGATGCCTGACATCAATCCGGACCTATCGAGCCATGTTGAGACGGTAGTTCTTTTGTCCCAATTGAAACAGAAGCCGGATGATTATATTAATGTCACGATTGAACTTGATAATGTGGATATAACATCTGCAGAGACTAAGGCAACATATGATGAGATAAAGAAGTATGTGGCTGAACATAATGCCGGCATGAAGGTTTCCAATCTGTATATCTCACAGGTAAAGAGAAAATGCGGAATTGAGGTTGGAAAGAATTTGCGCGTTGCAACGAGGAGAATGGACTGCTTGCAGGGCAATTCGACGACTGCCGCGACAGACTTGGAACTTGTTCCAAGTCCTAATTTACCTAAAAATGAAGATAGCAGGCAACCGCAGTGTCCAGAAGATAAAGAGAGTGCAATTGTGGAGGCATTGAAGCATTTTAAGATGAATAGTTAATAAAGAGAGGTGCAGATGCTATGCCAGGTATACTCGTGGTTGAAGATGATGAAAATTTAAATCGTGGAATTACATTTTCACTGAAAAAATCCGGATATGAGGTTTTTTCAGCAGAATCAGTGAAAAAAGCGAAAAGAATTGCAAGTGATCATAATGTGGATGTTACCATTTGTGATGTGAATCTTCCGGATGGGAATGGACTGGAATTTGTAAGGTGGATGAGATGCAATTATAATACATACATTATTTGTCTTACAGCACTAGATCAGGAGATGGATCAGGTCATGGGATATGAAGCAGGGCAGATGATTATATTACAAAGCCGTTTAGTCTTTCGGTACTTCTTTTGAAAATAGAAGCACATTTCCGCCGCAGACAGGAGAAAACGGAAGCCGGAAAGATGATTTCGGGAGATATCGTATTTATCGCAGGAGAAATGAAAGTCCTGATAAAGAGTCGTGAAATCAGTCTGACAAAAACGGAGTTGAAAATGCTGACTTTTTTTCTTCAGAATCCGAAACAGATTCTTTCAAAAACACAAATATTGGAAAATGTGTTTGATCTGGAAGGGGATTTTGTGGATGAAAATACAATCGCTGTCAATATCAGAAGACTCCGTGAGAAAATCGAAGACAATCCGGCTGCACCGGTCTATATCAAGAATATCAGAGGTCTTGGGTATATATGGAATCAGGAGGTAAGGCAGTGACAAAGAGATATCGCAAGAAGATTACAGTAGTGTTCTCCTTGGTATTACCTGTCATATTATTGTTTGCAATATTAAATTGCTTTACCACGTATGTGTTTTATGAAGATTACAAATATAAAATGAATCTTATGACAGAGATTGCTGCAAAGGAAGAATTTTCCGGGCTGGATGCTGTTTCGGAATTGCTTAAGGATAAGGATATTGAAACCAACGAACAGGGAAAGCAATTATTGGAGCAATATGGATACTGGGGAAATAAAGGGAATGCATTTTATTCGCAATTCCAGCATCAGGTTATGGTGATCGGTGCTGTAAGCACTGTGATATGCGTGTTTTTTTTGACTTTTTTACTTTATTGGAAGAAAAAAGAAGATGCGTGTCATCAGAAAATATTAGACCAGTTGGAAGAAATTCTGATCAGATTCCGTGAAAATAAATTTGATGATTTACTGAAAACGGAAAATTACGCAGAACTGGAAAAATTGAATGACCAGCTTGAAGCAATCGGACATCATATTCAGTTGCTAAAGGAAGAAGCACGGACAGAAAAAGAGAGCACGAAAGAAATGGTTTCTGACATTTCACACCAGTTAAAGACACCGGTTGCAGCTTTGGATATATGTTTTAGTGTGCTGATGCAGAATGACTTAAGTGCCACAGAACAGGAGGAGTTTCGTATCCGTTGTCGGAGTGCTCTGGATGGACTGGAGACATTATTGCAGTCGCTTCTTGAAATATCCAAGATGGAAACTGGACTGATTCAGATGAATAAGAAAAAACTTCCACTTATAGATACTGTCATATCTGCTGTGAATCGTACATATCCAAAAGCGGATGAGAAAGAAATTGAATTCGTTTTTGACTATGAAAAAGAGCTGGAAACATGCACGATTATGCAGGATAAAAGGTGGCTTGGCGAAGCTGTGATCAACGTTCTGGATAATGCGGTCAAGTACAGTCCGGGTGGTTCAAAAATATTTATCCGGTTACAAAAAAGAAACGATCTTGTAAGAATGGAAATTGAGGATCAGGGAATTGGTATTCCGCAGAATGAGTATCACAAAATTTTTCAACGATTTTACAGAGGAAGTTCCAGGGAGGTCATGGAAAAGAGTGGTACAGGAATCGGACTTTTTCTATCGAGAGAAATTATCGAAAAGCACGCAGGTATGATTACGGTAACCTCCGGTAAAAAGAAAAAAGGAAGCACGTTTGTGATTCAATTACCATATGTTAGTTAAATTTTAAATGAGCAGAAATCTTACAATTCTGTAAGACTTCTGCTCGTTTTTGAAAGTGAAATGAAAGATTATCCTGATACAATTTGGATGTAGGTTGAAAAATGACCAAATATATAAACAGGCAAAGAAAGCGTGCTGAAAAGGTACGTTTTATAGAATTGAAAAGGAGGTAGCACATTGAGTGTGATATTAGAAACCAAGCAGCTTTGTAAGTTTTATGGCGCAGGTGAGAATCAGGTCAAAGCGGTCAATCAGGTGGACATTCAGATTGAGCAGGGAGAATTTGTCGCAATTGTTGGAAAGTCAGGTTCCGGTAAAAGTACATTACTTCATATGCTTGGAGGGCTAGACACCCCGACAAAAGGCAGTGTTACTTTAGCAGGGAAAGATTTATACAGGATGAAGGAAGATGCCCTTGCTGTTTTCCGCAGAAGAAAAATCGGATTTGTTTTTCAGGCATTTAATCTGGTTTCATCTGTTAATGTCTGGGAAAATATTGTACTGCCACTGGGGCTGGATGGAAGAAAAGTGGATGAAGCGTATGTAAATGATATTATTGCAACTCTGGGGATTGAAAAGAGGATTTACAATTTGCCAAATCAGTTATCCGGAGGACAGCAGCAGAGAGTAGCAATTGCAAGAGCACTGGTGAATCGTCCGGAAATTATATTTGCAGATGAGCCGACAGGAAATCTTGATTCCAAGACCAGTGATGAGGTGATCGCCCTACTTAAGATGACAGCAAAAAAATATGGACAGACAATTGTAATGATTACCCATGATGACGAAATTGCACAGGTCGCTGACCGTATTCTGGTGATTGAGGACGGACAGGTGGTGGATTTCAGATGAAGACAATAAGCAGGATTGCATATAGCAATGACAAAAAGAACAAGACAAGAAGTATACTGATTATGATGTCCATATGTCTGACTACGATGCTGCTTGTGATTATCAGTACTGTGGGAAATGGAATGATACGTTTGCAGAAAAGTCAGGCGGCAGGCTCATACGGAAGCAACTACGGCCTGTTTATCGTCGCAGATGGTACGCAATTAAAAGAAGTGGAACGCAGAGCTGAGATATCTGATATCGGCATCATGTGTACGGAGGGCATCCTGAAAGGAAATGAAAATGGCGGCTTTGTCAGTGCGGATGAAACGGTCAGGAAAATGCTTCCCTATAATCAGGAATATGTGTTGAAGGAAGGTACCTATCCGGAAAAGGCGCAGGAAATTGCCGCAGGACGCGCTTTCTTTGATGCAGTGGGATACCATGATGTAAAGGTCGGAGACACCGTAACATTGGAGTACCGTTCCGGCATGCAGTCGGAATACGCACCGGTGGAATTTACTGTCAGCGGGATTTTATATGACCGGGATGAATATACCATCAAGGCTTCCTATGTTGTATTCGGTTCGCAGGATTTTTATAATGAGCGTGTTGCGGAGGGTGACAGGCAATATAATATCTATTTTACCTTGAGCGATTCTGCAAATGTATCTATGAATAATGTTGCGCCTGTTATAAAAGAAATCGCGGATTCCTGCGGCATTGACCAGAAAAACGTGATCATCAATGACCTCTACCTGCAGTGGGTATTGCAGCCGAGCTATGAAATGATTGTGGTTTGTGGAACCCTGATCCTCGGAATCGTGCTGTTTTCCGTTGTGGTCATTTATAATATCTTCCAGGTCGGGATCGCCCAGAAGGTTCAGGAGTACGGAAAAATCAAGGCGCTGGGTGCAACCAGAAAGCAGATGAAGCAGTTGATTTTTCGTGAGGGCATTCTTCTGGCGGTTCCTTCGATACCGCTGGGGCTGCTGTTTGGTTTCCTGATTGCAAAAGTCAGCTTCAACTGGCTGGTGGAGCAGGGAAATCTGGTATCGTCCGGAATCAAGAACCATCAGGTGCCTCTGTTTTCACTGACAATTATGCTCATCTGCATTTTTGTATCGTTTCTTACGGTCGTTTTGGCTCTGCGCAAACCCATGAAAATTGTTTCCCGGATTTCACCCATCGAAGCGACACGGTATCTTGACGGCTCCAAAACGCAAAAACAGGGCAGACGAAAAGGCAGAAAAGATGTCACCGTTTTCTCCATGGCAATGGCAAATGTGACAGGCAATCCGAAAAGAACCATTGCTACGATTCTTACCATGGGGCTTTCCTGTGTATTGTTTGTAATTATCTCTAATTATGTTGGAAATATTGACACGGAGCACGAGGCGCGGATTGCAATCAACCATGGACAATTTGAGTTGCAGCTGGATTATTCCCAGAATTATGATGAAGCCTATTCGGAGAATAATCTGGACACAATCCTACAGAACAACCCACTGGATGATTCAATGATTGAAGAAATCAAAAGCATTCCAGGAGTGACAGATGTCATGACGAGAGAGATTGTCTCTGTAAATCTGAACGGAACAAGATTTCCGGCTGATATTGTGAGTAAAAATGATTTTGATTTTATGCGCCAAGACGGGGATATTGGCTCTATGGACTATGATCAGGCGGTAAAGAATGGTGATATTTTCTTTGGCTGGTCAACGTGGATGGAACAAGATGGATATGCTCCGGGTGAATCCATTGCATTTGACTTTGAGAATGGAAGTGGAACCTATACCTATCAGGGAAAGATTGCAGGCTCTTTTGTAAGTGCGGACACTTATCTTGTCATTCCGGAAGGTGTATACCGTTCCATGAATCCGAGAGGAACAGCCTATGGCTATCTGTGGGTGGACTGTGATAAAAAAGATGTGGCATCTGTAGAACAAAGTCTGAATACTTTGATTTCTAATACTTCGCATATAAAAATGGATACTTATCATGCGCAGTTACAATCTGCCGAATTTGCAAGCAGCATGATGAAGCTTGGCTGTTATCTGTTTATGGCTATTGTAGGACTCATCGGGTTTATGAATATGGCGAATACCATGATCATGAATATTACGACAAAAAAGCAGGAATATGGTATATTACAGGCTGTGGGTATGACAAATAAACAATTAAATTTATGCCTGCAGTTACAGGGACTGATGTTTACGGTGGGTACCATATGCGTAGCTTTGATCATTGGTCTGCCGCTCGGCTATGCACTTTTTTCCTATGCAAAACATAATGGAATATTTGGAATGAATATCTATCATGTTCCAATCGTACCAATTTTTATTATGATTTTTTTGGTCGGTCTGTTGCAGATTGTACTTTCCTGCGTTTTAAGCAGTAATCTGAAAAAGGAAACGCTGGTAGAAAGAATAAGATATCAGGGATAGCAAGTAATATGTAATGAATTAGGTCTTAATGAAGAGGAGAAATAGATAACTTCCATTTTGTATGTATGATAAATCTAAACAGTATTTTAGCAACATTTCCTGAGTGGGGACAGAAAGTGCCCCCACTTTCACGATTTGGGGGCGAAAAGCACCACCATATATCATAAATGATGGGTTCAAGGGAAAAATCCCTTATAAGTTTTTTGAAAACTGTCGTTTGGTAAAATCTATTCCATTTTTAAAAGCCTTGCGATAAAATATGTTCTGTGAGACGGTAGTTCTTTTGTCCCAACAAAAGCCAGATGACACGATAGAGATCGACTTAGATTTAGAAGTTGGATGCAACCAGTGCTGAGTTGAAAGCTCGTGATCAGATGGAATGGGTCAGATTGGTAAATGGTATTCGTAATATGGCAGAAGAACTTGTGTTAAAAGAATTGGTGTAGATCTAAAGCGTGGAAAACTCCTTCGGGAGCTTTTGGCTGTTTATAAGATAAATTCTGTCGGAGATTTATTATAAAACATTACTTTACAAGAAGAATAAAAAAGCATATAATTCTTTTATAATATATTTAATAAAAGAGGGTAAGAAAACGGAAAATAAAGATAAAAAAAATACAACAAGAAAAAAAATAAATTAATTATGTGCTAAACAAGCATGTTACATCCAAGGCGGAAATCGCAAAAGAGTTAAACTTGAGTATGCCGACTGTGTTAGCAAATGTGAATGACTTATTAGAAAAAATGGTGTTGGAAGAAACTGGGGAATATGCTTCGACCGGTGGACGAAAGGCAAAAAGTATAGGGATTAATAAGTCATACTGTCATGCAATGGGAATTTTGATTACAGCGAATCATATAGAAATGGTATTAGTAAATCTTGGAGATGAGATTATAAAAAAAGATCGCATCCGTTTAAAATTTACGGCAGAATTATTCTATTGTACAGAGGTGGCACAAAAGGTCAGAACTTTTCTTGAAGGCGAATTAGCGAAGGACACGCTACTTGGGATTGGAGTGGCGATTCCAGGAATTATTGATCAGAAAGAACGGATCGTTTTAAAATCCCATGCTTTAGGTATAGAGAATTATAGTCTGCGCTTTTTAGAGCAGGCTTTGGACATTCCAGTATATTTTGAAAACGATGCTAATGCTGCAATGCTTGCAGAAAAAAAGCAAAAGTATCCAAATGCGATATATCTGTCTTTGAACCACACCTTAGGAGGTGCATTCTGCATAGATGGAAAGCTGTTTCGAGGGCAGAACCAGAAAGCAGGGGAGTTTGGTCACATGATACTCGTTCCCGGTGGAAGAAAGTGTTATTGTGGTAAATCAGGATGTGCAGATGCATATTGTGCAGCAAGTGTACTGACACAAGATAACAGGCAGTCACTGGATGCATTTATGGAAAAAATTGAAAGTGGTGATGAAAAAAATTTGCAGACATGGAATGAGTATTTGGATCATCTTGCTGTTTTGATATCAAATCTGCGGATGGCATATGATATGGACATCATACTAGGAGGTGATGTGGGAGGCGTATTGTCAGATTATATGATACCACTGGGCGAAAAAGTGATGGCATATAATGGCTTTGAGCATGATGTTTCATACTTGAAAAATTGTTCGTATAAGAAAGAAGCGTCGGCTGTTGGAGCCGCGAAATACTTTTTTACAAAACATATGGTAGAATTGTAATTTTTCTGAACGCAGATAAGCAGTCCACCGCATCTGGTGCGTAGGGAATTAAGCGTTGGGTAAGGGGATGTTTAGTCTGTTGGAGTTAAAAACTCCCACTGACAAGTTGCAAAGCGAATGCGATGTCCGATTTATATGTGTGAAAAACGAGAAGTTGTGTAAAATTAGAAAAAGATATTATAGTAAAAAAACGGAAAGAAAACAGTAACTACGGTTTCCTTTCCGTTTTTTTGCATATTAATTGTGAAAAATATACAAAAAATATATTTTGAAATTATGAAATATATAAAAATATGAAAAAACATATTGACAAATTGTGTTTATAGGACAATAATGAAAAAACATATTGACAAATTGTGTTTATAGGACAATAATATAATTACTTTAATAAAACGTTTTATAAAACGTATAACAATATAAAAAAGGAGGAAACAACTATGTTACAGCAGGTAATGACAAATCCAGGAGAAATTATTTTCAGAGAGATTCCGGTTCCGGAGGTAAAGGAAAATCAGGTGTTGGTAAAGATTATGAATATTGGTGTTTGTGGATCAGATATTCATGTTTATCATGGAAAACATCCGTTTACAAAATATCCGGTAACACAGGGACATGAGGTTTCTGGTGAGATTACAGAACTTGGAAAAAATATCACCGAGTTTCATGTGGGACAGAAGGTGACGATAGAGCCGCAGGTATATTGTGGACATTGCTATCCATGTCGTCATGGAAAGTATAATCTCTGTGAGGAATTAAAAGTAATGGGATTTCAGACGACAGGAACAGCATCTGAGTATTTTGCAGTGGATGCATCTAAAGTAACACCTATTCCGGAAGATATGTCCTATGAAGAAGGAGCTATGATCGAACCTCTTGCTGTGGCAGTTCATGGTGTAAAACAGATGGGTGATGTGGCTGGCATGAATATTGCAGTCCTTGGAGCAGGACCGATCGGAAATCTCGTGGCACAGACAGCAAAAGGAATGGGAGCAGCGAAAGTGATGATCACAGATATCAGTGATCTTAGATTGGCGAAGGCAAAAGAATGTGGAATTGATGTGTGTGTGAATACCAAAAATAAAGACTTCGGTGAGGCGATGATCGAAGCATTTGGACCGGATAAGGCAGATGTGATCTACGACTGTGCCGGAAACAATATCACAATGGGACAGGCAATTAAATATGCAAGAAAAGGAAGCACGATCGTACTGGTGGCTGTTTTTGCAGGAATGGCAGAAGTAGATCTTGCAGTGGCAAATGACCACGAACTTGACATTAAGAGCACGATGATGTACCGCCATGATGATTACATAGATGGAATCAGACTGGTAAATGAGGGCAAAGTTCATTTGAAACCGCTCATCTCAAAGACATTTGCTTTTAAAGATTATCTGAAGGCATACCAGTATATTGATGATAACCGCGAGACAACGATGAAAGTAATTATCAACGTCAGTGAAAAGTAAGGAGTTCGTATGGAAAATAAATATGGAATTGTCGGAATTGCCCATGTCGGGCTTCCGACAAACGATTTACAGAAAACAGTTGAGTTTTATAAGAGTCTTGGATTTGAAGTAATTATGCAGTCTTATAATGAAAAAGCAGGGGAAAAAGTGGCATTTTTACAGATAAAAAATTACTGCATAGAGACTTTTGAAAATGGGAAGGCGGAAATGTCAGACGGTGCATACCAACATGTTGCACTTGATGTGGAAGACATTGAAAGTATGTATCAGAAAATCTGCAATGAAAAATACACAGTTATTACAGACGGAATCGAAGAACTGCCATTTTGGGAAAATGGTGTGAAGTTTTTTATGATTAAGGGACCAAATGAGGAAAAAATAGAGTTCTGTCAGAAACTCTGATAAAAATAGGAGGGACATATGGGAGGCGAAAGCAAAAATGGAAAAGTACCGCTGATCAGTAAGATTGCATATGGGTTTGGTGATGTTGGATGTAATTTCAGCTGGATGTTCGTCAGTAATTTTCTGATGATATTTTATACAGACGTGTTCGGAATCAGTATGGCGGCTGTTTCAGCACTTATGCTTTTTTCAAGATTCTGGGATGCAATCAATGATCCAATCGTCGGGGGACTTACGGATAAAACAAAATCGAGATGGGGACGGTACCGTCCATGGCTGTTAGTAGCGGCACCAATTACAGCAATTCTTCTTGTCATGACATTCTGGGCAAGACCCGACTGGCCGCAGAATGGAAAGATCATTTATATGGTAATTACATATTGTCTGCTGGTTTTGGGGTATACCTGTGTGAATATTCCATATGGAACCTTGTGTGGTGCTATGACACAGGATATTGATGAACGTGCAAAAATAAATACATCCCGTTCGGTTGCAGCGATGATTGCAATTGGTGTGTTAAATATTATCACAGTTCCGCTGCTCAGCAAATTCGGCAGTCACAGTGCAAAGACAGGATATCTGACGGTTGCGGTCATATATGGATGTATTTTTACAGCCTGTCATTTCTTCTGCTTTGCGAAGACGAAAGAGGCAGTGATTACTCCGGAAAAAGAAAAAATTTCTGTAAAGATACAGTTGAAAGCAGTTATGCAGAACAGACCATATCTTCTTGCATTGGCAGGACAGATATTATTTGGATTTACATTGTATGGTAGAAACGCAGATATTCTGTACTACTTTACATATGTGGAAGGAAATGCCTCCTACTACACAACTTATTCGATGTGCATCATTATTCCTTCTATCATCGGGGCAGCCTGTTTTCAACCATTATTCCGCAAGCTGAATAATAAAGGAAGAACAGCATCTCTCTTTGCTTTGTTTACAGGAATTTCCATGTTGTCTATGTTTTTCTTCAATGCCAAAGAATCATCAGCTATTTTTTATGCATTATCTGGTCTCACACAGTTTTTTTTTCTCTGGATTTAATACCGCAATCTATGCAATTATTCCAGACTGTGTGGAATATGGGGAGTGGAAAACCGGACTTAGAAATGACGGTTTTCAGTATGCATTTATTTCACTTGGAAATAAAATCGGAATGGCAGTTGGAACAGCACTTTTAGCAGGATTACTTGGAAAATATGGTTACATTGCAAATCAGACACAAAATGCAACTGTACTTTCAATTATGAAACATGCATTTACGACGATTCCAGGTGCACTTTGGATTGTGACTGCGGTTGTATTATTTTTCTACCGGTTAAATAAAAAACGTTATAACGAGATTGTGGAGGAACTGAAAAATGGAAGAAAAAGTTAACATCGTGGCATTGGAAGAATTGCTGATTGATTTTACGGAAGCAGGACACAGCCAGGATGGGAGGAAATTAAAATACCGATACCAATAGAAATTTTAAAATCGGATACAATCTGAATGGCGTTTGCTTTTCTTCCGCCGGTGGATGCAAAAAGCCGTTTTTTTCTATCAGACCTTCCTGCTCCAGAAGGTTGAGGTTCTGGCTGACTGTGGATAAACCCATCTGCAGTTCCTGAACGATCTGCTGCTTGGAGGTCTTTTTCTTTCTGTAAATATATTGGTAAACCTTTGATTTATTTATTTTTTTGAGACTAATGTTGGTCAATCCCTTTTCGCTCATGTTGTTCTCCTGATTACGTTGCAAGATAATGTTAAGTTTATTGTAGCATAGAACGAAAAAAAGCAATAAAAAGGATATGTATTACAGAAAGCTGACGGAAAAGCAACAACGATACACAAATATGTTGGAATGATTCCCGGAAAGGGTTTACATATCTTCAAAATGCCATTAATATAAGGAAGGGATCTTCCCATCCATAAAAAATAAGATACGGAGAATTAACATGAAAAAACAACTGAAGGATACTCAGATTCTGTTGGAAATCCTGATCCTGACAGCAGCTGTTGCTATTATTGCAGCGGCAGTCTATTTTTTTCTGGTACCAAGCCATACTTCTGTCAGCAGTATTTCGGGTCTTGGTATCGTACTTTCCAACTTTGTACCGTTGCCCCTTTCCGTCATCACCATGATTCTGAACGTAGTACTTCTGATCATCGGCTTTTTTACCTGCGGAAGAGAATTTGGTGTAAAAACCGTCTACACCAGTATCATGCTTCCTGTTTTTCTTGGACTTTTTGAAAAATCTTCCCGGATTTTGGTTCGATGACAAACAGTCAGGAGCTGGATGTTCTGTGCTATACACTTGTAGTCAGTGTAGGACTCAGTATTCTTTTTAACAGAAATGCTTCTTCCGGCGGACTTGATATTGTAGCAAAGATCATGAATAAATATCTTCATATGGAGCTTGGAAAAGCCATGTCTCTGTCTGGTATGTGTGTTGCTCTGTCTGCAGCACTCGTTTACGACAAGAAAACGGTAGTTTTGAGTATTCTTGGAACGTATTTTAACGGAATTGTTCTGGATCATTTTATTTTTGATCATAATATCAAACGCCGGGTATGTATCATCACTCCAAAGGAAGAAGAACTTCGGGAATTTATTCTTCATGAGCTGCACAGCGGTGCTACGATCTATGAAGCCTATGGTGCCTATAACATGCAGAAGCGCAAAGAAATCATCACGATCGTAGACAAGACCGAATACCAGAAGCTGATGAATTTTATCAACAAACTTGATCCGAAAGCGTTTATCACAGTTTATAATGTATCCAACATGAGATATCAGCCTAAAATGTAAAAAAGTTCCGCAGCACCTCAATCACAGAAGTGCTGCGGAATTTTTTTACCGTAATTTCCTGTGAAAACGTTTTTTGAATTATTCCATGGAGCAAAAACTCCGGCGCGGCGGAAGGAGAAGAAGAGCGGACGGATGCAGATGGATACGATCAATGACATTGCTATAGTGCAAATAAGGACACTTTTTTAGACAAAGCGTGTTCTTTTTTTACCACATAAAGTTATCTATAATTAGAGACAGAAAATGGAGGAAGGGTATGAAAAGATATTATTTAGCAATTGATATAGGAGCATCCAGCGGAAGACATATTCTCGGCCATATGGAAGATGGGAAAATGGTTCTTGAGGAAATTTACCGTTTCCCGAATGGAATGCAGAAACGGGACGGTGAGAAGGTATGGGATATCGAGGCGCTCTTCGAAGCTGTGCTGGCCGGAATGAAAAAATGCAGAGAACTTGGAAAAATCCCGGTGAGTGTCGGAATTGATACATGGGCGGTTGATTTTGTCCTTTTGGACAAAGATGATCAGCGGATCGGAAATGCCGTTGCCTATCGCGATGACCGCACGAAAGGGATGGACAAGGAGGTTTACCGTACGGTGCCGGAGGAAGAACTCTATGCATCGACCGGTATTCAGAAACAAATTTTTAACAGTATTTATCAGCTCATGGCGTGGAAGAAGAAAAAGCCGGAACAGCTGGAAAAAGCAGAGACTCTTCTGATGATTCCGGATTACCTGAATTTCCTGCTTTCCGGCGTGAAAGCGCAGGAATATACCAATGCAACAACGACCCAGCTTGTCAATCCGGAAACCGGGGACTGGAACAGGGAGATGATTCAAAAACTGGGATACCCGGAGAAAATCTTCCTGCCGATCCGTGAACCGGGGACTGTGATCGGTCGTCTGAAAAAAGAAATTCAGGAGCAGGTCGGCTTCGACTGTGAGATTGTTCTTCCCGCAACACACGACACAGGCTCCGCAGTAGTCGCTGTGCCAAGCAATGGGGAACATGTACTCTACATCAGCTCTGGAACCTGGTCTCTGATGGGAACAGAATTAAAAGAGGCCGATTGCGGGACAGAAGCCATGCAGCACAATTTTACCAATGAAGGCGGCTACAACAGAAGATACCGTTTTCTGAAAAACATTATGGGGCTGTGGATGATTCAGTCTGTACGAAAAGAAATCGCAGAGGAGGTAAGTTTTGGAACCATTTGCGAAATGGCATCGAAATGCAGGATTTCATCCATCGTGGATGCAAATGACGATCGTTTTCTGGCACCGGAACATATGACAGTAGAAGTGCAGAAGGCGTGTGAAGAAAGTGGCCAGCAGATACCGCAGGGAATTACAGAGATCGCAGCAGTGATCTATAACAGTCTGGCAGTATGCTATGCAAAGACATTAAAAGAACTGGAAGAACAAACGGGCTGTCAGTACCGGAAGATTCATGTCGTAGGCGGCGGCGCCAACGCCGATTATCTGAACCGGCTGACAGCAGAAAAGACCGGAAGGACCGTACTGGCGGGACCGACAGAGGCAACTGCCATCGGCAATCTGGCGGTGCAGATGATCACCGGAAAGGAATGCAGCAATTTGAAGGATGCGAGAAACTGTATTTTCCATTCCTTCGAAATCAAACAATATGAGCCATAAAAAATGAGATGAAAGGTTAAAATGGGCAAAGAACATGTTAGTTGAAACAAAAGCAAAAGTAGGTGTATTTGCAATCGCACTGGGTGCATATCTGCCGCAATTTCCGACGCTGGTTCCGGAATTTGAGGCACAGTATGATGCATTCAAAAAGACGATTCCGGATACCGTTGAAATGATCGATGGTGGAATCGTTACAACGAAAGAATTATCGATGGAAGCAGGAGATAAGTTTCGTGCAGCGGATGTAGATCTTGTTATTTTACAGCTTCTGACCTACGCGACCAGCTACAATATGCTCCCGGCAGTCCGTGACCTGAATGTGCCGGTTGTGCTTGTGAATGTACAGAAACGGAAAGCACCGGATTATGCGAATACCGATACGCCAAAATGGCTGGGTGAGCTGTATGCCTGTGGAGCAGTCGGTGAGATGGTAGCCGATCTGGAGCGTGCAGGAAAACGTCATGCCGTTATCACCGGTGTTGTAGAAGGCGGAGATGCTTACGTAGCTAAGGAAATCGACGAGTGGTGTCGGGCAGCCCAGGTACGCAGAAGATTCCGCTACACCAATATTGCCCAGATCGGAAGACCATATCCGGGAATGATGGACCTGTATATCGATGAAACAAACCTTTACAACCGGATGGGACTTTATACGAAACAGTTCGACTGGGAGAAAATATGGGCAATCGCGGATCCTGTTACAGATGAGGCCGCAATCCGCGCCAAGGCAGAGGAGATTCTGGATACCTTTGACATCGAGGGCGGTGCAACGGTAGAGACCGTATGGGATATGGCAAAATATGTCGTTGCATTTGAAGAGTGGGTGAAAAAAGAAGAGCTTGGCATGGTGGCATCCCATTATGACGGCTTTGCAAAAGGGGTTGCCGGAAAACTGGACAGCATGCTGATCCCGGCATTTTCCATGCTGATCAAACAGGGTACAGCCTGTGCCGTAGAGGGTGATATGAAAGTTGCAATGGCAATGAGCATTCTGAAAACAATCGCCGGAACCGGTCAGCTTTCTGAGATGTATTCGATCGATTTCAATGAGGATATCTGTATTATCGGCCACTCCGGATCGGGAGATGCTGATATTTCGCAGGCGAAAAAACCGTCCATGAAAATCGTTGATGTTTTTCATGGCAAGACGGGCGGCGGATATCTGACGCAGTTTTATCCGCCAGTTGGAGATGTTACATATCTTGGAATTACGCAGGATAAAGACGGTCACTTTAAATTTGTTGCTGCAGAGGGTGTCAATGAGGATGGTCCGATCTTTACCTTTGGCGATACAAACATGAGAACACGTTTCTCCATTGGGGCAAGAGAGTTCTGCAACAGATGGAGTGAGGCGGGACCAACACATCATATGGCAGCAGCTGTCGGACATCATATTGATACGATTCTGAAAGTGGCAAAAATCCTGGATGTGCCGGTAGAGGTTGTGTGCCGGTAAATATCGATAAAAGAAGAGGAAAAGAGAGAAAGAAGAGGGAAAAAACATGAAATTTTTAGACGCAGAATTTGTAAAAGGCTTTATCCGTATGGCAAATGACGGCTGGGAGCAGGGATGGCATGAGAGAAACGGCGGAAACCTTTCTTACCGTGTGAAACCGGAAGAGGTTGAAGAGGTAAAAGAAAATTTTGAGGCCAGAGAGTGGAATCCGATCGGAACCACCGTTCCAAATCTTGCGGGAGAGTATTTCCTGGTAACCGGAAGCGGAAAATATTTCCGAAATGTCACAATCAAACCGGAAGACAGCATCTGTATGATTGAGCTGGATGAAAAAGGTGAAAATTACCGCATCGTCTGGGGTCTCGTCAACGGAGGACGTCCGACCTCAGAGCTTCCGAGCCATCTGATGAACCTGGAGGTAAAAAAACTTCAGGACGAAAGATACCGCGTTGTGTACCATGCACATACCACCAACGTGATCGCGCTTACCTTTGTTCTGCCGCTGGAAGATAAAGTATTTACCCGCGAACTCTGGGAGATGGCAACCGAGTGCCCTGTTGTATTCCCGTCCGGAATCGGTGTCGTTCCGTGGATGGTTCCGGGAGGCAGAGAGATTGCGGTTGCCACGAGCGAGCTGATGAAAAAATATGATCTTGCTATCTGGGCACACCATGGTATGTTCGCCGCCGGATTTGATTTTGATCTGACCTTTGGGCTGATGCATACCGCAGAAAAATCTGCAGAAATTCTGGTAAAAACACTTTCCATGCAACCAACGAAACGCCAGACGATCACACCGGATGAATTCCGCCATCTGGCAAAGGATTTTGGTGTAACACTGCCGGAAGAATTTTTGTATGAGAAATAAAACTGGAAACTGATAGTGAAAAATGGCCGTCTGATCCTTGCACTGAGGAATGGGACGGCCATTTTTTTGCTGTGCAGAAGAAAAAGTCTATTAATTTCTTTTGGAATTTGATAAACTATAAGATAAGATTATCGATTAGAAAACAGTGGAACATTTCATTATCAGACAGAAAATGCTGGTGTGTCTGCGCTCAGAAAGGAAAGATGAAATATGACTTCAGCGATTAGTATAGGAAAGCAGGATTTTGCTTCCCTTCGAGAAAATCATTATTTTTATGTTGATAAAACCGATTTTATCAGACAATGGTGGGAAAGTGGAGATGACATTACGCTGATCACACGTCCGAGAAGATTTGGCAAAACATTGAATATGAGCATGCTGAATTGTTTCTTTTCCAGACAGTATGCAGAAAAAGGTACCATCTTTGAAGGGCTTTCCATCTGGAAACAGGAAAAATACCGCAGACTGCAGGGAACTTATCCGGTGATTTTTCTGAGCTTTGCGGACGTAAAACAGAATAACTATCAAGATGCAGTGCAGAAGATAAAAAATATTATTGTAGATGCTTATCGCCAACATCGGTATTTGGAGCAGGAAGAATGCTTTACGCAAAATGAGAAACAGCAGATGCTGGAAATTACAGAAAAAATGAGTGATGTGACAGCACAGGATGCATTAAAAAATCTTTCCAGTTATTTGAATCTTTTATATGGAAAAAAAGTTTTGATCTTTCTGGATGAATATGACACGCCCATGCAGGAAGCCTATATTCATGGATACTGGGATGAATTTGTAGGATTTATGAGAAGCCTTTTCAATGCGACATTCAAAACAAATCCATATCTGGAACGCGCTGTGATGACTGGAATTACCCGTATTTCCAAAGAATCTGTCTTTTCAGACCTCAATAATCTGACAGTTATTACAACAACATCGGATGCCTATGCAGACTGTTTTGGTTTTACAGAAGAAGAGGTATTTCAATCATTAGATCAATTTGGAATGCCGGAAAAGAAAGATCTGGTAAAGCAATGGTATGACGGATTTTGCTTTGGCACGCATCGTGATGTTTACAATCCGTGGTCTATTACAAATTATCTGAAAGAGAAAAAACTGCGGCCCTACTGGGCAGCTACAAGTTCCAATGGATTGATCAGCAAACTCCTGCAGTCAGCATCGGTAAATATGAAGGAAGAACTGGAAAAACTGATCAACAGACAACAAATTGTAGTTAATTTTGATGAGCAGATTATATTTGGACAATTAGAACAGGATGAAAGTGCGGTATGGAGTCTGTTGGTGGCAAGCGGTTATCTGAAAGTGGAGGAGATTGAATACAGAGGACTGACGCTGGAGCCGTGGTATTCTCTTTCCATCACAAATCTGGAGACTGTGAGCATGTTTTCGAATATGTTCAAAAGCTGGTTTGCAGCGGCATCTGCCAATTATAATGAATTTATCAAAGCATTGCTGAATGGGGATGTAAAAGCGATGAACCTCTATATGAATGATATTGCACTTGCTACATTTAGTAATTTTGATGCTGGAAAACATGCGTCCGAGCGGAGCCAGCCAGAGCGGTTTTATCATGGATTTGTACTTGGGCTGCTGGTGGAAGTGCGAGATCTTTATGAGGTGCGTTCCAATCGGGAAAGTGGGTATGGAAGATACGATGTGATTCTAATTCCCAGAAATTTGGATCGAGATGCTATGATTCTGGAATTTAAAGTAAAAGAAACGGAAGAAAAAACGCTGCAGGAAACGGTACAAAAAGCACTGGCGCAGATTGAAATAAAGAAATACGACGCGGAACTGAAAGAACGGGGAATCCCAAAAGAAAGAATCCGGCATTATGGATTTGCGTTTGAAGGGAAAAAGGTACTAATTGGGTAATAGAAAACGCTGTCAATGCTTCTCTGGAAGGGGAAGCGGGACAGCGTTTTTCTGTTAATTGTGATTAGAGTACCATCTGAAGCAGCATTACCATAAGCGGCATCGTCACAATAGAAGCCAGCGTAGTAACAACATTGATGGCACTGGCATAGCGTGAATCGTTTCCGTATACCTGACACATCTGTGTAACTGTAGAGGCAGATGGCGTGATGACGGCGAGAAAAACAATCAGAATCAGCGTCGGTCCGTCTGCAGAAAGATCGGCAAGATGGCTGATTTTCAGAAGAACAAGCGCCATCAGCGGAACGGCGATCAGGCGGAGAAAGGTCACGAAGTAAATCCGTTTATTCGCAAAAATCTGCCGGAAGTCCATGCCGGCAAAAAGCATACCCGTAACAATCATACTGGCAGGGCCAACCATGCTTCCGACAGAATGAAGCGTATTGTTGACCAGCGCAGGAAGCCGGATGCCCGTGAAAAAAAGAAGAATTCCGACGAAAATAGAAATAATATTGAGGTTCAGAACAATCTTCTTCCAGTCATAGGAAGCCTCACGGCTGATCACCTTTTTGCAGTGCGTCCAGAAAAAGACAAGCTGTACGCTCATATAAACACAGCTGTAAAGCACCCATTCCGCTCCTAAAACAGCCGTCACAAGCGGCACAATCAGATTGCCGGAATTGGAGTAGTAAACAGAAGTTATCTCAACCGCATCCAAATGAAACACCCGTCCAAGAGCTGAAACCGCAAAAAGAAGCACAACCTGCATCAGAAACGAAGCCGCAAACGCAACCAGCAGCCCCCGCACCGTTTCCGGCGTGTAATCGACCTGAAACGCATTCAGAATCACGCAGGGAATGATCAGGTACAGCACAATTTTCGACAGAACTTTGCTGTCCTCATCCTTTAAAAGTCCGGCTTTTACGATTAAAAAGCCCATAAAAATCATAAGAAAAAGCTGCGCGATCTGCTGCGCAAGAAGAATACTGATCGTCATAAAAATCTCCCCATATGTGTGCCTTATAGAAAATATTATAAGGTGGAGGAGAGGGGATTTCAATTTCTTTTTGAGAAATTTTGGACGAAGTTTCGGAAGGGGAGGGAAAGAGATCTGATCAGCTAAAAAGCGAGCGTTGACAAAGCGAAACCCTTGTAATATAATACACTTAACAAGAGAACCGTTGGTCAGTGCACACCTGACCGCCGGATAAAGCTTTTAACTAAAAATAGCGCCTAACTTTACCAGAGCAGGGGCGCTATTTTTTGTGCATAATATTGATAACAAGAGTTATAACAGCACAAAGCATAATTATGAAAGTAAATAAATCACTATATGTAACCATCAGCACCAGCCTCCTTTCAAAAAATGTCCGGCGGCTGACATAACACCCCAACGGTTCCCTGGATAAATGTATTAAATTGACAAAAAGAAAAAGAAATGCGCGTCATAAGCTCCATTTCTTGATGCTAATTATAACAAAAAAGAAAAATAAGTCAAGAATCATTTTCAGAGAAGAAGCCAGTGTTGACAAAATTATACGATTGCCATATAATATACTTAACAAGACAGCCGGAAGGTGAGTGCGATCACCCGATCTGGCGAAAATGTTGAATAGCTATAAGAAATAGCCGTCCTACCTTTACCAGAGAACAGGACGGCTATTTCTTATTTGCATAAGTCAAAATTGCAACAATAAGTAAAGCAACGCTGATTATAATCTGCAATTCTTCGTATGTACTCATAATAATCATCCTTTCTGCAAGACTCAGATCAGATGAAAGCACGTCCCCCGGCTGCCCGGTTAAATATATTAGATTGTCTAAGATTCCCAATAAAAAACGAACAAGGAAAACTCATTTCTTGAAATGTATTATAACAGAAAAGAGAAGTAAAAGAAAGTAATAAAAAATAGTCAGAAAATTTGAAGTTCCTGTAAATGTGCAGTGTATTGAATTTGAATATAATACAAAATAGAACAAAAGTTTGAAATTTACAAAGGTATATGAGATAATAAAGAAAAATGGAAGAAACGTCAGGAAAGGGGAGAAGCCTATGTCGCATATTTCAGAATACGAAGTCGAAAACATATTGATCGACCGCTTAGAGAGTATTGGATACAGCTTTATCAAATTGAATACCTATGAGGATGTCCTTGCCAATTTCCGCGCACAGCTTGCAGAATTCAACGCGAAAAAGCTGGAAGAAAAAGGCCATGCGGCATCCTTTTCTGATGCAGAATTTAATCGTATTATGATTCACATGGATAACCATTCCGTATATGAATCTGCGAAAATTTTGAGGGACAAATATATCCTGCAGCTTGACAATGGAGAGAACGTATATCTTGATTTCTTTTCCAACGATACAGACAGAAACATTTATCAGGTAACACATCAGGTCACTATGGATAAAGCACATAAAGAGGATGTTGTATATAAAAATCGATACGACGTAACCGTACTGATCAACGGACTTCCGATGATACAGATTGAGTTAAAGCGTCCTGGTGTGGAAATCAACGAAGCGATCAATCAGATCAATCGCTATAGAAAGTTTAGTTTTAAAGGTTTGTTCCGATATTTACAGCTGTTTGTAGTCAGCAACTCTGTGCAGACAAAATATTTCTGCAATGAAAATGAAATGGTAGATGGTCGCTATAACCCGATTTTGAAATCACTCGTATTTTTCTGGACCGATGATAAAAATACAAGAATCAACGATCTGAATACCTTTACCAGTGAATTTTTCTGCAAGCCGGCAATCACAGAAATGATAGACAAATACATGATCATCAAAACGACAGAACCAGTGCTGATGGTCATGCGGCCTTATCAGATTTATGCAGTAAAAGCAGCAAAGAAGCGGGTACTGGAAGTGAACCAGAATGGCTATGTATTTGCCTGCACTGGTTCCGGAAAAACACTGACATCTTTTAAATTGGCTCAGATTCTGAGGGACGAGGCAAGAGTAGATCTTGTGGTATTTCTGATTGACCGGAAAGATCTGGATGATCAGACCGTGGAAGAATATAATTCATTTGAAAAAGACTGCGTTGACAATACAGACAGCACCCGTGTGCTCATTCAGATGCTGAAATCATCTGAGAAAAAGATGATTGTTACGACCATTCAGAAAATGGCAAATGCTGTGAAAAATCCAAAATACGAAGAGGTTATGGATGGTTACCGAGATAAAAAAGTAGTATTTATCATTGATGAATGTCATCGTTCCCAATTCGGCAGTATGCATGCGCAGATTCAGAAACACTTTGAAAAAGCCAATTATATAGGATTTACAGGAACGCCTATTTTTGAGAAGAATAAAGGTGCTGACGGACGTACAACGGCAGATGTGTTCCATGCTGGGGATAAACTGGATGCATGTCTGCACCGATATATGATCAAAGATGCAATTGCAGACGGCAATGTGCTCCGATTTTCTGTAGAATATCAGCGGACAATTTTTGCAAAAATATTGCAGTAAAAGGAATTGACCCAGAACAGTTGGATGATTCAGAATACTGCAAACGCCATAATATCGACATGACACCGCTTTATCATGATGAGGAACGAATCACCAGAGTTGCAAAACACATTATGGAACATCATGAACAGCATGTGCATCCGCAGGGAAAGGATACGTACACAGCACTTTTTGCAGTAGATTCTATTCCAATACTTGGAAAATACTATGATGCATTTCAGAAACTGAATAAAACAGTTCCGGAGGAGAAACGGCTGAAAATTGCAGCTATTTTTTCCTATCAGGCAAATGAAGATATGGATGATGGAGCAGATGAACATTCGCAGGAACTGCTGGAGCGCTGTATAAAGGACTATAATGCTATGTACGGTACAGCGTTTGGCATTGATACGTTTGATCCGTACAGAAAAGATATTGCGAAGCGGTTAAAACAGAAAGTTCTTCCACAGGTGGATATCCTGATCGTAGTCAATATGTTTTTAACCGGATTCGACGCAAAACCATTGAATACACTGTATCTGGACAAAAATCTGGTCTGGCATTCACTTGTTCAGGCATACAGTCGTACGAACCGTATTGACAAAGTAACAAAACAGTTTGGACAGATTGTAACGTATCGAAATATCAAGCAGTGGCAGGATGATGCATTGACTCTGTTTTCGGGTGATGGAGATCCGAACGAATATCTGCTGGAAGACTATGCGTATTATTTGAACCAATGGATGAATCAGACTGTTATTTTAAGAAAAGTAACGCCTGATGTAGAAGCAGCGGGACAGTTACAATCAGAAGATGAAATCCGTATGTTTATTATGGCATTCCGTGCGCTTGCAAAGACGCTTGCTACGCTGAAAACATTTTTAAAATTTGACTGGTCAGATCTTGGAGCAGTTATGGATGAAAATGAATATGAAGGTTTCAAAAGCTGGTATCTGTACTATAAAGACCAGACCGTCAATCCAAATCCGAAAGTTCCGGTTCCAGTGGATGTGGATTTTGACATTGAGCTTGTCAGAACAGACCGAATCAACGTTGTGTATATTTTAAACTTATTAAAAAATGCAAAAACACATACCAAGACAGAGGAAGAAAAGCAGCAGGATGTCGATCTGATTCTGCGGGAAATCGAGCGTTCCGATAATGAATCCTTACGTTTGAAAAAAGAAGTGATGCGGCAATTTATCTTAACGAGATTTTACGATCTGCCGGAAAATGCAGATGTCATGGAGGCATTCAATCAATTTGAAAAAGAACAGATGCAGGCAGACATGGAAGAATTTGCATTTGACAACCAGATTGATTACAAGATAGTATCAGATCTGGTCTCGGCATATACATTCAGTGGTAATGTCTCGGAGGATAATATTCGCGAAAGATTGATGGCATATCCGCTGGGACTGCTGAAAATGACAAAATTGACTAAGAATGTGAAAAGATTTATACAGGATACTTATAAAAAATACAAGGCTGAAGGAGAAACAGAATGACAGATACAAATACATATCAGGCACAGGCGAATGAACTTTCACAGAAATTATGGGCAATCGCGAACGATCTGCGCGGTCAGATGGATGCAAGCGAGTTCAAAAATTATATCTTAGGAGTAATTTTCTATCGCTATCTTTCTGAACGAACGGAAATGTATATGATCGATCTTCTCAAAAATGACGATGGGATCACATATGAAGAAGCCTTTGCGGATGAAGAATACAGACCGGTTGTAGAAGAATGGTCGCTGTCAAAACTGGGCTATGTGATTAAGCCGGAAAATCTGTTTCGAAACCTGATTCGCAAGATTACAAAGTTTGAAAATGATGCGGATAAATTCAGCGTGGAAGATTTCGAAAAAGCGATCAATGATCTGGTAGGCTCTACTATGGGACACGAATCCAATAAGGCATTTGACGGGTTGTTTAATGATATGCGTCTGCAGGATTCACGGCTTGGCGAGACAGTGGCAGACCGTACGGAAATGATCGGGCGAGTTATGGTACGTGTATCGGATATTGATTTCGATTTACAGGATTCCCAGTTTGACGTACTTGGCACAGCGTATATGATTTTGATTGGTTTATTCGCATCGGATGCGGGAAAGAAAGGCGGAGAGTTCTTTACTCCGGCAGGTCCGTCGAAGCTCTGCGCAACACTTGCGGCACTGGGACTGGATGAGGCAAAGACGGTTGGTGACTGCACCTGCGGTTCTGCTTCTATGCTTCTGGAAGTACAGAAACATCTGACAACAGGAAAAGTCGGTCATTTCTATGGACAGGAGCTGAATGCGACAACGTACAACCTGAGTCGTATGAACATGATTATGCACGGCATTGACTGGCAAAACTTTGATATTTACAAGGGCGATACACTGAAAGACGATAAATACGGCGATATCAAAATGACAGTACAGGTTTGCAATCCGCCGTATTCTTTAAAATGGTCTGCGGATAAACAGTTTGAAGATGACCCGCGTTATTCCGGAGCAGGAAAACTGGCACCGAAAGGACAGGCGGATCTTGCATTCGTGGAACACATGATTTATCACATGGATGAAGACGACGGACGCGTTGCAGTGTTACTGCCGCACGGCGTACTGTTCCGTGGTGGAGCGGAGGAAACCATTCGAAAATACATCATCAAAGATCTGAATCGTCTGGATGCAGTCATTGGATTGCCAGCAAACTTGTTCCACGGAACAGGAATTCCGGTTTGTGTGCTGGTGCTGAAGTGCAAGAGAAATGGAAATGCGGGAAATATCTTGTTTATTGACGCATCAAAAGAATTTAAGGCAGGAAAGAACCAGAATGTGCTGGAGCAGAAGCATATTGATAAGATTGTCGAAGCGTATGAGAAGCGTGTAGATGTTGATAAGTTTGCTCATGTGGCGGAGATGAGTGAAATTGTTGAGAATGGATACAACTTGAATATTCCGAGATATGTTGATACGTTTGAAGAAGAAGAGCCAGTGGATTTAGAGGCTGCGAGAGCGGAAATTAAGAGACTGGACGATGAAACTAGGATTGCTATTGATAAAGTAAATAGTATATTAAAAGAATTAAAAATATAATAGGGAGAGGCGTATGAAGAAGCCAAAAATAAGATTTCCAGAGTTTACAGAAACTTATATAGAATATAGATTAGGAGATATTTATCAAGAGAGAAAAGAAGGAGGAAATATAGATCTTCCCATGTTATCAGTGTCAATTCATTCAGGAATATCGAATGGAGAATTAGATGAAAATGAGTTGGGTAAGCGAGTGAAAAGAAGTGAAGATAAATCGCTGTATAAGAGAGTTTGCCAAGGAGATCTGGTGTTTAATATGATGCGTGCATGGCAAGGAGCTATTGGAACTGCAAAAATAGATGGAATGGTAAGTCCTGCTTATATAGTAGCAAAGTCCGATGATAAGATAGACCCTTTATATATGAATTATTATATGAGAACGAATCATATGCTCAGAAAGATAAACAATCAATCTTATGGCGTTATGGAATTTAGAAAAAGATTGTATTGGAATTCTTTTAGTAATATTAGATGTAGTGTTCCTTCACTATCAGAACAAAAAAGAGTTGCAGAATTACTTAATATGGTTGAGACAGTGATTGAAAAGCAAAAAAAAACCATAACCGCATGGGAAGAACGTAAAAAAGGTGTCATGCAAAAAATTTTTAGCCAGAAAGTAAGATTCAAGGATGAGGATGGAAATGAGTTTCCTGAGTGGAAGAAAAAGAAGATAGACGATTTGTTTTACAAAGTAAATGAACGAAATAATGGTCAGTTTGGTAAGAATAAATGGATTTCTGTTGCAAGAATGTATTATCAAGATGAAGATAAAGTTACATCAAATAATATTGATACGCGTACATATGTTATGCGAATTGGTGACATGGCATTTGAAGGACATCCTAATAAAGAATTTAAATATGGTCGATTTGTGGTTAATGATATTGGTGATGGAGTGATTTCAGAATTATTTCCAATTTATCGACATAAAGAAAAATATATTTTAAAATATTGGAAGTATGCTATTCAGGTTGATGCTATTATGCAGAAAATTTATAGAAAAGCAATTATTTCGTCTGGAGCATCATCTAATAAGTTGGATGATAGTGATTTTAAAAAGCAAAGCATTTTAGTTCCTTGTCTTGCAGAACAGCAGAGAATAGCTGATTGTTTGTCAGCGATAGATGATGTCATTAATAATTATAAGGAAACATTAACAGCATGGAAAGAACTGAAAAAAGGACTGTTACAGCAGATGTTTGTATAATGCGTATGATTTAAAAATTTGAATGAGCAGGTGTTGTGTATGCATCTGTTCATTGTATTATAGAAATGAAATAGATGAGAGTGAGCATAGGTATATGAGGTGATAAAATGGGGTATTCAGAATATAAAGATTTAACGCCAATAAATAATATAAACAATGGGGAAGAATATTTAAATGCCTTGGAGTGGGCGTTGAACAATCCAAAGGTAAAGAATATTGCGCTTGCGGGTCCGTATGGAGCGGGTAAAAGCAGTATTATCGAAACATATTTGAATAGGGAAAAAGATAAGAAGAATATATATGAACAGCATAAATTTGCAAAAAAGTATTTAAAAATTTCTATGGCTACATTTATTGAAGCGCATAATAATGAAGGAAATGAAACGAAAATAGAGATAGATGCAGATGAAGTCGAAGAGGGAATTTTGAAACAGCTATTTTATAAAGTGGAGCATAAAAAAATCCCACAAAGTCGATATAGAAAACTTCAGCCAATTCATTCTATAAATGTATTGCTGGGAGTTATTGCATTTTCAGTGATTTTGATTATGTTTGGCGGAATTTTTGCTCCAGATATTTGTAAAAATATTTGGAACAAAATAGATGCATTTGCAATGAAATATAGTTGTTTGTCTGGGAAAACCGTGGGTGTTGCCATAGGTTTGGGAATTGTTGGAATAGGAATTACAAGCTATCTGGCGAAAATAATAATGTCTAGGTTTCATGTAAAAGAATTAAAATTGCCAGCAGATACAACGTTACAAGCGTCAGAGGATGCAGAAGAATCTGTTTTTAATAAAAATTTGGATGAGATCATGTATTTTTTCGAAGAGACACAGTATCAGTTAATCTTTTTTGAGGATTTAGATCGGTTAGAAAATAGAAAGATTTTTGTCCATTTGAGAGAATTAAATAATCTCTTAAATAATGACGATGTAATCAAGCATAAACCGATAGTGTTTGTGTATGCTGTGAGAGATGACATTTTTACTAGGGAAGATCGAACAAAATTTTTTGATTTTATTATCCCAGTCGTTCCGGTTGTGAATGCGACGAATTCTGGTGAGATATTGCTGGAAAAATTAGATGATGCAAGGCGGCATGGGATTTATCATGATATTTCGCAGGGGTTTGTATTGGATGTGGCACCGTTTATTTCTGATATGAGAGTGTTGCAAAATATATACAATGAATTCGTTGTATATAAGAAAACATTGCAGACAGAACAGCACTTGAAGTTGTCAGATGAACAAATGATGGCAATTATTGTATTTAAAAATTTATATCCAAGAGATTTTGCGGATATCCAAGGGGAAGAGGGAATAATTAAGAAAGCATTTCAAGATAAAAATTCCTATATTATAGAAAAACGGGAAAAATGGCAAGAAAAAATAGAATATAACAAAGAACTGATAGAAAAAGTATCAGAGGATACGTTGAAATCCATAAAAGAACTAAAATATGCTATGCTTATAGCAATTACAGAGGGGAAAGGAGTTACTAGGAATTTTACAGATAGTTCATACTTAAGAAGAGATCGTGGAACATTTGCAGTTAATGTACTTTCTGATGATTTTGATTTACGACGGTTGCAGGAAAAAGAATACCAATATACAGTATATATTTCTTTTTCTGGGAGTATAAATGATATGGAAACAGATGAAAAAGAATTGGAAAAATATATTGAACGATGGGAAAAACTAAAAGAATACAATGAAAAAAGTTTAGAAGTTTTGCAAGAAGAGATTGAACAAATAAAATATGAACAGAAAAAACTTTCAAGTCGTTCTCTTCGATGGTTAATAGAAAATGATTCATCTGAAAATGTATTATCAAAAGAAGTAAAAGATAACAAATTTCTTGTATTCCTTTTACGTCGAGGATATCTGGATGAAAAGTATGCGAACTATATTAATTATTTCAAGGGAAACAGCATTACGACTAATGACATGAATTTTATTCTTGCTGTAAAAAATCAAGAGTCACAGCCATTTGATTACCAGTTGACAAAAATAAAACAAGTTATTCAAAGATTGCAAGATTATGAGTTTGAACAAAAAGCAATTTATAATTTTCAAATTATAGAAGAACTTTTAGGAGAAGAGAAGATTTCTAAAAAGCTGGAAGTCTTTGTGCAACAATTAGCAGATGGAGAGGAAACAAGCTGGCAGTTTATTGATGAGTTTGTTGATAAGACAAAATATCAGGCAAAGTTTATACAGATACTTTCCACGAAATGGAATTCAATGTGGGAATATATTTCGCGGCAAAATACTATGACATATGGACGGCAAGCGCACTATTTAAAACTGATTATAGAATATGTAGATGAAAAGGAACTGTCACTTCTTAATGTGGAAAATTGTATTACAAGCTATTTCGAGAAGCATGAAGATATATTGCAGCAATTGAATGATGTGAGCAGTAATAAAATAATTGTAGCGATAAGTAATTGTGATGTATGCTTTGAAAAGCTGAATATTGCTAATGTCTCAGCTGATATTGTAGAATACATATTTGATAATTGCTGTTTTAAATTGAATGATTGTATGGTCCGAAATGTTATCTCGTACAAAAAGAAGAATCTATTAAATATGTTTGAAAATCAGCCATATAGTACGATTATCAAATTGGAATATCAACCCTTAACTGAGTATGTGCATGAAAATATGAAGGAGTATATTGAAGCAGTAGTTTTGAAAAAAACAATAATTGAAGATGAGAAAGAGGATATTATTGATCTGCTTCGAAGAAATTTAGAAGAGAGTGATCTGTGTGCTAGTGTAATTCGCTTGGAAAATTTTGAAATAGAAAAATTAGCGGATTGTCTGGAACAAGAGATACAGAACAAAAGAGATAAAGTGAAAGTGGTCTGGAATACACTCTTAGAGCAAAATAAGATAGGTATTAGCTGGGAAAATACGATGCTGTACTGGAAATATTATAGTATCAGCAATTATCTTAAAAAGTTTATTGAGGTAAATGTTGATAAGCTAAGCGTGGAAAAAAATAATTATGTTACGGATAATTTTGCAAAGGATATTATAAATGCTAAATTTGAAGATAGTGTATTAAAGAAACTTTTGCCTGTATTGCCTATGAAAACTTTTGATCTTGATGTCGAACAGCTTCCGGAAAATATTCTTGCGATAATGGTAGAGTGTAATTATTTTGGATATACAATAGAATATTATCAAAGTATTGCAGAACGGAATGAGGATATTGCTGTAGAGTATATTGTTAAAAATCAGGCAGAATTTTATAACAGCTTAGAGGATTTTCCAATGACAAAGAACGTATTGGAAAGATTGCTTTTTGAACAAAAAATTCCGATGGATAACAGGGAAGAACTATTTGAAAAATATGCTAAGACGTATATGACGGAAAGAATTGCTCTGAATATGAATGCTGAAGGGTTCAAAGTTACAAAAACATTATTTGATATTGCTTGGGAAATTTTATCGGAAAATCAGAAGGAAAGATTAATGATTGCTAATCTTGAACTGCTGAATGTAGATGATATGGAAAAATGTTTTGGAGAACTGAGTGGTCAATATTCAGTATTAAGCGAGCGAACAAAACGATGCAAAGTCAAATTAGATAACACAGAGAACAATAGAAAGCTGGTAAATTATTTGGAGAAAATTGGCTATATAACAAGTTCTTGGGAAGAAAAAACAGATTCGAATGGACAGGTGATAATCATTGGATGTAGAATTAAACAAAAAAGATAGAGAAGAGGAAGTAATGTAGATGGGAATAAAATTGTACAGATATAGGACGTTTAAAAAGAACTGGAAGGAAGAAGCCTTTGATGGAATAGTAGAACCTTCGTCTCCACTCTATTTTAATGATCCGTATGATTGCGATTTTTGTTTTCAAGAAGATATTTCAGACGAAATTCATGAAAGAAAAGATTACGTTGAAATGGTAAAAAAATATATTCCTTTGAGAAAAGAGGAACAAGACAGAATTCTTTATGCAGATGATCTTGAACGTGCACTGCGGATGGTATTTTGGGCGCATGGCAAAAGTATTCAAGGCTCAGTCAAGGCGTTTTTAAGAAATGATATGAGTGAAATGACAAATGAATTAAGAGATGCAGTGAGAGTTGTTTGCCTTTCAGAAACGTATGATTCTATGCTTATGTGGGGTCATTATGCAATGAATCATACAGGATATTGCATAGAATATGAATTTGAGAAAGATGATATATGTTATTCAAATTTGCATCCGGTTGAATATACGAAAGATCGGTATACTATTTCGAAAAACGATATTATAGACGGAAAAAGTGACATGGTTTATAAAATTACATGCAGAAAAGCAGAAGCTTGGTCGTATGAGAAGGAATGGCGTATTGTGACTGAAAATTATAGCAGAACAAGATCCTTAGAAGTAGATCCGAAGACGAGATATGTTTTGGATTTGAAGGAGAATATTAAAGCATTCTACTTGGGAGCAAAGATTAATGAAAAAGAAAAATCGGAAATAATACAATTTGCAAAGAAAAATAATAGAATTGTTTATCAGATGATTTTGTCTGCTAATACATATGAATTAAGAGCTGAACGAATTGATAATGTGTAATAGCGGTGAAAGAATAGTTTGAAGCGGGTATAGATGGAAAAAGAATAAAAAAGAAACGAGCAACCCGATTGAGCCCTAAGGCTGTACACGACAAAAAACCCATTTCTTAATTTCTATAATAAAGGAAGGCTGAATTATAGTCAAGAAATTTTTGCGATTTTAAAACAAAGTAATAAAAAGTGTGATATAATAACCTCATAATGAAAAGTAAAATTCCGCCTATTTTTCTACATTGTAGGCGGCAATTTTACACCTGCCAGTTAGTGGATCCTAATAAAAGTAAGATGAAGGTACCCGCCCATGATGGAATACACCAGCAAATATTGGAACATGCTGACTCCTTTAATAAAGAAAAGTCTGCTAAAACGCTACGGAAAAGAGGAGACCGCAGAGCTTCTCCGCAAGACCAACCAGATCTACCGCGACCTGCTTCGCCGCGCCGATGATATCGGAAAGGACAACCCGATGGCGTCGAATCTCTATGAAGGCTTATCTTCCTCGCCCTGTGGGATGCATCCGACCGGAAAATCTCTGTGGAGGAACTGCGTACAATCTCAGAGGAGATGATGTCCTTCCCGCTTCTGAAAGCCATGGGCTGATGATTAATGCGAATAAGAAGAGCGGCATGGCGCGGATTGCGGAGATGATGCATAAGGATGCCGCCTGGCTGGAAGCACATCCGCAGTATAAGGCGTATTCGTGGGATTTTCATTTTGATGAGACGAAGCATCAGGACGGTTTTTATTACCACTTCACCCAATGTCCCCTGAATACCTTCGCCCGAAAAGAGGGCTATCTGGAAGTGCTGCCGATTATGTGCGACATTGATTACAAGACAGCAGCCCTGATGCATGCAAAGCTCCATCGTGACCATACGCTGGCAGGCGGCGGTGAGGTCTGTGATTACTGGTTCGTGGGGGACAAGGTGGAAAATCCGAAATAAAATAAGACCGGGACGGAACCGGTGAAATGGAAGGGAGATCACCCAGAATGAGCAATGAAAAAATAAAACCAAAACTGAACGGAACTGCCGAGACGATGCTGCAGTGCTTCTACGCCCGTGCCATGCACAGCAGAAATCCGAAAAACAAGTTCCGCGACACCAAAGCAGAAGAGCTGATTGACCGCATCGACTATGATTTCAGCAATGCGAAAAAGGACACAGCAATGAGCGGCGGAATCGTAGCGCGGAGTGTTGTGTTTGATGAGCTGGTCAGCGACTTTATCCGAAAGAACCCGGATTGTACCGTTGTCAACATCGCCTGTGGTCTGGACACACGGTTTTACCGCATGGATAATGGAAAAATCACCTGGTATAATCTCGATCTGCCGGAGACGATTGAGGTACGCGATTCGATCTATCAGGAATCCGGCCGCGTTTCCACGATTGCGTGTTCCGTGCTCGATCCGGCATGGGCCGATCAGGTAAAAGTGCGGGGCAAAATGCTTTTCATTATCGAAGGTCTGACCATGTACATGAAAGCGGATGAGGTCAGAATGATGCTCGCCATCATCCGCGATCATTTCGACAATGCCTACGTCTGCATGGAAACGCTGTGCCCGTACTTTGTAAAGAAAGAAAACATCGAAAAATCTATTCAGGCGACGGGCGCGACGTTTACCTGGGGTGCGAACAGCTTTGCAGACCTGGGCGATATTGCCGCCGGTTTCCGAAAAGTAAAAGACGACAACATCGCCCGCGGTATGGAAACGCTGAATCCCATCTACAAGCTGGTGATGTGGATGCCGATCGTCCACAAATTCGCAGAGAAAATTCTGGTGTTTGAAAAAGCGTAAGAAAAGAAATGAAAAGAAACAGGCAGCCCGGCAGCGGAAAAGCCCAAAAAGCTTCCGTGCAGGGAACCTGTTTTTTGCTTGTACAGGAAATTAACAAATCATTCATCCGGCCACACAAAGTGTGCGTTTCCCGCCTCAAGTCCGTCGATCAGAATATTCTGTCCCGTGCAGAACCGGTTCGTCACGGTCATAAAATACGCCCAGTCCGCCGTTTCCTCGACGGTCATCCACCGTTTCAGCGGCGTCAGATCCATGATCTGATCCCAGAGCTTTTGGTCTTCTGTGACAGGCAGATTCAACTCGGTCAGTACGCCGCCGAAATCAAGGCTGTTGCACGTTCCGCCATACGGTGCAATGCGGAGTGCCACGTTTTTTGTGTAGGCGAGCACACCGCCCTTGCTTGCGGTGTATTCCGGAAATTCAGCTCCGGTATGGCCGCTGGCCGAGCCGATCATGAGGATGGCGCGGATGTTGTCATGAATTCCGTACGCCTCCGTGATTGCGATGGTTCCTTTTAAATTGATATCAATATCATCCTCGTTCTGCACACCGGCGTTGTTGATGACAATATCAAAAGGCGCAAGTGCCGGATACTGTTCCCTGTCGCGGATATCAAGGCAGAAATGAGTATACGACTCCTGTCTGATCGAAGCTTCCTTCCGGTCAAATCCGGTAACGTCAAAGCCTTCTTTTAAAAATTTCTCCGCAATCGCCTTTCCGATTCCGGAGCTGGTTCCTGTAATAAGTACACGCATACGATAACCTCCCGATGAAATATTACCCTCATTATACCGCAAACACAGCATGCGATCCAGAAGAAACGAAAAAGAATGCAGGAAAAGAAAAGGTTACGGGAAAAATCACTGCATAAAACAAAAGAGTCTCTCAAAACCACAACAAATAATTGACAGATTTTAGGAGAAGGAGTAGAGTTTTTGAAAGGGGGATTATCCCTGCAAAGAGTGAAAACAAAAGAGGTGCAAATATGCTGAAAGTAGACAATCTTACCTTTGAAGTAAACGAAGAGGGAAGAAAACGCTGCCTCGTCAACCACATCAGTTTTGAGGTAAAGGACGGGGAAATGCTGGTGATTACCGGACCGAACGGTGGCGGAAAATCAACGCTGGCCAAAGTGCTTGCAGGAATTGAGGACGCCAATGGCGGAGAAATCTTCCTGGATGAGGAAAATATTACCGGTTATGATATTGACCACCGTGCAAACGCCGGCATCGGCTATGCATTCCAGCAGCCGCCGCGTTTTAAAGGAATGACGGTGAAAAAAATGCTGTCGCTGGCAGCCGGAAAAGAGCTGACGGAAGCAGAGAGCTGTAAACTCCTCTCTGCCGTCGGACTCTGCTCCGCCGATTACCTGAACCGTCAGATGGACGGCACACTCTCGGGAGGAGAGATGAAGCGTCTGGAGATCGCAACGGTGCTTGCAAAACCGCATAAGGTCAGCATTTTCGATGAGCCGGAGGCCGGCATTGACCTGTGGAGCTTTTCCATGCTGATCAGGCGGTTTGAAGAAATCCACAAAGAGAAAAAAGAATGTCTGATTCTCATTTCTCATCAGGAACGCATTATCCAGATGGCAGACAAGATCATGGTGATCGAGGACGGCCAGGTGAAAGAATACGGTACAAAGGAAGACGTACTGCCGACCCTGTTCCAGCAGAAAACAGGCCGGATGTGCGGCCAGGAAGGAGGCACATGCTGATGGTACAGGTAGATGAGACAACCCAGGGGGTATTAAATCAGATCAGCGAAGGATTTGCGCAGAAAGGGGCGTATAATCTCCGCCAGAACGGCATTCCGCTCTGCCACGGTGACAGTGAGCATATCAAAATCCGCAAAAAAGAGGATAAGCCGGGCATTGATATTTTGATCGACGGCGAGACGAAGGGCGAAAAAGTATTTATCCCGGTTGTCGTCAGCGTTTCCGGTATGACGGATCTTGTTTACAATGATTTCTACGTTGCGGACGGCGCCGATGTTACGATTGTAGCGGGCTGCGGCATTCACAACGGCGGCTGCAACGACAGCCGGCACGATGGTATCCATACGTTCCATGTAGGAAAAAATACCAACGTGCGCTACGAAGAAAAACATTATGGTGAGGGAAACGGAACGGGACAGCGGATTCTGAATCCGGTGACAAATATTGAAATCGGAGAAAATTCCGTTTTTACGCTGGATACCGTACAGATTAAGGGCGTTGACTCAACAATTCGTACGACGAATGTTGTGATGGATGCAAACTCCAAACTGTTCGTGCTCGAACGTCTGATGACAGACGGTGACCAGAAGGCAGAGTCGGATATTGAAGTATGTATGAACGGAAGCGGTTCTTCCGCACAGATTATTTCACGTTCTGTCGGAAAGGGCAATTCCTCCCAGGTCTTCCATCCGAAGGCAGTCGGCAAAAACAAATGCCACGCCCATATCCAGTGCGATTCTATCATCATGGATCACGCCCAGGTCGGATCTATTCCGGAGATCCAGGCAAAGCATGTGGATGCGGCAATCATCCACGAGGCGGCGATCGGACGGATCAATGACGAGCAGCTGTTGAAACTCAGAACGCTCGGCATGACGGAAGCGGAGGCGGAAAACGTCATTATTGAAAACTTCCTGAGCTGAAGAAAAAAAGGAAACAAGAGAACAAAAAAGAGGCATTTCCAGTCTGCATAGATGGAGATGCCTCTTTTTGTGCATTTTTCACAAAAGCAGGTAGTAAATTTTACTAAAATAAAAAGTAAAATATTTTGACTTTTAACATATGATAAATTTGTACTGTTGAAAAAAGGAAAGATACAAGATAGAGAAATGGGGAAAGCGAAAATGGGTATTGTGATCAATCATTCCGAAAATATTTTCCTGCGGCAGACCAGATCCAACAGCTATGCGTTCGGCATTGACGATCAGGGACTGGTAAGACATACAGAGTTTCTTCCGTGATATGAAAAAATACGAAGAGGCGATGGAGGCTCCGGTGAAGAACGAGGTGGCGATCGTGTACGATTACGATTCCCTGGCATCGTTCCGTATCCAGCGCCAGAGCATTCTGCTCGATCCGGCGGAACCGTAATCGTGACGTACCGCCACGCCGTGAAAGATGCGGACAACAACGTTCCGTTCGGCGAGACACTGCCGGTGCACTACAATGCGCTTGCGGGGCTGACCGTAGAAGAGACGGAGAGCCTGCAGGACTATGATGCATTCCCGGTTGTGGGAAGCGGCGTGTTCGAGGGCGTGGAAGGCACAGGCGGAATTTTCTGTGATATAGGCCTTGTGGAGCTCGAGCTCATCCCGGGAACGCGGAACAAAAAGAGGATTCTGCTGACGGATGCCGGACGGGAACTGGAGAAAAATACGACGGACCGGCTGCGCGGGGCGGAGATCCGTGCATATGGAAAACTCTCGGCAGAAGAGCTGAACAGCTATCTTGAGATGACAAGAAAGCTGACGGCAGCGCTGCGCGAGGAGACGGAAAAACTTTAAAGAGAGAGCAGAAATGAATCAGAAAAAAGACAAAATTCAGTTATCCGATCATTTTACATACGGGGCGGTCTATTTCCCGACAGTCCCTTTTCTTTTTGTCCGGAAAAAACTTGTAAATAAGACGCGAGTGTGCAAAAATAGACATAAAACAGATGCGGAGGCATCCTGAAAAAAAGAGGAGAACAACATGGAAAAACAGAAAAAGATAGCGCTGATTAACGATCTGACAGGCTTTGGCCGGTGCTCGACGGCTGTGATGGCGCCAATCGTGTCGGCGATGAAGATTCAGGCGGTGGCAGTTCCGACCGCAATTCTCTCAGCACACACGCAGTTTCCGACGTATTACTTTGATGATTATACTGACCGGATGAAGGATTACATTCAGACCTATAAGGATCTGAAGCTCGATTTCGATGCGATCTCGACCGGCTTTTTAGGATCGGAACAGCAGGTGGATATTGTGCTTGATTTTATCCGCCATTTCAAGACGGACCGCAACTTTGTCATCGTCGATCCGGTCATGGGAGACTATGGGAAGCTGTATCGGACGTACACGAAAGAGATGTGCGACAAGATGAAAGAGCTGGTTCACTACGCGGATATCATCACGCCGAACCTGACGGAGCTCTGCACACTGCTCGATGCGCCGTATCCTGAGAACGGGGCTTCGATTGAGGAGCTGAAAGAGATGTGCGGAAAACTGGCGGAGCGGGGACCGAAACATATTGTTGTGACGGGCATCCACTTTAACCAGACGCAGATTGCCAACTTTATCTATAACAAAGGCGAAGACTTCCAGATTGTCATGGTAGACCGCATCGGCGGCGACCGGAGCGGTACGGGAGATGTCATTGCGGCAATTATCGCAGGCATGTATCTGAACGGCCACAGCCTGTACGAGTCGGTGAAAAAGGCGGCGGATTACGTATCGAAATGCATCCGCTACTGCGAAGAAAACGAAGTGCCGAGCTACTGGGGACTCTGCTTTGAAATGTTTATGAAGGACTTAACGGAGGAAGCGTAATGTATTTATATACTGTAACCGGAGCCGTCGGCGAGGAAGGGTATCTCGACCTTGCAAAGAGCGGCGATCTTACCGGAAAAAATGTCTATGTCAACATGACAAACAAATGCCCGTGCAGCTGTGTGTTCTGTCTGCGCCAGACGAAACAGCAGCAGGAGGGAAATACACTGTGGTTAAAAGAGGGCGAGCCATCCGTTGAGACGATGCTGGAGCTGTTCGCACAGTACGATCTGAACGTGATCAATGAACTGGTCTTCTGCGGCTTCGGAGAACCGCTTGAGCGGCTTGAGGATGTCTGTCGGGTGATCGATTCCTTAAAAGAAACGTATCCGAACCTGAAAGTGCGTCTGAATACGATCGGTCTTGCCAACCTGATCTATGGAAGAGATGTCACCCCGGAATTAAAGGGAAGATTTGATACCGTCTCGATCTCTTTAAACGCGCCGGATGAAAAAGAATTTCTGGAGCTCACACGGTCGAAATTCGGCATCCAGTCGTACGAGGCTATCAAGGAGTTTGCAGTGCTTGCAAAACAGTATGTGCCGAATGTTGTGATGACCGTTGTCGAGAAAGTTATGCCGGAAGAAAAGATTCAGAAATGCCGGGAAATCTGCGATGAATTAGGTGTTACCCTTCGTGTCCGCCCGTTTGAAAATTAAAGTGTGCGGAACGGAATCTTTCGCTTGTATTTCCAGAATATAACGCCTATAATGGGAAGGAAAAACAAAAGAGAGGGAGAGACGTATGAACGAGTCTAATGGAGTCATCCGCGATGCGAGAAAGCTCGGCATTCCTAAAATGCTGATTCTCGGATTGCAGCACATGTTTGCCATGTTCGGTGCAACCATTCTGGTGCCGATTCTGGTAAACAGCTACTTTGTAGACGCATGCGGCGAGGGGCCGTCCCGCGGTCTTACCGTATCTGTCACACTGTTCTGCGCCGGCTTTGGAACGCTGCTGTTCCATCTGTGCGCGAAATTTAAAGTACCGGCATTTCTTGGTTCTTCGTTTGCATTCTTAAGCGGTTTCGCCGCTGTTGCAAACCTGAATACCGGAAAATATGCCAGCATGAGTGTCAACGACAAGGCAGCCTATGCCTGCGGAGGTATTGTGGTAGCAGGCCTTCTGTACCTGATTTTTGCCTTGATCATCCGCATGGTCGGCGTCAAACGCGTGATGCGCTACCTGCCGCCGGTTGTCACAGGTCCGGTTATCATCTGCATTGGCCTCAGCCTTGCTGGTTCCGCCATTAATAATGCTTCGACGAACTGGTTCCTGGCACTGGTTGCGCTGGCAGTCATCATCATTTTCAACATCTGGGGAAAAGGAATGCTCAAAATCATTCCGATTCTGATGGGCGTTGTGATTGCCTACGCTGTGGCAGTTGTCCTGAATGCGCTCGGCATCAAAAATCCGGACGGATCCGTGATCATCAACTTTGCGCCGGTTGCACAGGCAGGCATCGTCGGACTTCCGCCGCTGCAGCTCTGCAAATTCGATCTGACCAGCATTATGATCATGGCACCGATCGCGATCGCGACCATGATGGAGCATGTCGGCGATATGTCGGCGATCTCTGCAACCGTAGGAGAGAACTTCCTTTCTGATCCGGGCCTGCACAGAACCCTGCTCGGCGATGGTCTTGCAACCGCAATGGCAGGTTTCATCGGCGGACCGGCCAACACGACGTACGGCGAGAACACCGGCGTTCTGGAATTGAGCCGCGTACATGACCCGAGAGTCATCCGTATTGCCGCAGTCTTTGCGATTATCGTCAGCTTCATTCCGAAGGTGTCGGCACTCATCAGCACCATGCCGTCCTCTATCATCGGAGGCGTCAGCTTCATGCTGTACGGTATGATTTCTGCCATCGGTGTGCGCAACGTGGTAGAGAATAAAGTAGACCTGACCAAATCGAGAAACCTGATCATCGCGGGCGTCATCTTTGTCTGCGGACTGGGCTTCAGCAACGGTCTCTCCTTTACGATCGGCGGAACGACCGTCACCCTGACTGCACTTGCCATTGCAGCCATCGCAGGAATCCTGCTGAACATGATTCTGCCGGGCAATGATTACGAATTCGGCGTAAACGAGTCCGGGGACGAGAACAGAGGAATCCACGCATAAAGAAAAATGCAAAAGAAAATCCGTTTTTTCTGCATCTGTATTCTGCACAAAGGAATGTGCAGAAACAGAGGGGAAAAAGCGGATTTTCTTTGCATTTCGGTACGGGCAAGTGTATACAGGAGAGTAAGAAGATGTAAGGTTGGTAAAAAAATGACACACGAAAGATCGAAAAAGGGGATGATGGGACAGGTCGTCGGATCCTTATATTACCTGGATCCAACGGTGATTCCGCGGCTGAAAAGCCTGCGAAGCGGTGACGATCCGGTGTTTTCGTTTGGTGTTTTATTTTACGCGCTCAAACGCAATCCGCGGAGAGTGGTTCAGCACGTAGATGATGCCGCGCCGTTCAAATCCGTTTTTCTGGATCAGATGCTGCATGATTTGATTGTCCGCATGCGTATCGACGCGCAGGTGCGGGATCTGTGCCCAGCAGTAATCGACGATCTGGGAGAAAAATCCGTGGATTGTTCCGTCTGAGGCAACCTGGTGGATCGTGCCATACGGCGCATCGGAGAGCCAGGAGCCATTGTCGATCTGCAGATACGTCGGATCCTCACCGATGATGAAGGCAAACGCGCCGTGCAGCGTGCCGTTTTCTTCCAGGACAAAAAGCTGTTTGTTACGGATTCTGTTGTGAATCAGCTCCTCCGGCGGAAAATGGTTTCCCCACTGATTCGGATTTCCGGTTTCCTGCATAAAAGAGCGGGCGTACGCATAGATTGACATGATCGAAGTAAAATCCTCCGGGACGGCAAGTCGTATCATGATAAAAATTCTCCTTTTAGTTCAAAATAAGCAGTTTTATTGTAGCACAGCGGACGATAAAGCACAAGAAAGAGAAAACAGGATTTGACTTTTTGAAAAATCCCATGTACAATGCAGTTAGTTACAACTAACTAAAGCAACCAAAACCACAACAAAATGATTTCTGCCGGTCCTGGATGGGCCGGTTCCGTATCAAATTGTCAGAAAGGAAAGAATATGAAACAAAATCGAAAACGAAAAGAGACGGCGGGCATGAATTTTCTCCGCTATCTCGGTCCGGGACTTTTTGTCACGGTCGGTTTTATCGACCCGGGAAACTGGGCATCCAACATTGCCGCCGGATCGGGTTACGGCTACGAGCTTCTGTGGATGGTTACCCTGTCCACGATCATGCTGATTTTTCTGCAGCACAATGCGGCGCATCTCGGCATTGCCACGGGAAAGTGCCTCTCGGAGGCGGCGAGCCTCTATCTGCCTGCGTGGCTGAAAAACACGATTCTTGCGACGGCGATGATGGCAGCGGTGGCGACCGCAATGGCGGAGATCCTCGGCGGTGCGATTGCGCTCCAGATGCTGTTCGGCATTCCGATCAAGCTCGGCAGCATGATGATTCTCGTGCTGGTTCTGATCTGTGAGTTTACAAGTGCTTACAAACGGATTGAAAAACTGATCATTGTGTTTGTCTCGCTGATCGGCTTTTCGTTCCTCTTTGAGGTCTGGATCGCCGATATCGACTGGGCGCAGGCGGCTGTCGGCTGGGTAAAACCGTCGTTTCCAGAGCACTCAATTCCGGTCATCTTAAGCGTCCTCGGTGCGGTCGTCATGCCGCACAACCTGTTTCTCCACTCGGAAATTATTCAGAGCCGCCAGTGGAATCTTGAGGATGATGAGGTGATTGCGCGCCAGTTAAAGTATGAGTTCAAAGACACCCTGTTTTCCATGATCATCGGATGGGCCATCAACAGTGCAATGATCCTGATGGCGGCCGCAACGTTTTTCCAGCCGCAGAATGCAAAGCAGGTGGATGATCTCGCAACGGCGGGAAAGATGCTGACACCGCTCCTTGGAAATGCCGCATCGGTGATTTTTGCAGCAGCGCTTCTGCTCGCCGGAATTTCATCGAGCATCACCGCGGGAATGGCGGGCGGAACGATTTTTTCGGGGATTTTTAACAAGCCGTATGAGATCAAGAGTAAGGAGACACGCTGGGGAATCCTTCTTACCATGATCCCGGCCGCAGCGGTCATTCTTCTGATTGATTCCCCGTTCCAGGGCCTTCTCTATTCACAGATGTTTCTTGGAATGCAGCTCCCGATTACGGTATTTACGCAGATTTATCTGACATCCTCGAAAAAAGTCATGGGAAAATACGCGAACAGTCTGCGGCTGAAAATTGCCCTGTTTGCGATTGCGGTGATTGTGACACTGCTGAATATCGCGCTGCTGTTTGTGCAGTAAAAAGAATGAGAAATAAAAAAAGGAAGTCCGCTGCGCTGATCCCTGAAAAAGAGACCGGCGCAGCGGACTTCTTCTATTATGATATGCTCTCCATGCAGGCATCGACAAAGTCCTGCAGAAGCGGAGAGAGTTTCCGCCCCTTTTTCCAGATCACGGCGATCTGCGTTTCCAGGTCGCTTTCTGCGAGCGGCTGGATGCGGAGTCCCTGGCAGAGAGAGCTCATGGACTGCGGGAAAATGGCAGTGGCAAGGCCTTCCTTTGCCCAGAGCATCGCGCCGCGGGGATCGTCGCAGACGCAGAAAAGATCGGGCTCCATGCCGCGCGAGTGGAACGCATCCATGATGAGCGCCTCATACCGGCGGTAGATGATGAGCGGAATATTCAAAAGATCCGAGAGCTTTAGCGATCCGTTCTTCTCGGGAAGCATATCTTTTGAAGAAACGGCAATCATAGGTTCAGAGCTTAAAATTTTATAGTCGACATCGTCGAGCCGCAGCGGCGTGCGGGCGATGGAAATGTCGATGATGCCGTCCATCAGATAGCGGTACAGCGTGTAGGTGATGCCGTCGTGCACCTCGAAGTTGACATCGGGATTGCGGCGGGAAAAAAGCGAGACGCACGGCATGATCGTCGCAACGGTGGTCGGTGTGATGCCGAGGCGCAGAACCCGCTTTTTGCCGACCTTTGCGACTTCAAGCTCCGTCGATTTCACGTACTCGAGCAGGTTGGCGGAGCGGTCGTACAGCAGTTTTCCGGCTTCGGTCAGGCGGACGCCTGGCGGGTGCGTTCAAATAAAGTGACGTTCAGTTCGGCTTCCAGCTGCTTTAACTGATAACTGAGCGGCGGCTGGGACATATTGAGGCGGCGGGCGGCCTCGTGAATACTTTCGGTTTCGGCGATGACGCGGAAATATTCAAGCTGGCGCAGTTCCATAAGAGACTTCCTTTCGTGAAATTATCTATGATATTAAAATTGTATCACTAAGCTATAAAAACAATACTATTCGTATTAATCATATGAGATTATACTGTCAATGTCAAGAAACAAAGAAATGGAGAGTGAAAAAGAAGATGAAAAGTCTTGGAGTCTACTTGAAGCACTACAAAAAAGAGAGCATCATCGCTCCTTTGTTCAAGCTTCTGGAAGTCGTATTCGACCTTCTGGTGCCGATGGTTGTTGCCAGATCATCGATGTGGGTATCGCAGGCAATAACCGTCCGTACATCGTCAGCCGTTTTGGAATCCTCGTTCTGATGGCGGCAGTCGGACTTTGCTGCAGCTTCACCGCGCAGTATTTCGCGGCAAAAGCGAGCGTCGGCTGTGCAACCGAGCTTCGCCAGGCGGTCTTTGATCACATCCAGGCTCTGTCCTTTACGGAGCTGGATACCATTGGAACCGATACGCTGATCACCCGTCTGATCAACGATATCAACCAGGTGCAGAACGGAATCAACATGGGTCTGCGTCTGCTGCTGCGGAGTCCGTTTATCGTATTCGGTTCCGTTGTGATGGCATTTACCGTCAACGTAAAATGTGCCATCGTATTCCTGGTTACTATTCCGATCCTGTTCGTTGCTGTATTCGGCATTATGCTGGTCAGCATCCCGCTGTTCAAAAAGGTACAGGCGGCACTCGACCGCGTCACCGGAATGACAAGAGAAAATCTGAACGGTGTCCGTGTCATCCGCGCGTTCTGCCGTGAGGAGCAGTCTGTTGCCGATTTCGAAAAGAGCAACGATGAGCTGACTTGTCTGAACGAGTTTGTCGGAAAAATTTCCGCACTGTTAAATCCGCTGACCTATGTCCTCATCAACATCGCAGCCGTTGTCCTGATCTGGCAGGCAGGCTTCAGGTCAACATCGGCAGTATGCAGCAGGGACAGGTTGTCGCACTTTACAACTACATGCTGCAGATCATCGTGGAGCTGATCAAACTGGCATCGCTCATCATTACCTTAAACAAATCCGTTGCCTGTGCAGAGCGTGTCTCCGGCGTATTGGCGGTTCCGACAACCATGAACTACCCGGCAAAAGGTGGCGCCGCAAAGAAAGTAACTGGCGATGCAGCTGTTACATTTAAAAATGTCAGCTTCACCTATGCAGGAGCCGGCGCAGAGAGCTTATCGGATATCAGCTTTACCGCAAAACGCGGCCAGACCATCGGAATCATCGGCGGTACCGGAAGCGGAAAATCGACGCTGGTCAGCCTGATTTCCCGTTTCTACGATGCGACCAGCGGTGACATCATGGTAGACGGCGAGAATGTAAAGAATTACACGAAAGAAGAGCTGTGCAATAAAGTCGGTGTTGTTCAGCAGAGAGCAGTGCTCTTTAAAGGCAGCATCCGCGACAATATGAAGTGGGGCAAAGAGGACGCCACCGATGCAGAAATCTGGGAGGCGCTCACCACAGCCCAGGCGAAAGAAGTCGTAGAAGGCAAACAGGATCAGCTCGATTTTATGCTGGAGCAGAACGGAAAGAACCTCTCCGGCGGACAGAAACAGCGTCTTTCTATTGCGCGTGCGCTGGTAAAAAAACCGGAAATCCTGATTCTGGACGACAGCTCGAGTGCGCTTGACTTTGCAACGGATGCAAAACTCCGCAAAGCCGTCCACAATCTCGAAGGAAACACGACAACCTTCCTCGTATCCCAGCGAATCGCCGGCATCCGTCAGGCAGACCAGATCCTCGTTCTTGGAAATGGTACGCTCGAAGGAAACGGCACACACGACGAGCTGATGAAAACCTGCGAGGTTTACCGCGAGATTTACTTCTCCCAGTTCCCGGAAGAGCGTGCAGCTTATAACAACGAAAGCGGGGTGATCGCATGAAAAAGACAGAAAACAAGTCCGGAAAAAGCGGCATGCAGGTCATGAAAAAGCTGATGGCGTTTATCGGAAATTATAAAATTTTCTTAGGCCTTAGTATTGTCCTGGCTGCGGTTACCGTTATTTTACAGCTTTATATTCCGATCCTGTTCGGCGATGCGATCGATGAGGTCGTTGCAGCCCACCAGGTCAATTTCCCGGAGATGTGGTTCTATCTGAAACGAATCGTATTCTTTGCCCTCGTTTCCGCACTTTCCGCATGGATCATGAACCTGATCAACAACCGTATGACGTACCGCATCGTGCGCGACCTTCGTTCCCAGGCGATCCGTCATATCCAGGTGCTGCCGCTGTCCTATCTGGATCAGCACAGCTCCGGAGACATCGTAAGCCGTGTTATCGCAGATACCGATATCTTATCGGACGGTCTTCTGCTTGGCTTTACGCAGCTGTTCTCCGGCATCGTAACCATTATTGTGACACTGTTTTTCATGTTCTCGAAGAACGTATGGATCACCCTTCTTGTGATCTGCCTGACACCTCTGAGCTTCTTCGTGGCAAAATTTATTTCCGGCCGCTCGTTCAAAATGTTCCAGAAACAGAGTGAGACGAGAGGAAAACAGACCGCACTCATCGATGAGATGATCGGAAACCAGAAAGTAGTCAAAGCGTTCGGCTATGAGGAAAAAGCTTCCGAGCGTTTTGCAGAGATCAACAAAGATCTGCAGAAATACAGCCAGCAGGCCGTGTTCTACAGTTCCTTAACGAACCCGTCCACCCGTTTTGTCAACAACGTGATCTATGCCGGTGTTGCCCTTGTGGGAGCTTTCATGATCCCGGGCGGCGCGCTGACCGTCGGCGGACTTTCCGTTCTGCTGTCGTACGCAAATCAGTATATGAAACCGTTCAATGATATCAGTTCCGTTATCACCGAGATGCAGAACGCGCTTGCTGCGCAGGCCGTATCTTTGCTCTTCTGGAAGAGAAAGAGGAGAGTGCAGACCCGGCCGGAACGATCGATACCGTGACGGGAAATGTGACGATCGATGATGTAGCATTCAGTTATGACAAAGAGAAAAAACTGATCGAGAACTTTAATCTTGACGTACAGCCGGGCATGCGTGTTGCCATTGTCGGCCCAACCGGATGCGGAAAGACGACGTTTATCAACCTGCTGATGCGCTTCTATGATGTCGATGCCGGAAAGATCTGCATCGACGGAAAGCCGATCGACGAACTGTCCCGCCATGCGCTCCGCAGCTGCTTTGGTATGGTGCTGCAGGATACCTGGATCAAACAGGGAACCGTGCGCGACAACATCAGCTTCGGAAAGCCGGATGCGACGGAAGAGGAGATCATCAATGCGGCCAAAGAGGCACATAGCTGGGAGTTTATCAAGCGTCTGCCGAAGGGACTTGACACGGTTCTCAGCGAAGACAGCATCAGCCAGGGGCAGAAACAGCTTCTCTGTATCACCCGTGTCATGCTCTGCCTGCCGCCGATGCTGATCCTCGACGAGGCGACCTCCAGCATCGATACCCGTACCGAACTGCAGGTTCAGGAGGCGTTTGACAAGCTGATGCAGGGCAGAACGAGTTTCGTCGTTGCCCACCGTCTGTCCACGATCCGCAACGCTTCGCTGATCCTCGTCATGAAAGACGGAAAGATCATCGAGCAGGGACGCCATGAGGAGCTTCTTGAGAAGAAAGGCTTCTACTACAATCTGTACAACAGCCAGTTCCAGGCGTCATAAAAGATATTTGGAAAAGAGAACAGCAGATCTGTGCCGCGCATGCGATTTTGAGGCGTGCGCGCTCAGATCTGCTGATTTTTTATATGTTTTTGCAATATTCTGAAAAAAATACGGCATGGGGTATTGACGAATCCTATCACAGGTGCTATAGTTTTACAAAAATAAAAAAAGACGTAGAAGTTTTTAGAAAATGTGCGGAGAGCCTTTGGAAATTTAATTTTCGAAAGGTGCACGACCGAAGAAGTAAAACTTTCAGGTGCTGGTTCTCTTCTTAAAACAAGAACGGACGGGAGACGGCGAGGACTAAAAACGGAGTGGTCTCTGGAGAAGCTCTTGAAAAGAGTGCCGAAGGTGCAATGCAGCGATGCAGAATCTCTCAGGCAAAAGGACAGAGTCAAAAAAGATACAGAAGAAAAACAGCCGCGGAACAAAAAAAGCGGTGCGCAGAAACGAAAAAATTCCGGAAGCGCGGTTTTTTGCTGTATTTTTCAATCAGAGCCATGTTCTGCAGGAAAAATTCCGCAGGAGATGGTATTTTTTTCTCAAAACGGTGCGGATGTGTGATCCACATCGTTCAGACCATACGTCGAATGGAAAGGGAGAAAAGAAAATGGATGCATTGAATCAGGCAATTGCGCAGATCAGTGATGTGCTCTGGAACAGCGTACTGCTGTTTCTGCTGGTAGGTACGGGAGTTTATTTCTCTGTTCGGACCCGCTTTGTACAGGTAAGAAAGTTTAAGACCGCGTGGAACCGCGTCTTCGGCGGTTTCTCGTTAAAGGGTAAGAAGGCCGGAAAAGACGGCATGACTTCCTTCCAGGCGCTTGCAACAGCGATCGCCGCACAGGTCGGAACCGGAAACATCGCAGGATGTGCGACCGCACTCGTATCCGGCGGCCCGGGAGCCATCTTCTGGATGTGGCTTGCTGCGTTCTTCGGCATGGCAACGATCTACGGCGAGGCGTATCTCGCGCAGATCTCCAAACGCCGCGATGAGAGCGGAGAAATCATCGGAGGACCGGTTTACTACATTACCCACGCATTCAAGGGAACGTTTGGAAAAGCACTGGCAGGCTTCTTTGCCGTAGCCGTTATTCTGGCGCTTGGCTTTATGGGAAATATGGTACAGTCGAACTCCATCAGTGATGCGTTCTACACCGCATTTTCCGTACCGAAATGGGTGATGGGTGTGATTGTAGCCGTTCTCGCCGCATTCATTTTCATCGGAGGTATTTCCCGTATCGCATCCTTCACCGAAAAAGTTGTTCCGGTGATGGCAGCACTGTATCTCGTCGGAGCCCTTGTTGTTATTCTGATCAACATCCAGCATGTGCCGTCAGCGATTGCTTCGATCTTTATCTGTGCATTCCGTCCGGACGCCGTATTTGGTGCAGCAGCCGGTATTACCGTGCGGAAAGCCATGCGTTACGGTGTTGCCCGAGGCCTCTTCTCTAATGAAGCCGGTATGGGTTCCACCCCGCATGCCCATGCGATTGCCGATGTCGAGAACCCGGAGGATCAGGGTGAAGTAGCGATGATCGGTGTCTTTATTGATACCTTCGTTGTCCTGACCATGACCGCTCTCGTTATTCTTTCTTCCGGCGTTCTGGAAGAGATGATGAGTACCGGTGTTGTAGGAACCCCGGTCGCACAGGCGGCATTCCGAACCGGCCTCAAAGGCTTCGGACCGGCGTTCGTAGCGATCTGTCTTCTGTTCTTTGCATTCTCGACCATCGTCGGATGGTACTTCTTCGCAAGACAGAACGTACAGTATCTGTTCGGAAAGAAAGCAGTCGTTCCGTTCTCGCTGATCGTCGTTGTGTTCGTTTTCCTCGGCTCTCTGCTGAAAGTAGATCTCGTATGGAACCTGTCAGACCTCTTTAACGGCCTGATGGTAATTCCAAACCTCATGGCGTTGATCGTCCTCGCAGGAACCGTAGCAAAAGCGGCAAAAGGTGAAAAAGTAGAATTCTAATCATATATACAGAACGGGAAAAAGGAGGAAAGTCTGCTGATGCAGACTTTCCTTTTGCAATTATTCAGAGCCACATCTCGATTCCGCTGCGCTGCATCTCGATGTGGCTTCTCGCCATATAAAATTTCAAGAAGAACTGTTCGTTCATGCGAGCATGACTCACAGTTCTTCTTGAAATTTTGCATGGCTCTGAATAATTGCAAAAAGAAAGACCGGCAGGGGAGCTACCGATCTTTCAAGGGGAGTATAAATAATTAATAAGGGGTTATTAATTGTAAAAAAATTTATGAAGGGTAAATTCTTTTACAAAATTGATTATAATACAGATAACGGGAAAAAGCAACATCGAAATTCAAAAGTTGGAAAAAATTACCACAATTTGGAAAGCAGTGGTCCGAAAGCAGGAAAAACACTGTATTTTTGGGCTTGCATTCCCCACTTTGGAACAGATACCGTGGAAAAACAGGGTTCTGGATGCATAATCTGCGCGGAAAAAGCGATACTAAAGGATGTCGCAGGACAAAAAACATTCAGGAGGAAACAAGATTATGACCAGAAACAGCAAAAATGAATACAGCAAAAACGAGTACAGCAAGAACGGATACGAGAAAAGCGAATACAGCAAAAACCAGAAGAACAGCAGAGACTGCAATCATGTGAAAGACCGTGAGATGTCATCCTACGGTCAGCAGAACCGGGAGCAGGACGAGAAGGATGAGTATGAAAAATACTAAGTAAACCTTGGGATTCCGGCAGAAAAAGCCGGCGGAGGGTCCCATACGGACTCTGCCGCCGGTTTCTGCATACATATAAAACAGGAGAGAAAGTCAGATCCGGAGAGGGGGACCAGGATATGGCAGGCATGACACTGCTGGCGGCAGACCAGCTGGACTGGTACGTGGGAAAACCGTGGGCGATGATCATCGATGTGCGGAACCGGCGGGAATACGAAAAAGGGCATGTGAAAGGAGCGGTGAATCTTCCCTATGACCATCTGCTCGAACGGGTCTGTCTGCCGCGGGACAAAATTCTTGTGATCTGCTGTGAGCGGGGTGCCGCGAGCATGGCGGAGGGAAAGCGGCTGGCGGAGAACGGATACGAGGTCAAAACGGTCATCGGCGGAATGCATGCATACCGCGGACGATATCTGGTGGCGGGAGAAGAGCTGTAAGGGGGCGGCAATCCAACATTTCTTCTTGTCAAGCGGGAAAAGATACGGTAAGATGAAACAGAAAACAATACAAAACCAAACCACAAAACGAAAGAGAGATCACGATATGAAATACATGTTTGCATCTGATATTCACGGTTCTGCCTATTACTGCAGAAAAATGCTGGAAGCCTTCGAGGCAGAGGGCGCAAGCCGCCTGTTTCTGTTAGGCGACCTTCTCTATCACGGCCCGAGAAACGATCTTCCAAAAGAATACGCACCGAAACAGGTCATCGCCATGCTGAATGAGAAAAAACAGTACCTCACCAACGTGCGCGGAAACTGCGACGCAGAAGTAGATCAGATGGTACTGGAGTTCCCGGTGCTGGCAGATTACGGCATCCTGATCGAGGGAGGCCATACCTTCTATATGAGCCATGGCCACATCTACAATGAGCAGAATCTGCCGCCGCTGATGGATGGAGATATCTTCCTGTACGGCCATACCCACGTCCTGCGTGCCGAGAAAAAAGGCGCACACACCTTTCTGAACCCGGGTTCTGTATCTCTGCCGAAAGAGGGCAATATCCCGACCTATGCAATCCTCGAGGACGGCGTATTTACGATCAAAGGCTTTGACGGCACCGTCGTAAAACAGCTCACATTATAAGAGGGGACGGGAGAGTATGGAATTATATGAATTGATCGCCCCGTGCCACTTCGGCCTGGAGGCGGTGATGAAACGTGAAATTCTCGACTTCGGCTACGAAATCGAGCGCGTGGAGGATGGAAAAGTAACGTTTCTTGCAGATGCAGAGGGAATCGCCTACGCCAACCTGTTCCTTCGCACGACCGAGCGTATCCTGCTCAAAGTAGGACAGGTCCACGCCGAAACGTACGATGAACTCTTTGAAGCGACAAAAGCGCTCCCGTGGGAGAAATTTATCCCGAAAAACGGAAAGTTCTGGGTAACGAAGGCAAACTCCATCAAGAGTAAGCTCTTCAGCCCGTCCGATATCCAGTCGATCATGAAAAAAGCGATTGTCGAGCGATTGAAACAGGTCTACCACATGGAGTGGTTCCCGGAGGACGGTGCACAGTACCCGATCCGTGTTTCGATTTTAAAAGACGAGGTTACGATCGGACTCGATACCTCCGGCGTTTCCCTTCATAAGAGAGGCTACCGCAAGCTGACCGCGAAAGCGCCGATCACCGAGACCCTTGCCGCAGCACTTATCATGCTGACTCCGTGGAAGGGTGACCGGATTCTTGTCGATCCGTTCTGCGGAAGCGGTACGTTCCCGATCGAGGCGGCCATGATGGCGGCCGATATTGCACCGGGTCTCAACCGTTCTTTCCTTGCGGAGCAGTGGACGCACCTCGTGCCGAAAAAATGCTGGATGGATGCGGCGGAGGATGCACGCTACCGGATCCGGAACGATATTGAGACAGATATTCAGGCTTTGATATCGACGGAGATGTCATCAAGAGTGCCAGAGAGAACGCAAAGCTGGCCGGTGTGGATCACCTGATCCATTTCCAGCAGCGTCCGGTTGCCGAGCTGTCGCACCCGAAAAAATACGGTTTTCTGATTACCAACCCGCCGTACGGTGAGCGCCTGGAGGACAAAAAAGATCTTCCAGCCCTGTATCAGACATTAGGAGAGCGGTACCGCGCTCTCGATTCCTGGTCGATGTATCTGATCACGAGCTACGAGGATGCCGAGCGGTATCTCGGCAAAAAGGCGGATAAAAACCGTAAAATTTACAATGGAATGCTGAAAACCTACTTTTACCAGTACGCGGGACCGAAGCCGCCGCGCCGGGAAAAAGAACAGAAATAATACAAATGGAGGAGCAATGCCGAATGATTTTTGGTGTTGCTCCTTTTTGATAACAAAAATTAAAAGAAAAATTTTAGAAAAGGTTAATATTTCCTTGAAATCACTGCACTACTGTGCTAAACTGTCCTCATGCGAAATTTTTTCATCAAGCGGAGGAAACCATGAACGGACAGGAGATCAGAGACAGGATGCTGCATTCCTACGAGAGGAGCTACGATATCGTAAAGCCGTCCGAAGTAAACGGCCATACATACGATGCCTGTGCAAGCTACCACGAGAGCGGCGCAAAATACGTGCTCTCAAAGAAAGCAGAGTTGTGGAGGATCAGCTGTCATGAGCATGCGTATTTTAAAGCGGTGGAAGAACTGAACGACCAGGACGTCGAAACATTTCTGACGGACCTGACAGAATGGATAGAGCCAAAGGTGGTTCGCGAGGGGAAGGAAGTACCGGATACCGACCACATGTACACGCTGGTCACCGGTATTTTTTTGCGGACAAACCGGTTGCGGACAGCGTAAAGAAGAAAATCCGAAAATATAAGTATTATAAAAATTACCGGTTTTCTTTGAGAGGCTACTGTCAGGTGCGGCTGCTCGTCTTTGATACGGCAGAACAGAAAGTGTTTGGAAACCGGGCGGCTTGGGAATTGGTAAAGGGATATGCTAAGATGTTCCGATCTTAGTTATCTATAAATTTATTCTACCAAAAAGAGGGAGGAAAAAACAAATGAATAGTATTCTTGTACTGGTTGTCGGAATCGGCATTCTGATCGCCGGATACGTATTCTACGGAAAATGGCTTGCCGGGCAGTGGGGCGTTGATCCGAAACGGAAAACCCCTGCATTCACCGAGGAGGACGGTGTGGACTACGTTCCTGCCAAAGCTCCTGTCTTAATGGGACATCACTTCTCATCCATCGCAGGCGCAGGCCCGATCAACGGACCGATTCAGGCCGCTGTCTTTGGATGGGTTCCGGTTCTTTTATGGGTACTCATCGGCGGTATCTTCTTTGGAGGCGTTCATGATTACGGCGCACTGTTTGCATCCCTGCGCCACAAAGGACAGTCCATCGGCGAGGTTATCGCAGACACTATGGGAAGTAAAGCGAAAAAACTCTTTATCGTCTTCGCTTACCTGACCTGATTCTTGTTGTTGCAGCCTTCGGTTCCATCGTTGCCAATACCTTCAAGGCAGCCTATACCGAGAGCGGCGCTGTCGATGTGGCAGCAAGTTCTGCAAATGCAACAACCGCTATGATTTCCATTCTGTTCATCGTACTCGCCGTTGTGTTCGGTTTCATGGTATACAGAAGAAATGTATCTCTTGGCGTTTCCACCATCGCAGGCGTTGTAGCCATTGTTGTCTGCGTTGTTGTTGGATTAAACTTCCATCCGATCTATCTCTCCGAGACAGTATGGATGGTAATCGTTGGTATCTATATCACCGTAGCTTCTGTTGCACCGGTCTGGATTCTGCTTCAGCCGCGTGACTACTTAAGCTCCTTCCTTCTGTACTTCATGATGATCGTAGCCGCTGTCGGTGTCATCGGAAGTGCTCTGATGGGCCATGCATCCCTGGATATCCCGGCATTCACCGGATTCAAAGATACGCTGGCTCCGACCGGAAGTTCTCTTGGATTTATGTTCCCGGCCCTGTTCGTAACCATCGCCTGCGGAGCAATTTCCGGATTCCATTCACTCGTTGGTTCAGGAACTACATCGAAACAGCTTGACAATGAGAAAAATGCCCGCCCGATCGCATACGGCGGTATGCTGATTGAGTGTGCACTTGCAATCGTATCTCTGTGTGCAGTCGGCTACATCTGGTCCAGATACGCAGACGGAACCACCGTTGTTCCGACCGCTGTATTTGCAACCGGTATCTCCGAGATGGTAGCAACCATTCCGGGACTTGGCGGATCGACCCACGTACTGTACTCTCTGCTGGTTCTGACTGTATCGGTATTCTGCCTGACTTCTCTGGATACCGCAACCCGTCTGGCAAGATACATGTTCCAGGAGTTCTGGCTTGAGCCGGGACAGACTTACAAAGAGGCAACCGGCTACAAAGCCGTTCTGACCAATCCGGTTGTATCAACCGTTATCACCGTAGTACTCGGCATCGGCCTTGGCCTGACTGGTTATTCCAAAATCTGGCCGCTGTTCGGTGCATCCAACCAGCTGCTGGCAGCCATCGGACTTCTTGCTGTTGCCACCTGGCTTGGAAAAGTCGGCAAAAACAACAAAATGTTCCTGTTCCCGATGGTATTCATGCTGATCGTAACCATCACATCCCTTGTACAGACCCTGATCGCAAACTTCAAGGGCCTTGGCGCAGGCGTTGGCATCGGCTGGTGCGTAGCACGTATCGTACTGGCAGGCCTGCTTGTCATCCTGGCGCTGATCCTGGCTGTCGATGGATTCAAGACTCTGGCAAATCAGAAAAAAGCAAAATAATGTGTGATTACAAAAAAAGGCTCCCGGATAAAAACGGGGGTCTTTTTTTGTGACAGGGTTCTTGTGTTTGCGTCACACATACGGTATAATGATCGCAAGTTATTTCAGCGTGAAAGAAGGAAAACGGTTATGAAAAAAATTGTATTTGCAACAGGAAACGCCGGCAAAATGAAAGAAATCCGTGAAATCCTTGCGGATCTGCCGGTGGAAATTTATTCGATGAAAGAAGCCGGCATTTCGGTTGAGATCGATGAGAACGGCAAAACCTTTGAGGAGAATGCAAAAATCAAAGCACAGACCGTTGCCGGATGCACAGACGGCGACACGATCGTGCTGGCGGATGACTCCGGTCTGGAAGTGGATGCCTTAAACGGCGAGCCTGGTGTCTATTCGGCAAGATATATGGGAGAGGATACGTCCTACCGCATCAAAAATCAGAGCCTCGTTGACCGCCTGGAGGGCGTGCCGGTGGAAAAAAGAACGGCACGATTCGTCTGTGTGATTGCAGCCGCCTTCCCGGATGGAACAGTCTGTACCACCAAAGGAACGATTGAGGGAAAAATCGGTTACGAGGAACGCGGGGAGAACGGTTTTGGCTATGACCCGATTTTCTATCTGCCGGATATGAGCCGCACGACCGCAGAACTTTCTCCGGAAGAGAAAAACGCAGTCAGCCACAGAGGAAAAGCACTGGCGGCGATGAAAGAACAGATTGCATCATATTTGAAATAAGAAGAGGGAAGAGAATGAGTATGAAATTTCTGATAGTGAGCGATACCCATGGACGGATGTATAACCTTGAGGAGGCCATGGAACGTGAGGAGTTCGACGGCATGATCCACTGCGGTGACGTGGAAGGGATGGATGACCTGATCAAATCCAAGGTAAACGGCCCGTGCTATATGGTCATGGGAAATAATGACTGGTTTTCAAACCTCCCGGCGGAGATTCAGGTGAACATTGATGATTACCGTGCCTTTATCACACACGGTCATAACTACGGCGTATCGCTCGGCCTGGAGGGAATCTATGCGGAGGCGCTTTCCAGGGGTGTGGATATCGTACTGTTCGGCCATACGCACCGGCCGGTCGCAGAAAAGCGTGGAAATCTCTGGATTGTCAATCCGGGCAGCCTCACGTATCCGCGTCAGATGGGAAGAAAACCAAGCTATGCCATGCTGACGATCAATGAAGAGCATGAGCTTTCGGTGGAAATCAAGTATCTGGATTAAAAAACGGGTCGAAAAAGGGCGGAAAACAGCCCAAAATCGAATGAATTATCGCAACTAACATGACTATTCCAAAGAAAACAGGGTAGTACCGGAGCAGGTTCTGACTAATCCTTAAAAAGTTTGTCAAAAAAATACAATTTAGGTGTTGACAGATGAGAAAAGATATGATAAGATCTTTTTGTTGTCCGGTGAGAACAAAACAACACAAAAAACATTTTGAAAAAAATGAAAAAAAGTGTTGACAAACCGAAAACAATGTAATATAATAAATCTTGCGTCGAGCGCGAAAGGGTTAAACGCAAATCGGGAAACCTTGTTTACGGGGTGTGGCTCAGCTTGGCTAGAGCGCCTGGTTTGGGACCAGGAAGTCGCAGGTTCGAATCCTGTCACCCCGATGTCGTGCGGGTGTAGTTCAATGGTAGAACACCAGCCTTCCAAGCTGGATACGTGGGTTCGATTCCCATCACCCGCTTGCTGCTACAATTTTGTAGAAGCTGTGTGCTTGTAGCTCAGTTGGATAGAGCAACGGCCTTCTAAGCCGTGGGTCGGGGGTTCGAATCCCTCCAAGCACGCTTCACTAAAATTAAATAGTGAAAAAGACTGTAAGTCGTAATTATGGTGGGTATAGCGCAGTTGGTTAGCGCGCCAGATTGTGGCTCTGGAGGCCAAGGGTTCGAATCCCTTTATCCACCCTGCCAGCAAGGCGAAACATTGGCTATCGCCAAGCGGTAAGGCACAGCACTTTGACTGCTGCATTCGCTGGTTCGAATCCAGCTAGCCCAGTTGGATGCAAAAGTATACGGAGCATTAGCTCAGTCGGTAGAGCACTTGACTTTTAATCAAGTTGTCCGGGGTTCGAATCCCCGATGCTTCACTAAATAACCCATAGAAAACGCCCATGGAGGTTTTCTATGGGGTTTTTCTTTTTTTGAAAAATAATATGCGGTTATGACGGAATTGGCAGACGTGCAGGATTTAGGTTCCTGTGCCTTTCGGCGTGTGGGTTCGAGTCCCACTAACCGCAGAAAAATCCACAGCAGTAAAATGACAAAAATCAGATTCTAAATAATTGCAGCAAAAATATTCGCGCATCAAATATCTTAAAAACTCCAAACAGAACCGAAAATCAAATAGAGAATAGATAGAGGAAAAATGGTATGACAAGAGAAAAGTATGAGTCATTGCCTTTGAGCATGCTGAAAGCGCTGGCAAAATCCAGAAACATGAAGGGGATTTCCACCCTGCGGAAAGAAGCGCTGATTGAGCGGATGCTGGAAGAAGATCAGAAAGAAAACCAGAAAAACATGGAAGAGCCGGCGGTTCTAAAAGAGGAAAAAAAGACGGAAACTGTACAGGATCAGAATCAGGAACCGCAGGAAAAGCGGGAGGACGGTATGGAGCGCCAGAATTGGGAAACCTCGGAAAACGGCACCGCGCGCCCGTACCAGAGACCGCGGTATGTCCGCCGGGAAGAGCGCAGTGAAAACGGAGAGCGCCAGGAGTACCGTCCAAGAGCGCCGCGTTTCAATGAGCGTAGATTTCAGGAACCACGGAATTATAATCAGAATAACCGTGAGGAAGAGCAAAGACAGGAGCCGCGTCAGGAAGCAGGGCAGGAAATGAGACAGGAGCCGCTGCGTCAGGAAGCAAGACCAGAGACGAGACAGGAACCGCGTCAGGAAACCAGCACGCTCGACAGCGGCCAGGAGGCCTGCGGCATCCTCGAGGTCATGCCGGACGGATTTGGATTTATCCGCTCCGACAACTATATGCCGGGCGACAGCGATGTCTACGTTTCTCCGTCCCAAATCCGCCGTTTCGGACTGAAAACGGGAGATATCATCCGCGGAAACACGAGAGTAAAGTCCGCAACCGAAAAATTCAGCGCCCTTTTATACTTAAAGAGCGTCAACAATCTGCCGCTCGACCAGATCATGCGCCGCGGCAATTTCGAAGATATGACACCGGTCTTCCCGGATGAGCGGCTGCGCCTTGAGCGCCCGGGCGGAAGCATGGCGATGCGGATCGTGGATCTTGTAAGTCCGATCGGAAAAGGCCAGCGAGGCATGATCGTCTCCCCGCCGAAAGCCGGAAAAACGACGCTTTTGAAGGATGCGGCAAAATCCATCCTGCGGAACAACCCGGAGATGTATCTGATCATCCTTCTGATCGACGAGCGTCCGGAGGAGGTCACCGACATTAAAGAAGCGATTCAGGGATCGAATGTGGAAGTCATCTATTCCACCTTCGATGAGCAGCCGGAGCACCACAAACGCGTGTCCGAGATGGTCATTGAGCGCGCGAAACGTCTTGTGGAGAGTAAAAAAGACGTTACGATCTTCATCGACAGCATCACACGTCTCGCCAGAGCTTACAACCTGACCGTTCCGCCGAGCGGCCGTACCCTTTCCGGCGGTCTCGATCCGGCAGCACTCTACATGCCGAAACGGTTCTTCGGCGCGGCCAGAAACATGCGCGAGGGCGGAAGCCTGACGATTCTTGCAACGGCGCTTGTGGACACCGGAAGCAAGATGGACGATGTCGTTTACGAGGAATTCAAAGGCACCGGAAACATGGAACTCGTGCTCGACCGGAAACTGCAGGAACGCCGCGTCTTCCCGGCCATCGACATAGCCAAATCGGGAACAAGAAGGGAAGATCTGCTTCTGACACCAGATGAGCAGGAGGCCGTTTACAATATGCGGAAAGCATTAAACGGCATGAAATCCGAGGAAGCCGTGGAAAATATTCTGAACATGTTTGCCCGCACCAGAAACAACGGCGAACTGATTCAAATTTTAAAGAAACAAAAAATAGTATAAGGCTTGCAATTTTCAAAATTGTGTGATACAATGAGAAAGCTGTGCAAGGTTGATGAGATTTTGTCAGCCTGAAATACGAAATCATCAGAGTAAATCTGAGAAGATAACAATATTAAGAAGAGGTGAATAAAATGAGAGAAGGAATCCATCCAGAATACCATCAGGCAACTGTTACCTGCAACTGCGGAAATACTTTCGTAACAGGTTCTACCAAGAAAGAGATCCACGTTGAGATCTGTTCTAAATGCCATCCGTTCTACACTGGCCAGCAGAAAGCTGCTGCAGCTCGTGGACGTATCGAGAAGTTCAACAAGAAATACGGCATGAAATAAGAATTGAATCAAGCAAGATGAAAAACGGGCTGAGGTTGGAAGATCTCAGCCCGTTCTTGCGTTACGGATGCAGAAAATCCCCTTTGAGGAGGTAAACGTAAATTATGAAATCATCCAATATTGGCGGCCAGGCCGTGATGGAAGGCGTCATGATGATGAACAAGGACCGCTATTCCGTCGCAGTACGCCGGCCGGACGGGGAGATTGAGGTTAAAGTAGAGCAGCACAAGCCGCTGACGAAGCACAAGGAGCTCTTAAAAGTTCCGATTCTGCGCGGTGTCTTCAGCTTTGCCGATTCGATGATCGTCGGCATGAGTTCCCTTATGTACTCCGCTTCGTTCTATGAGGACGAGGAGGAGGAAAAGAAAAAGCCGGCGACGAAAGAGGAAGAGGAGCAGCAGAAAGCGAAAAAAGAAAAGACAGACAAGCTGATGATGTACGGAACCGTCACATTTTCCGTTGTCATCGCCGTCGCTCTCTTTCTGATGGTGCCGTACTTCCTGTCCGAACTGCTGCACAAAGCGGGAGCCGGAACGACACTGACCGCGGTGGCAGAGGCCTTTGTGCGTGTGGCACTGTTCCTCGGCTATCTGGCAGCCATTTCCCGTATGGAAGACATTCAGCGCGTGTTCATGTACCACGGCGCCGAGCATAAATGCATCAACTGCGTCGAGCACGGTCTGGAACTGAACGTGGAAAACGTCTTAAAGAGTTCCCGGGAGCACAAGCGCTGCGGAACGAGCTTTCTTATGTACGTCATCGTCATCAGCATCATCTTTTTCATGTTCATCCGGGTCGATTCCCCGGTGCTGAAAATTGTGATCCGCCTGCTTCTCATTCCGGTGATCGCGGGCGTTTCGTATGAAATTATCCGCCTGGCGGGAAAAAGTGACAATAAACTGGTCAACCTGATCAGTAAACCGGGTCTGATGCTGCAGCACCTGACGACGCGCGAGCCGGATGCCGAGATGGCAGAGGTTGCGATCGCCGCTGTGGAGGCTGTGTTTGACTGGAGAGCGTACCTGAACGAAAACTTTGGTTATACGTACCCGGCCAAAACCGAAAAGAAAGAACATGAGGAGCCGTGACCGATGAGTGTGCACGATAGAAAAAACTTGAAATCTGCACTGGAATCCGCTATTCTGTACTTACAAAAGCAGGGGGTGGAGGAAGCCCGGCAGGACGCATGGCTTTTACTGGAGCATGTCTGCGGGATCAGCCACAGCACCTACTTTGTACACAGTGAAGATGAAATGCCAAAAGAACAGCAGGAGCAGTACGAAGCGCTGGTCAGAAAGCGCGGCGAACACATTCCGCTGCAGCAGCTGACCGGAGAGGCGTGGTTCTACGGAATCCCGTTTTTTGTGAATGAGCATGTACTGATTCCGCGGCAGGACACCGAGATTCTTGTGGAGGAAGCGCTCCGCGGCCTTCCAAAAGATGCACGGATTCTCGATCTCTGCACCGGTTCGGGATGCATCCTCATATCGCTTCTTGTGACGAGAGAGGACTGCACGGGAATCGGCGCGGATCTCTCCGAGAAAGCCTTACAGGTTGCGGAAAAGAACGGCGCACAGGCGGGCGGGCGGGCATCGTTCGTAAAGAGCAACTTATTTGAAAACATCGAGGGAACCTTCGATGTGATCGCAAGCAATCCGCCGTATATCCGCACGGATGTGATTGAAACGCTGATGCCGGAGGTGCGCGACCATGAGCCGCGGATGGCACTCGACGGCAGTGCGGACGGTCTTGTCTTTTACCGGAAGATTACAGAGCAGGCAGGAAGCTATTTAAAAGAGGGCGGAAAGCTCTGTTTTGAAATTGGATACGATCAGGGAGATGAAGTGCGGGAGCTGATGGAAACCAACGGCTTTGCCGATGTACAGGTTCTGAAAGATCTGGCAGGCCTGGACCGCGTGGTGACCGGTATCTGGCACAAAAAACCCTGACAGAAATGAATTTTAATTTTGACACCATAATGACATCATAAACAGACGAAAACAGCAAAAAGGAGCAGTCATTTTATGTTTGATAAACTTGATGATATCCTCATGCGTCTCGAGGAGGTACTGAATCAGTTAAGCGAGCCGGACGTCGCTGCCGATGCGGCGAAGTTCCAGAAGCTGATGAAGGAGCAGGCAGAACTCCAGCCGATCGCAGACGCATATAAGGACTATAAAACACAGAAACAGACCATCGAAGAGAGCCTGATGCTTCTCGAGGAGGAATCCGACGAAGAGATGCGCGAAATGCTGAAAGAAGAGCTCTCCGATGCGAAAAAACGCGTAGAGGAGCTGGAGCAGGAGCTCAAAGTCCTGCTTCTGCCGAAAGACCCGAACGATGACAAGAACGTTATCGTAGAGTTCCGCGCAGGTGCCGGCGGAGACGAGGCGGCACTCTTTACTGCAGAAATCTGCCGTATGTACATCAAATACGCAGAGAGCCGCGGCTGGAAAACAGAGCTGACCAGCGCCGATGAAAACGGAATCGGCGGCTTTAAAGACGCAACACTTCTGATCAACGGAGCAGGCGCGTACTCCCGGATGAAGTACGAGAGCGGCACGCACCGCGTACAGCGTGTGCCGGAAACCGAGTCCGGCGGAAGAATCCATACCTCAACCATGACCGTAGCGATCATGCCGGAGGTGGACGACGTCGAAGTGCAGATCGACCCGAAAGATTACAAATTCGATGTATTCCGTGCTTCCGGAAACGGCGGCCAGTGTGTCAATACGACCGACTCAGCAGTCCGTCTGACCCACTTCCCGAGCGGCATCGTCATTTCCTGCCAGGATGAGAAATCACAGTTAAAGAATAAGGACAAGGCACTGAAGATTCTGCGTGCCCGTCTGTACGACTTGGAGCAGCAGAAACAGCACGATGAGATGGCCGAGCTTCGAAAGAGCCAGGTCGGAACGGGAGACCGCTCCGAGAAGATCCGTACGTACAACTTCCCGCAGGGACGTGTGACGGATCACAGAATCAAACTGACCTTATACAAACTGGACGCCATTATGAACGGCGATCTGGATGAAATCATCGACAGTCTGATTGCAGCCGATCAGGCCGCAAAGCTGAGCAGCATGCAGGAAGAAGCATAATAATAAACGCTGCGAATCACGATTGGTCTACAGGATCGATTGTTGATAGAATAAACAGGAGAAAAAAGGGGAAAAGAGAAAGGGAAAACGCTATGAAGAAAACAGCACTTGTGATCATGGCAGCCGGAATCGGCAGCAGATTTGGAAAGGGAATCAAACAGCTTGAGCCAGTAGGACCAAACGGGGAGATCATCATGGATTATTCCATCCACGATGCACTGGAAGCCGGCTTCAACAAAGTAGTCTTCATCATCCGCAAGGATCTGGAGAAAGATTTCAAGGAAGTCATCGGCAACCGCATCAGCAAAATCACAGAGGTGGAATATGCATTCCAGGAGCTCGATGATCTGCCGGCAGGCTTTGCAAAACCGGAAGGCCGTACCAAACCGTGGGGAACCGGCCAGGCCGTTCTTGCCTGCAAAGGTCTTGTAAAAGAGCCGTTTGCTGTTATCAATGCTGATGACTATTACGGAAAAGAGCCGTTCGTAAAACTGCACGACTACCTCGTACAGGAGCATGATGTGGATGAAGTTATGCCGATCTCCATGGCAGGATTCGTGCTTGGAAACACCTTAAGTGACAACGGCGGTGTCACAAGAGGTGTCTGCGTCGTTGATGAAAACGGAAACCTGACCGGTGTCAACGAGACGAAAAACATCGTAAAGACCGCAGAGGGCGCAGGCGTTGAAAAAGAAGACGGAACGGTTGATCCGATCGACAAAAACTCCCTTGTTTCCATGAACATGTGGGGACTGCAGCCGGAGTTCATTGATCTTCTGGAGAAAGGCTTTGTTGAATTCCTTTCTGCACAGAAAGAGGGAGATGTAAAAGGCGAGTACCTCCTTCCGATCTACATCGACGAGCTGCTGCACGCAGGAAAAGCAGAAGTAAAAGTTCTTCCGACCGACGCAGAGTGGTTCGGCGTAACGTATCAGGAAGACAAAGCTTCCGTAACAGAAGCATTCCGCAAACTGATTGCGGACGGCGTATACAGCGAGAAGCTGTACGACTAATTACGATATTTTGTTATTTGAGTGAATAACCAGAAAAAGCGTGTTTGAATGATTGCAAAAAATTTCAGACACGCTTTCTGCCCGAAAGGGGAAAGGAGCATACCATGGGTAAATATTTTGGAACAGATGGATTTCGCGGAGAAGCAAACATTGATCTGACGGTTGAGCATGCATATAAAGTGGGAAGATTCCTCGGATGGTATTTCGGAAAAGACCACAAAGCACAGATCGTCATTGGAAAAGACACCAGACGCTCCAGCTACATGTTCGAATATTCGCTGGTAGCAGGACTGACCGCATCGGGAGCAGACGCTTATCTGCTGCACGTAACGACCACCCCGAGCGTTTCCTATGTTGTCCGTACCGAAAACTTTGACTGCGGAATTATGATCTCCGCCAGCCACAACCCGTTCTATGACAACGGAATTAAAGTCATCAACGGCCTGGGACAGAAACTGGAAGCCGACATCGAAGCGCAGATCGAAGCCTACATCGACGACGGAACACCGAAGATCCCGTTCGCAACGAGAGAAGACATCGGACGCACCGTGGATTTTGCAGCCGGAAGAAACCGCTACATTGGACACCTGATCTCGATTCCGACAAAATCCTTTAAAAACATGAGAGTCGGACTCGACTGCTCCAACGGAAGTGCCTCTTCCGTAGCCAAGAGCGTGTTTGATGCCATCGGCGCCAAGACATATGTGATCCACAACGAGCCGGACGGAACAAACATCAACTGCGGCTGTGGTTCCACCCACATCGAAGAGCTTCAGAAATATGTAAGAGAGAAACACCTCGATGTCGGATTTGCCTACGACGGAGACGCAGACCGCTGCATCGCTGTCGATGAGCTGGGAAATGTGGTAGACGGAGACCTGATCATGTATGTCTGCGGTAAATACTTAAAAGAAAAAGGCCAGTTAAACGGAGATACGATTGTGACCACGATCATGTCAAACCTCGGTCTTTACAAAGCGTGTGACCGCGCCGGTATCCGGTATGAGAAGACGGCAGTCGGCGACAAATACGTGTGCGAGAACATGATGGCAAACGGCTATTCTCTCGGCGGAGAGCAGTCCGGCCACATCATTTTCAGCAAGCACGCGACGACCGGTGACGGAATCCTGACCTCCCTGATGGTGATGGAAGTGCTGATAGATAAGAAACTCCCGCTCAGCACCCTGACAGCCGAGGTAGTGATTTACCCGCAGCTCTTAAAGAATGTCCGCGTGGCAAACAAAGCAGCTGCAAAGGCCAACCCGGCAGTACAGAAAGCAGTAGAAGACGTAGCAGAGGCCCTGGGCGATGACGGACGCATCCTCGTAAGAGAGAGCGGCACCGAGCCGGTGATCCGTGTCATGGTGGAAGCACCGGACGACGCAACGTGTGCAAAATACGTAGACCAGGTTGTTTCTGTGATGCATAAAGAAGGACTTGTGACAGAATGAAAAAAAGACTGGTAATCTTTTTTCTGGCGGCGGCAATGGTGCTTGGCGGCTGTGAAAATAAAAATTCAAAGCTTTATAAAAAGGGCATCGAGGCGCTCGAACAGAAGGACTACGTAACGTCGATTGCGATGCTGGAGGGAGCCGTAAAGGCAGGCGACCGACTGGCGGAGAGCTACCGGTCGCTCGGCATCGCTTATCTGAAAAGCCAGGAGTATGACAAGGCAAAAGAGGCTTTCAAGAGCAGTCTTTCGAGCATGAAGCACAAAGACGCGGAGTTTTCGCGCGATGTCATGTATTACGAGGCGGAAACCTGCGTACAGGCCGGAGATCTGGATGGAGCCATTGAGATCTGCACCAATATTCAGGAAGAAAAGGCCGATGCCGATGCGCTGTTCCTTAGGGGACGCGCGTACTTCCTGCAGAAGAATTACGAGCAGGCGAAGGTGGATTTTGATGCGGCAGTGGAGACGAAGGAGAGCTATCAGCTCTGCCTTGACATTTACGAGCTGTATCAGGAGAGCAGCATGAAGGCGGACGGAGACCGTTACCTCGAAGCGGCAGTGAAGATTGAGCCGAAAACGACCGAGGATTATTATAACATCGGCTGCGCATACTACTATCTGGAGGAGCAGGACGAGGCGGTCAAAGCGTTCTCGAAGGCAATGAAGGACGGCAGCAGCGCGGCGATGGAAATGCTCGGCGAGGTTTACCTTTCCAATGGTCAGAACGACGAGGCGAAAGCACTGTTTTCTTCGTATCTTTCGACAGATGGCTTTGCGGCGGCAGCAAACAACGGGCTGGCGCTCTGCGCACTTGCGGAAAACGACACGGACAGTGCACTCTCGTATATCGAGGAAGGACTCAAAACGGCAGAGGATTCCGACCGGGAAAATCTGCTGTTCAACCAGATTGTATCCTATGAAAAACGGGCGGATTTTGATACCGCGAAGTCGCTGATGGCGGATTTTCTGGCAGCATACCCGGAAAACACCGCGGCGCAGCGGGAAAATACGTTTCTCCAGAACCGATAACAGACGGAGGAAGTTGGATTGTTTGATTTAAGAGAAGAACAGGAGCGCGTGATTCTGGTCGGCGTACAGGAAAACGGCGGCGCAAACGCAGAAGAATCGCTCGACGAGCTGGCGGAACTGGCCAGCACCGCCGGTGCGAAGGTGGAGGGCCGCCTGGTGCAGGTGCGAGAGGCCATTCATCCGGGAACGTACATCGGAAAAGGAAAATTAGAGGAATTGAAAATTCTGGTGCGCGCCTGCGATGCGACGGGCATCATCTGCGACGATGAGCTCTCCTCGATCCAGTTAAAAGGGCTGGAGGAAGCACTGGAATGCAAGATCATGGACCGTACGCTTTTGATCCTGGATATCTTTGCGGCGCGCGCCGTGAGCAGCGAGGGTAAAATCCAGGTTGAGCTGGCCCAGTTAAAGTACCGTGCGTCCCGACTTTCCGGCCTTGGCACATCGCTTTCCCGTCTCGGCGGCGGAATCGGTACGAGAGGACCGGGAGAGAAAAAGCTGGAAACCGACCGGCGCCTGATCCGCACGCGTATTACGCAGTTAAAACGTGAGCTTGAGGAAGTACGCCAGCACAGAGAGCTCCTTCGTGAAGGCAGAAAACGTTCCAAAATCCCGGTAGCGGCGCTCGTAGGCTATACGTCAGCGGGAAAGAGCAGTCTTTTAAATGCACTGACAGGATCGGAAATTCTGGCAGATGCAATGCTGTTTTCCACGCTGGATACGACGACGCGGTCACTGACCCTTCCGGATGGACAGGAAATCCTGCTGACCGATACGGTTGGATTTATCAATAAGCTGCCACATCATCTGATCGATGCATTCCGCAGTACGCTGGAGGAAGCACGGTATGCCGACTATATTCTCCACGTTGTGGATACGTCAAATCCGCAGATGGAGCTGCAGATGCAGGTCGTGTACGATACGCTGCGGGAACTGAAAGTTGAGGACAAAAAGATCGTCACCCTGCTGAACAAGCAGGATAAGCTTCTCGCCCCGATGGTTGTAAAAGATTTCCGGGCAGACGCGAGCCTTGCGGTCTCTGCCAAAACAGGACAGGGACTCGAAGACCTCAAAAATTTACTCTCCTCGTGGATGATGGAGGGAAAAATCTATATCGAGCGCCTCTATCCGTACGATAAGGCGGGAACGATTTCACTGATCCGCGGATACGGAATTCTGCTCGAAGAAGAATATCTGCCGGAAGGCATCCGCGTAAAAGCCTATGTACCGAAGGATATCTATCCGAGGGTATAGAGGTATGGCAAGCGGGCTTAAAAACGGCAGTACATCCCTTTAAGCGCCGTACAGCGCCGAAAAATGGAAGGGACAGAACATAAGTAAAAGTACCATATCTAGTGATGTTAGAAAATTTCACACTAGATATGGTACTTTTTACTATTGACGGGAGAAACATGCTCTGCTATCATATGGTTCAGACACTGCAAAGAGTGGAACCTTAAAAAGGCCTTGCAGAAACGGTTGAATTAACAGGAGGGATTCCATGTTTCAGGTAGAAAAGAGAGACGGAACGATTGCAGAGTTCCAGATGAAAAAGATTACCGATGCGATTGGAAAAGCATTCGGCGCAAAAGATATGCAGTTCAGCGATGACATGCTTCAGATGCTGGCACTGCGCGTAACAGCGGACTTTCAGTCCAAGATCAAAGACGGAAAAATTTCAGTGGAGGCAATTCAGGACAGCGTGGAGAACGTGCTGATCCAGTGCGGCTACGCAGAAGTGGCAAAAGCTTACATTCTGTACCGCAAGCAGAGGGAAAAAATCCGCAACATGAAATCGACGATCGTAGACTACAAAGAGATCGTGGACAGCTACGTAAAAGTAGAGGACTGGCGTGTCAAAGAGAACTCGACTGTAACGTATTCTGTCGGCGGTCTGATCTTAAGCAATTCCGGCGCGATCACAGCCAACTACTGGTTATCAGAGATTTATGATGACGAGATCGCCGAGGCACACCGCAACGCGGATATTCACATCCACGACCTGTCGATGCTGACCGGCTACTGTGCAGGATGGTCGTTAAAACAGCTCATCAAAGAAGGACTTGGCGGCATCAACGGAAAGATTACTTCTTCTCCGGCAAGACATCTTTCGGTTCTGTGCAACCAGATGGTCAACTTCCTCGGCATTATGCAGAACGAGTGGGCAGGTGCGCAGGCATTTTCTTCATTTGATACGTATCTGGCGCCGTTCGTCAAAGTGGACAACTTAAGCTACGGCGAAGTGAAGAAGTGCATCGAGGCGTTTATCTACGGTGTCAACACACCGAGCCGCTGGGGAAGCCAGGCACCGTTCTCCAACATCACACTCGACTGGACCGTACCGGATGACCTCGCGGAGCTTCCGGCGATCGTCGGCGGTAAGGAGATGGACTTCAAGTACAAAGACTGTAAAAAAGAGATGGATATGGTCAACAAAGCGTTCATCGAGACGATGATCGAGGGAGATGCCAACGGAAGAGGCTTCCAGTACCCGATCCCGACCTACTCCATCACATCCGATTTTGACTGGTCCGATACGGAGAATAACCGTCTGCTGTTCGAAATGACTGCAAAATACGGTACCCCGTACTTCTCCAACTACATCAACAGCGATATGAAACCAAGCGACGTGCGCTCCATGTGCTGCCGTCTCCGCCTGGATCTGCGTGAGCTTCGAAAGAAAACAGGCGGATTCTTCGGTTCCGGCGAGAGCACCGGATCGGTCGGCGTTGTCACCATCAATATGCCGCGTATCGCATATCAGTCCAAAGATGAGAAAGAGTTCTACCGCCGTCTCGATCATATGATGGATATTGCCGCACGTTCGTTAAAGACGAAACGTGAGGTCATTACCCGCCTCCTGGACGAGGGACTGTATCCATATACGAAACGGTACCTTGGAACGTTTGAGAACCACTTCTCAACCATCGGTCTGATCGGTATGAACGAGGCCGGCTTAAATGCCGCATGGCTCGGAAAGGGTCTGGAGGATCCGAAGACACAGCAGTTTACGAAAGAAGTTCTGAACCATATGAGAGAGCGTCTTTCTGATTACCAGGAGGAGTATGGCGATCTGTACAACCTTGAGGCAACTCCGGCGGAGTCGACCGCATACCGTCTGGCAAAACATGACCGTGCAAAATGGCCGGATATCAAGACCGCAGGCCATGAGGGAGATACCCCGTACTATACCAACAGCTCCCATCTGCCGGTGGACTATACCGAGGATATTTTCTCTGCGCTTGATATTCAGGATGATCTGCAGACGCTGTACACCTCGGGAACTGTATTCCATGCGTTCCTTGGCGAAAAACTGCCGGACTGGAAAGCAGCAGCTTCCCTTGTGCGGAAGATTGCAGAGAACTACAAACTGCCGTACTACACGCTGTCCCCGACGTATTCTGTCTGTGCGAACGACGGATATCTCGCCGGCGAGCACTTTACATGTCCGATCTGTGGAAAAGAGGCAGAGGTTTACAGCCGCATCACGGGATATTATCGTCCGGTCAAGAACTGGAACGACGGAAAACGCCAGGAGTACAAGAACAGAACTGTATATGATATCATCCACTCCAAATCGCCGGAGCAGAAAATGAAATCGTACGGCGCAGCAGAGAAACTGGCAGAGCAGGCCGCTGGAAAAGAAGAGCCGAAAGCCGCTGCAGCAGATAAAATCGAGGAAGACGGCATGTACCTGTTCACGACAAGCACCTGCCCGAACTGCAAAATGGCAAAAGAAATGCTCGCCGAGGAGCAGTATGAGGTGATCGACGCAGAGCGTCACCCGGATCTTGCCGCACAGTACGGCATCATGCAGGCACCGACTCTTCTCGTTGTGGAGGACGGCCAGGCGCAGAAGATTGTGAATGCTTCCAATATCCAGAAATATGTGGATGAATATCTCTCCTAAATCTGTGCGCATATAGTTGCAGGAAAGAACAAACAGAGTTATAATAGGAAAAAGTGATACCCTCGCCCGGGCATCCCGGGTGGGGGTATTATTATGGCGCTGAGCACAGCAGAAATCGGCCCGGTGGACCGGTTTCACTTACAGAAGGGAGAAAAATTATGGGATACAGCCAGGACACAATTTGTGTACAGGGAGGATGGCAGCCGAAAAACGGTGAGCCGCGTGTACTTCCGATTTACCAGAGCACAACATTCAAATATGCAACCAGCGAGGAAATGGGAAAACTGTTCGATCTGGAGGAAGAGGGATATTTCTATTCCCGTCTGCAGAACCCGACGAACGACGTCGTAGCACAGAAAATCTGCGATCTGGAGGGCGGCGTGGCAGCCATGCTCACATCTTCCGGCCAGGCGGCAACGATGCTTGCCGTTACCAACATCTGTGAGGCAGGCGACCACGTTGTCTGCGCGGCAAAGGTTTACGGAGGAACCTCCAACCTGCTCGCCGTTACCTTAAAACGATTCGGCATCGAGACTACCCTCGTGGACCAGGATGCGCCGGCAGATGAGCTGGAAAAAGCATTCAAGCCGAACACCAAAGCTGTCTTTGCCGAGACGATTTCCAACCCGGCAGGTGTTGTACTTGACATTGACAAGTTTGTTAAACTTGCACATGAGCACGGCGTTCCGATGATCTGCGACAACACCTTTGCAACCCCGATCAACTGCCGTCCGTTCGAGTTCGGTGTAGATATTGTCACCCATTCCACCACAAAATACATGGACGGCCATGCAATGGCGCTCGGCGGAGCGATTGTCGATTCCGGAAACTTCGACTGGGATGCGCATGCAGACAAATTCCCGGGCCTTACTACACCGGACGAATCGTACCACGGCGTGATTTATACGCAGAAATTCGGTAAAAAAGCGTATATCACAAAAGCAACCGCACAGCTGATGCGTGATATGGGAGCGTGCCAGTCCCCGCAGAATGCATTCCTGACGAATGTCGGTCTGGAGACCCTGCACCTGCGCGTGGAGCGTCACTGCAGAAATGCCGAGAAAGTGGCAGAGTTCCTGAAAAACCACCCGAAGGTAGCATGGGTTGAGTACGCAGGCCTTGCAGACAGCAAATACCATGCGCTGGCAGAAAAATACATGCCGAACGGAACCTGCGGCGTTCTCTGCTTCGGACCAAAGGGCGGAAGAGACGGCGCGATGCGCTTCACGAACGGCCTGAAAATGGTAGCAATTGTGACACACGTTGCCGATGCAAGAAGCTGCGTTCTGCACCCGGCAAGCCATACCCATCGCCAGCTGAACGATCAGCAGCTCATCGAAGCCGGTGTTCTGCCGGATCTGATCCGTCTGTCGGTCGGCATCGAGGATGTGAACGATATCATTGCAGACCTTGATCAGGCGCTTGCGAACGTATAAAGATACAAAAAACAGGATGTGAAAAGGAGCGTATTGGTAAAATGGAAGAAATGGCAAAGAAACGCGTAAAAGATTCTGAGACAGAGCAGTCGTATCTTCTGATGCACCGCCATATCAACGGCTATGGCCGTCTGTTCGGCGGCCAGCTGGTCGCGTGGATCGATGAGCTTGCCGGTCTGGTGGGACGCCGCCACTGCGGCCACGAAATCACCACCGCGTGCATCGACAATCTGAACTTCAAGCATCCTGCTTTTCTGAACGACACCGTCGTACTGGTCGGAAGAGTGACGTATGTCGGACGCACCTCAATGGAGGTGCGCGTCGACACGTACGTGGAAGAGCTTGCGACCGGCATTCGGAAAATGATCAACCGTGCCTACGTGGTGATAGTGGCCATCGACGAGAACGGCCGCGCACTTCCCGTCCCGGGCCTGATTCTGGAATCCCCGGAGCAGGAGGCCGAGTGGGAGGGCGGAAAACGCCGCTATGAACTGCGAAAAGAGCGTCACAGAGAGGGGTTCTAAGTTGACGTTCACCCACACATTTGCAGAATCCACCGGGGCGTTTACCGGAGCTGTCTTCGTGCATTCTGAAAATTTCATTTAAAAAAATCCCGCCGTGTCCCTTGACAGGCGGGATTTTCCATGTTAAGGTAAAGGCAGTTATACGACTGACGGAAGTGGAAATGACCACAGGGAGTATAGCGTGAGAAGAGGCCGACCGTCTGGGCAGAAGAATGCTTGGGGGAGTGGGTCTGTTTTTTTATCCAAAAACAGAAAATCCCATTCCAGCCACCTTGAAAAGGAGAACAGAAGATGAAAAAAGTATCACTGGAACAGGAATTAAAAGGAAATGCATATCCAGGAAGAGGAATTGTGATCGGCAGATCCAAAGACGGCACAAAAGCCGTTGCCGGATACTTTATTATGGGCAGAAGCCAGAACAGCCGCAACCGTGTCTTTGTTGAGGAGGGTGAGGGAATCCGCACACAGGCGTTTGATCCGTCGAAGCTGGAAGATCCGAGCCTGATCATCTACGCACCGGTACGCGTTCTGGGAAATGATACGATCGTAACAAACGGAGACCAGACCGATACCGTATACGAAGGACTGGGGCAGGGAAAAACGTTTGAGGTATCCCTTCGAAGCAGAGAGTTTGAGCCGGATGCACCGAACTACACTCCTCGTATTTCCGGTGTGATGCACGTAGAGAACGGAACGTACGGCTACCAGATGTCGATCTTAAAGAGCAACAACGGCGATCCGTCCCAGTGCAACCGCTACACCTTCTCCTATGATAACTGTGTAGCAGGGGAAGGCCATTTCATCCACACCTACATGCACGACGGCAATCCGCTGCCAAGCTTTGAAGGTGAGCCAAAACTGGTCGAGATTCCGGATGACATCGATGCTTTCACCGAACTGCTCTGGAGCAGCTTAAACGAGGACAACAAGGTGTCCCTCTTCACACGCTATATCGACATTGCAACCGGCAAGTATGAGACAAGAATCGTGAATAAAAATAAATAAGAAATCGAGTGTTTTGCGAAAGGAGAAAATCATGAAAGAATTAGCGTTAAAATACGGATGCAACCCGAACCAGAAACCTTCCAGAATTTACATGGATGATGACAGAGATCTTCCGATCGAAGTATTAAGCGGCCGTCCGGGCTATATCAATTTTCTGGATGCCTTCAATGGCTGGCAGCTGGTACGTGAGCTGAAAGCAGCCACCGGTCTTCCGGCAGCAACTTCCTTCAAGCACGTTTCCCCGGCAGGTGCAGCCGTAGGTCTTCCGCTGGACGAGACCCTGCGTAAAATTTACTGGGTAGACGATATGGGAGAGCTTTCTCCGTTAGCATGCGCTTATGCAAGAGCCAGAGGCGCAGACCGCATGTCTTCTTTCGGCGACTTTATCGCACTTTCTGATGTCTGCGACAAAGACACCGCATCCCTGATCAAACGCGAGGTTTCTGACGGTGTCATCGCTCCGGGATTTACCGATGAAGCACTGGAAATCCTGAAAGCAAAGAAAAAAGGTAACTACTGCGTCATCAAAATCGACGAGAATTACCGTCCGGCTCCGCTCGAGCACAAACAGGTCTTCGGCATTACCTTTGAGCAGGGCCGCCAGGAGCTGCCGATCGACGATGAGCTGCTCTCCAACGTGGTAACCGAGAACAAAGAGATTCCGGAAGCGGCAAAACGCGATCTGAAGATTGCACTGATTACCTTAAAATATACCCAGTCCAACTCCGTATGCTTCGTCAAAGACGGTCAGGCCATCGGTGTCGGCGCAGGCCAGCAGTCCCGTGTGCACTGCACCCGTCTTGCCGGACAGAAAGCCGACAACTGGTTCCTGCGTCAGTGCCCGAAGGTGCTGGATCTGCAGTTCGTAGACGGCATCCGCCGTGCAGACCGTGACAATGCGATCGACGTTTACATCGGCGAGGAGTACATGGATGTTCTCGCAGACGGCGCATGGGAGAAGATCTTCAAAGTAAAACCGGAAGTCTTCACAAGAGAAGAGAAACGTGCATGGCTCGACCAGATGAAGGGCGTAACCTTAGGCTCCGATGCCTTCTTCCCGTTCAGCGACAACATCGAGCGCGCACACAAGAGCGGCGTCGAGTACATCGCAGAGCCGGGCGGATCGGTTCGTGACGACGCTGTCATCGAGTGCTGCAACAAGTACAACATGGCGATGGCATTTACAGGAATCCGTCTGTTCCATCACTAAAAAGAAATGCGTTTTATATTTATATAAGAAGAAAGAATCCGGTCTCTGGGCGGCCGGATTCTTTCTTTTTTCGCACATGCGGCAAAATATGCATAGTCGGAATCCGGGTTTTTGCGCTATACTGGACACGGAGAATTTGTGAATGAAAGCAAGAGAAAAGATCTGGAAAATGATCAAAACAAAAATTCTGGGGGCGAAGGTCCGGTACCGCCTTTTTCTGTCGAAAACCCCTGTTCTTTTTCGGAAAAGTGTGATAAAATACCCCATGGGCGTATCTTTTGCCCGCTGCAAAAAGGAGGATGAGGAATATGCGGCAGATGGAATTTAAAATGGAGCGACAGGGACTTCTCGAGGAAGGCCAGGAAGTCAACGTGACAGAAAGCGCACTGCCTACCTCCTATTATTATACGATTACCCCGGCAGTGGCCATGAGCAGGAATTATCAGGCGTATGAGAGGCTGCAGTCCCGGAAGGGAATCGTAAAAGAAGTAAAAGAGACACCGAGAGGATTCTATACGGTAGTGGAGTTTGATGAAGATGAGCCGACCTGACGAGAACAAAAATGAGCACCCGGTGGTGCATCCGATTCCGCCGGTTTACCGCGCCGATTCCCGGATTCTGATTCTCGGCAGTTTTCCGTCCGTAAAATCCAGGGAGACCGGATTTTTTTACGGCCATCCGCAGAACCGTTTCTGGAAAGTGACGGCAGCCGTGTGCGGGGAAGAGGTGCCGCAGACCGTGGAAGAGAAGAAGGCGTTTCTGCTCCGGAATCATATCGCTGTCTGGGATGTGATCGCGTCCTGCGTCATCACAGGCTCGAGCGATGCGAGCATCCGCGATGTTGTGCCGAATCCGCTGCAGGACATTCTGGAATGCGCCGATATTCGGCAGATTTACTGCAACGGGGCGACCGCGTGGAAGTATTACCGGAAGTACCAGGAGAAGCAGCTGGGACGGGAAGCGGTTCGCCTTCCGTCGACGAGTCCCGCGAACGCCGCATGGTCTGTGGAGCGGCTGCTTGGCGAGTGGAGCCAGTGCGGAGAAGTCTTACGAAACGGAGAGTGACAGGATGAAAAAAGAGTACGAGACCGTCTGGGAGATTTTTAATGAGTGTGCCAATAATCAGATGCGGGACGTCTTTTTCGACGAGATCGAGACGGATGACCCGGAGGCGTATATCCGTCAGAAATTTCCGGACAAAAACTTAAAATATGAAAAAACGGTGGAAGCGGACGGATCTCTGGTCTTTGACATTGAGACCTCCGGCATCCGCCAGCGGTTTACGTTTACAGAAATCTGAATCGCGCAGAAAATACCAGAAAAGCGGAGAAAAAAACGATGAGTGAAGAAAAACACACGCATGTGCATGTGCTGGAAGACGGCACCGTGATCGAGCATTCCCACGATCACGCCCACGGGCACCATCATACAAATACAAAAGCAGTCTTAAACCGCCTCTCCCGCGCGATCGGACACATGGAGTCGATCAAGCGGATGGTAGAGGAAGGCCGGGACTGCACTGAGGTTCTGATCCAGCTGTCTGCCGTGAAGGCGGCCATTAACAATACAGGAAAAATTATCCTGGAGGATCACATTGAACATTGCATCGTCGATGCAGTCGAGCATGGGGACACAAAAGCGATTCAGGAGCTGAATAAGGCGATCGACCGCTTTGTCAAATAAGCAAGAAAAACAAGAAAAGAGGAAAGAAACATGGCAAAAGAATGCAGCAATTCGAGCTGTTCCAAAGAAAGCTGCGAAGGATGTCCAAGCAAAGCAGGACAGGGCAAACCGGATTTTCATATTGATCTGAATGCCGATTCTTCGATCAAACATGTCATTGGCGTTGTCAGCGGCAAGGGCGGTGTTGGTAAATCCATGGTAACCGCATCTCTGGCAAACCAGAAAGCAAAAGAGGGCTACAAGGTTGGTATCCTCGATGCCGATATCACAGGACCGTCCATCCCGAAAATGTATGGCCTGAAAGGACCTGCAAACGTAGATGACAAGGGCGTTTACCCGGCAGTTGCAGCAAACGGCGTAAAGGTAATGTCCATCAACCTCCTGCTTCCGGGCGAGGAAGAGCCGGTCATCTGGAGAGGACCTGTCATCGCAGGAACCGTAAAACAGTTCTGGACCGACGTCATCTGGGGCGACCTGGACTATCTCTTCGTCGATATGCCGCCAGGAACCGGTGATGTTCCGCTGACCGTTTTCCAGTCTCTTCCGGTAGACGGCGTAGTGATCGTATCTTCCCCGCAGGATCTGGTGCGCATGATCGTCATGAAAGCCTACAAGATGGCACAGATGATGAGCGTTCCGGTGCTCGGTATCGTAGAGAACTACAGCTACCTCGTATGTCCGGACTGCGGCAAAAAGCTGTCCATTTTCGGCGAAAGCCACATCGACGAGATCGCAGCCGAGATCGGCGTGCCGGTTCTCGGCAAAATGCCGATTCATCCGGAGTTTGCCGAGCTGGTGGACGAAGGAAGATTTGCAGAAGTGGATAACACCGATATTGCAAAGATCAACATCTAATCATTAAATATAGAAGCAAGTAATGGCATGAAAAACTCGTTTTTCCTTGATTTTACAAGGAAAAGCGGGTTTTTTTGACAAGATTTTTACGTTTCTTTTGGCAAAAACTATTTTATTTTAAACGGATTTTGTGTAACCGGTTACACACGACTGCGCAAATGAGACAAAAAGCGACAAATATGAAGGGTTAATGAGAAAAACTTGCATAAAAAACATGCATAATATGGCAAAAACAAGGAAATAAATTCAATATTGACATTTAAAGAGAAAAAGTGCATAATCTACCTCAACGATAGGAAAACAAACAGCTATTGATTAAGAAAGAGGTGAATCGTATGTCACACTGCGTAGTAAGACTCAATGGAACTGAGGAAGTAGAGGAGTTTGTAAAAGCAGCTTCCAAATGTGATTTTGATATTGACATTTTTTACAACCGCGTTATTATTGATGCAAAATCCATTCTTGGCATCCTCAGCATGGATCTGAACCGTGATCTCACCGTACACTGCTATGGTGACAGTCCGGCATTCAATAAAACCCTGCAGAAATTTGCTGTAGCATAAATTTTATTAAGGGAAACGAAAAAAATTCAGCCTGCGCCGCCAGCGAGAGTAGAGACAGAATTTGCGCAGGGGACTTTCTGAAGAAAAACTAATCACACGAGACACATAACTTCAGAGAGAAAAAAGGAGACTGTTGCGGCAGTCTCCTTTTTTCTGTATAATGATAACTATTCAGAGCCATGCGAAATTCCAGAAAAGGACACGAATCATGCTTGCATGAATGAGCGTTCTTTTCTGGAATTTCATATGGCGAGAAGCCACATCGAGATGCAGCGCAGCGGAATCGAGATGGGGCTCTGAATAGTCTGGTTAGAAAAGGAGCGGGCTAGTGGAAGAGAAGAAGAAAGAGATCCGGATTTCCGTGCGGAATCTGGTGGAGTTTATTCTGCGCAGCGGGGATCTGGACAACTCGTCGGGAGGTTTTGGCGAGCGCGATGCCATGCAGGCGGGAACGCGGGTGCATCAGCAGATTCAGAAAAAACGGGGCGCCGATTACCGTGCGGAGGTTCCGATGGTTCACGAAAAAGAATATGAGCATTTCATCCTGCGCGTCGAGGGAAGAGCGGACGGCATGTACGAGGACGGAACCACGACCGTGATCGAGGAGATCAAGGGAACGTACCGTGACCTCGAAACGATGGAAGAGCCGGTTCCGGTACATCTGGCACAGGCGAAGTGCTACGCTTACATCTACGGCCTCAGAACCGCAAAGAGGAGATGGGCGTGCTGATGACGTACACCCTGCTCTCCTCCGAGGAGGAAGGCCTTCTGCGCCCGCTCACCAAAGAAGAGGTAAAGCCGGAGCACTCCAACTGGCGCATCCGCCATTTTCTGCAGACGTACAAGCTCCCGGAACTGGAGCAGTGGTTCGATGAGCTACTTGACGCCTGGTTTATCTGGGCGGAATTCCAGTACCAGTGGCAGAAAGCGCGAGATGCCTCAATGCAGCACCTCGAATTCCCCTTCCCGTACCGGAAAGGCCAGCGGGAACTGGTGAGCGGCGTCTACCGTACCATTCTGCGGAAAAAAGAACTCTTCGTCCAGGCGCCGACCGGCATCGGAAAAACAATGTCCACGGTCTTTCCGGCCATCCGCGCGATCGGAGAGGGCTGCGGCGACCGTCTTTTTTATCTGACTGCGAAAACCATCACCCGTACCGTGGCAGAGGAGGCGGTCTCCATTCTAAAAGAGAAGGGACTGCAGTTCAAAGCAATCACGCTGACCGCAAAAGAAAAAATGTGCATCCTCGATGAGCCCGAATGCGATCCAATCCACTGCCCGCGCGCGAAAGGTCATTTTGACCGGATCAACGCGGCGGTGTACGAGATGCTGACGGAATGCGATTCCTACACAAGAGAGGAAGTCCTGCGCCAGGCGGAAAAATGGAACGTCTGCCCGCACGAGTTCCAGTTTGATGTGGCTTCGTGGGTGGACGGCGTGATCTGCGATTACAACTATGCGTTTGATCCGACCTCGAAATTAAAACGCTTTTTCGCAGAAGGAACGAAGGGTGACTACATCTTTCTGATCGACGAGGCGCATAACCTGGTCGAGCGGGGCCGCGATATGTTCAGTGCCACGCTCGTCAAAGAGGAGATTTTAAAGGTCCGCCAGCTCCTCCGCCCGTATGCACCGGGCAAAAAGCTCGAGAAGGCGCTGAATCGCTGCAATCACCAGATGCTCGTCTACAAAAGAGAGTGCGATTCCTGCACGGAGCTGGAAAGCGTATCGACGTTTCTTATGATGGTCAATCAGCTGCTGGAAGAACTGGCGGGCTGGCTGGAAGCGCATAAGACAAGCGAAATCCGGAAGCAGGTTCTGGAATTTTACTTTAACTTGCGAAATTTTTCCGAGATTTACAATTTAGTGGATGAAAATTATCTGATCTACACGAGTTATCTCGATAACGGCGATTTTGCACTGCGCCTGTTCTGCGTCAACCCGGCGGAGAATCTGCAGCAGTGTATCAACCAGGGGCGGTCGGCCGTCTTCTTTTCCGCGACGCTGCTGCCGGTGCAGTATTATAAGAAGATGTTCAGCACGAATACGGACGATTACGCGATTTACGTGGAGTCCCCGTTTGATCCCACGAAGCGGTGTCTGGCGATCGGAAGCGAGGTCAGCACGAAGTATCAGCGGAGAAACCGCGCAGAGTTTGAGAAGATCGCCGCTTATCTGAACGAGATGATCCAGAGCCGGAAGGGCAACTATATGGCGTTCTTCCCGTCATACCGCCTGATGCAGGATGTCTATGCGGTCTATGAGGAACTGTATGCAGATGAAAACGTGACCTGCCTGATCCAGGAGTCGGCGATGCGGGAGCAGGAGAGAGAAGCGTTTCTGGAAGCGTTTGCGAAAGACAACGAGAAAACGCTGGTGGGATTCTGTATCATGGGAGGCATTTTCTCGGAGGGAATTGATCTGGACGGGGAAAAGCTGATCGGCGCGGCCGTTGTGGGAGCCGGAATCCCGCAGGTGGGGCCGGAGAGAGAACTTTTAAAGCAATATTTCGACCGCAGCGGAGAGAACGGTTTCGACTACGCGTACCGCTATCCCGGCATGAATAAAGTATTGCAGGCGGCAGGGCGCGTGATCCGTACGACGGAGGACACGGGTGTGATTCTGTTGCTCGACGAGCGGTTCCGAAACCGGGAGTACCGCGAGCTGTTCCCAAGAGAGTGGGAGGACTGCCGGATTGTGCAGCGCAGCAGCCTCCCGGAGGTAATCCATTCGTTTTGGGAGAGGGTGGATTGTGAGAGCGGATCAAAAGCCGGGCAGCAGGAAATGAAATCTCGGTACAGCGCTGAACGTTACGTGTGATCCGCGCGGTTCCGGTATTCGCTCGGCGAGCAGCCCATCTGATGCCGGAAAATTTTAGAAAAATAGGCAGGACTGGAAAATCCGGTCTGTTCCGCTACGGAAGTGATACTGGCCTGGCGCTCGAGAAGGAGCGGCAGGCTTTTTTCAATACGGTAATCGAGAAGATAGTCAAACAGGGATTCGTTCATGCATTTCTTGAAAAAACGGCAGCATTCACTGCGGCAGATGTGGATCTGTGCGGCGAGATCCTCGAGCGTCAGATGCTCCATATAATGGCGGTGGATGTAGTCGAGCAGAATGCGGAGCCGCTCAACATCACGCGCTGCCGCCGTGTTCTGGGATTCACCGGAAAACGATGCGTGGCGGTAAATCTCAATCCAGATCGACAGCAGAAGCTCCTGGATTTCCATCTCAAACGCGGACGGCTGTGAAAGCGAGAGGTCGTAGATGCGGTGCATACAGGCAAGTACCTGGTTCTGCCAGTCGATCTCCGGCGAAAAGACGATGGAGGCGAGCTGCATATCCGTCAGCACCGGTTCGACGTAGCGCGTCTGGATCACACTGTTTGAAAAACCATAGAGAAAGCGCGGGGCGAACGTGGTTGAAATATAGACGCAGTCCATCCCGTCGATCATGTGGCCGCTGTGAAGCGCATTCGTGTTGCAGAAAATGCCGTCCCCTTCTTTTAAGACATACGATTTGCCGTTGACCTGATATCCGATCTGCCCCGAGAGGACAAACGTCAGCTCAATTTCCGGGTGCCAGTGCCAGGAAAAGGAGCCGCGCTCGTAGCGGGAGAGCTGTTCGTAACTGATGTTGACAGGAAATTCATAGCTGCCGTGGGCCTTCAGCTCACGGTTTTCTTTATCCATGCGGATCTGCATGAAACGTACCTCCAATCCATAAAATCCATTAAAAATCATACGATAAGTAAAGTATGCGGCAAAAAGGGAAAAAAAACAAGAAAAAATCGAAGATCACCTCAATATAATTATCGCTTGCCCCAATATTGTTGTTGCAGATGGGCGTACGGCTCACTATAATGATACTTAAGAAGATAAGAAAAAACACACAAACACACAAACACACAAACACACAATACACACACAACACACAAAACGAAACCATGAAAACAACACACCAAAAAGAAAAGGAGACAACAAAATGAAACAGCAGGTACTGGATTGTTTTGCAAAACTGTTCGGGGGAGAGGGCGACATCCGCACCTACTTCGCACCTGGACGTGTGAACCTGATCGGTGAGCACACCGATTACAACGGAGGCCACGTATTTCCATGCGCACTGACCATCGGAACCTACATGGCAGCAAGAAAACGTGACGACAGAAAGCTTCGTTTTTACTCTATGAACTTTGAAAAACTTGGCGTGGTAGAATCTTCTCTCGATGAATTCCTGATGGGAAAAGAAGGCAACTGGACCGCATATCCGAAGGGAATGATGTGGGCATTTTGCCAGAAGGGCTTCCCGGTAGAGCAGGGCTTCGATATCGTGCTCTACGGAAACATTCCGAATGGCTCCGGCCTTTCCTCTTCCGCATCCGTTGAGACCGTAACCGGCGTAATGCTGCGTGACATGTTCGGCTACGACACCATCTCCATGATCGACATCGCTCTGTACGGCCAGTTCTCCGAGAACAATTACAACGGCGTCAACTGCGGTATCATGGATCAGTTCGCCATCGCCATGGGCAAAAAGGACTGTGCGATCTTTCTTGACACCAGCGATCTGAAATATGAGTACGCACCGGTTAAACTGGAAGGCGCAAGAATTGTCATCTCCTGCAGCAACAAGAAACGCGGCCTTGGCGACTCCAAATACAACGAGCGCCGCAGCGAGTGCGAGACTGCTCTGGCTGAGATTCAGAAAGTCAAAGACATCAAGAGCCTTGGCGAGCTGACCGAGGAAGAGTTTGAGGCAGTGAAAGATGCCATCAAAGATCCGGTCCGCCAGAAACGTGCAAAACATGCTGTTTACGAGAACCAGAGAACCGTTCAGGCCGTTGCAGCTTTAAAGGCAAACGACATCGCAAAATTCGGCGAGCTGATGAACGCATCCCACGTTTCCCTGCGTGATGACTATGAGGTAACCGGCATCGAGCTGGATACTCTTGTGGAAGAAGCATGGAACTGCCCGGGTGTCATCGGATCCCGTATGACAGGCGCAGGCTTCGGCGGATGCACCGTCAGCATCGTAAAAACAGAAGATATTGACAACTTCATCGCAAAAGTAGGCGCAGCTTACAAAGAAAAAATCGGCTATGCCGCAGACTTCTATGTCGTAGACATCGGAGACGGCGCAGGCGTATTAAAATAAGAAATAAAAAAGCTGGATCGGCAGCAGGGAGGAAGCTACAGTGATTAACGAGAGTATTGCAAAACTGGTAAAATATGGAGAAAATGCCGGTCTTGTTTCGGGACTGGATAAAATCTATGCGACAAACCGGATTCTGGAAGTCATGCAGATTTCCGATTACGAAGAGCCGGAGCAGATTCCGGAGACCCCGGATCTGGAAGAGACTTTAAATGAACTGCTTGATGATGCAGCTAAGCGCGGTCTTCTCGAACACAACAGCGTCGTTTACCGCGATCTGTTCGATACGAAACTGATGGACTGCCTGATGCCGCGCCCAGGAGAGGTGGTAAAGAAGTTTGAGGAACTCTATGCGAAGAGCCCGCAGGAGGCAACCGATTACTTCTACAAACTGAGCCAGGATTCCAACTACATCCGCAGATACCGCATCGCAAAGGATATCCGCTGGAGCGTACCGAGTGCCTACGGCGATATTGATATCTCGATCAACCTCTCCAAACCGGAGAAGGACCCGAAGGCGATCGCGGCTGCAAAACTGGCAAAACAGAGCGGTTATCCGAAATGCCTGCTCTGCAAGGAGAATGTGGGCTATGCGGGACGCGTCAACCACCCGGCGCGCCAGAACCACCGCATCATTCCGCTGACGATCAATCAGACGGAGTGGGGATTCCAGTACTCGCCATATGTGTATTACAATGAGCACTGCATCGTGTTCAATTTCCAGCATAACCCGATGAAGATCGAGCGCGCGACCTTTGTGAAGCTGTTTGACTTTATCAAGCTGTTTCCGCACTACTTCATCGGTTCCAATGCGGATCTGCCGATCGTGGGAGGCTCCATTTTAAGCCACGATCATTATCAGGGCGGCCACTATACCTTCGCAATGGCGAAAGCGCCGATCGAGCGCCATTTTACCATCAAAGGATACGAGGATGTGGAAACCGGCATCGTCAAATGGCCGCTGTCCGTCATCCGGATCCGCCACAAAGATGAGAAACGGCTGATCGATCTGGCAGAGCATATCCTGAACTGCTGGAGAGGTTACACGGATGAGGATGCGTTTGTATTCGCCGAGACTGACGGAGAGCCGCACAACACGATCACGCCGATCGCAAGAAAAGTGGGCGATACGTTCGAACTCGATCTGGCACTGCGCAACAACATCACGACGGACGAATGCCCGCTCGGTGTTTACCATCCGCATGCACAGTATCATCACATCAAAAAAGAGAACATCGGCCTTATTGAGGTTATGGGACTTGCGATTCTGCCGGCGCGCTTAAAAGATGAGCTGGAAGAGCTTTCCAAATGCCTTGTAGAGGGAAAAGATGTCCGCGCTGTCGCAGAGCTTGAGAAACATGCCGACTGGGTAGACGAATTCCTGCCGCGCCATCCGGAGCTGAACAGCGAAAATGTGATGGATATCCTGAAAGAGGAAGTCGGAAAAGTCTTTGTCGGCGTACTCGAGGATGCCGGCGTTTACAAGTGCACCGAGGAAGGCAGAAGTGCATTTGCAAAATTCATGGAAACGTTGTAGAATAAACTAAATGCTTCAATTAACCCGCTGCGGCAAAAAAAGCAGCAGCGAAGGAAAACATGGAGGATACCAAAATGAAAATCTTAGTTACTGGCGGTGCAGGCTATATTGGAAGCCACACCTGTGTGGAACTGCTGAACGCAGGCTATGACGTTGTTGTCATGGACAACCTTTACAATGCAAGCGAGAAAGCCATCGAGCGTGTAGAACAGATTACCGGAAAGAAAGTAACCTTCTACAAAACCGATATGCTGGACCGCGAAGGCGTAAAGAAAATTTTCGACAACGAGAAAATTGACGCTGTCATCCATTTCGCAGGCTTAAAAGCAGTCGGCGAGTCCGTACATAAACCGATTGAATATTATCACAACAACATGACCGGAACCCTGATTCTCTGCGATGAGATGAGAAACCATGGCGTAAAGAACATCATCTTCAGTTCTTCTGCAACCGTATACGGCAATCCGGCACAGATTCCGATCACCGAGGAGTGCCCGAAGGGAACCCCGACCAACCCATACGGCTGGACAAAAAGCATGCTCGAGCAGGTTCTGACCGACATCCACACCGCAGATCCGGAATGGAATGTTATCCTGCTTCGTTACTTCAACCCGATCGGAGCGCATAAGAGCGGCCTTATCGGAGAGGATCCGAAGGGCATCCCGAACAACCTGCTTCCGTATGTCGCACAGGTTGCCATCGGAAAACTCGAGTGCATCGGCGTTTTCGGTGATGACTACGATACTCCGGACGGAACTGGTGTCCGCGATTACATCCATGTTGTTGACCTGGCACGCGGCCATGTAAAAGCCATCCAGAAACTGGCTGACAACGAGGGCGTTTCCATTTACAACCTCGGAACCGGTAAAGGCTACAGCGTACTCGATGTGATCCACGCATTCGAGAAAGCATGCGGCCATCCGCTGAAATACGAAATCAAACCGCGCCGTGACGGTGATATCGCAACCTGCTACTCCAAATGCGACAAAGCAAAAGAGGAGCTTGGCTGGGAGGCTGAGTACGGCATCGAGGAGATGTGTGCCGATTCCTGGAACTGGCAGCAGAAGAATCCGAACGGATATAACGACTAATGTAATGTGAGTGTTATCTGGCGGTCCGCCGATACTTGAAAGAGTGTCGGCGGGCCGTTTTTGTATAGATAAATTCAGTCTTTTTTCACAAAGTCCGGCTTGCTAATTAAGAGGGAATCCGATATAATGTAAGAGTTAAAGTGTCCGTAAAAAAGAGGGGCGGTTTGACATACAAGGAGGAAAAGCATGGACGATAGAAAAAATCAGAACCGGGAACCAGAAAAAGGCTCCGGGGGAGGACCGAAAAACAGACAGACGATACTCATTATCCTGATCTGCCTCCTCGTCAGCCTGATGGTGATGGGACTTCTGAACAATGCCCTTGGGGGAATTACTTCCGAGGATCTTGACTATAGCAAATTCCTGGACATGGTAAACAACGATGAAGTGCAGGAAGTTGTCTTGAAATCGGGAACACTGACCGTAACGCCGAAAGACCAGAAATCGGAGGGAATCACCTATCAGGTAACGATGATGGGAGATGAGCAGGAACTGGTCGATCTGTTACAGGAGAAAGGCATTACGTACCACAAAGATCCGCCGGATTCTACCGGAACGATTATTTACACATTGCTGACCGTCATTCTGCCGGTTGTGATGCTTGTCGCTGTCATGGTATGGGTGATGCGCAGCATGAACAAAGGCGGCGGAGTCATGGGCGTAGGAAAGAGCAGAGCAAAGGCCTACGTACAGAAAGAAACCGGCGTGACATTCCGCGATGTTGCGGGACAGGACGAGGCAAAAGAATCGCTCCAGGAGGTTGTGGATTTCCTGCATAACCCTGGAAAATACACGACAATCGGTGCAAAACTTCCGAAAGGAGCGCTTCTTGTAGGCCCTCCTGGAACCGGAAAAACACTGCTTGCCAAAGCCGTAGCCGGTGAGGCGCACGTACCGTTTTTCTCGATGTCCGCTTCGGAATTTGTCGAGATGTTCGTCGGTGTCGGTGCATCGCGTGTGCGTGACCTGTTTGAGGAAGCAAAGAAAAACGCACCGTGCATCATCTTTATCGATGAGATCGATGCGATCGGAAAGAGCCGTGACAACAGCTACAACAGCAACGACGAGCGGGAGCAGACGTTAAACCAGCTCCTCGCCGAGATGGACGGATTCGACAGCTCCAAGGGTATTCTGATCCTTGCGGCCACAAACCGCCCGGAGGTTCTTGACCCGGCGCTGCTGCGTCCAGGCCGTTTTGACCGCCGGATTATCGTAGAAAGACCGGACCTGAAAGGCCGTGTGGAAATCCTGAAAGTACACGCCAAGAACGTATCGCTCGATGAGACGGTTGATCTCGACGGCATCGCACTTGCGACATCGGGAGCCGTTGGCTCTGATCTTGCAAATATGATCAACGAGGCAGCGATTCTTGCGGTCAAGAACGGAAGAAAAGCCGTTTCCCAGAAGGATCTTCTCGAGGCAGTCGAGGTTGTCCTCGTCGGAAAAGAGAAGAAGGACCGCATCTTAAGCCAGGAAGAGCGAAAGATCGTTTCCTACCACGAGGTAGGCCACGCACTTGTTACTGCACTGCAGAAGGATTCCGAGCCGGTACAGAAAATCACGATTGTGCCGCGTACGATGGGTGCGCTCGGCTACGTCATGCAGGTGCCGGAGGAGGAGAAATACCTCAACACGAAGAGCGAACTCGAGGCGATGATCGTCGAGTGCCTCGGTGGAAGAGCGGCAGAGGAGATCGTATTCGGCAACGTGACAACGGGAGCTTCGAATGATATCGAGAAAGCGACGAAGATTGTCCGCGCGATGATCACGCAGTACGGTATGTCGGAGAAATTCGGTTTGATCGGTCTTGCGACCCAGCAGAATCAGTACCTCGACGGAAGAATGGTCTTAAACTGCGGCGATGCCACAGCAACCGAAATCGACCACGAGGTCATGAAGATCTTGAAAGAGTCGTATGAGCAGGCAAAAGAACTTCTGGCAGCTAACCGCGATGCGATGGATGAAATCGCAGCTTACCTGATCCAGAAAGAGACGATCACCGGAAAAGAATTTATGGAGATTTTTCATCAGGTGATTGCAAAACGGAATGGAAACGCGGAAGAAGCGGTTGAAAATCCAGAAAATACAGAAACAGAAAATACAGCACTTCCGGAGGCGGATTTTACCGTAAACCCAGAAGTATAAAAAGAAAGCGAAAAGGCCCGGCGGGAGCAGAGAAAACGATCTCTGCACGCTGGGCATTTTCAACATTACAGTCCCAAAAAGAGGAGGGTCATATGGCGTTTGATATCCAGGAAGAACTGAAAAAACTGCCGGGGAAACCCGGCGTCTATCTGATGCACGACGCGGACGATACAATTATCTACGTAGGAAAGGCGATTTCGCTGAAAAACCGTGTCCGCCAGTATTTCCAGACGAGCCGCAACAAAGGGCCGAAGATTGAGCGGATGGTCACGCATATCGCCCGTTTTGAGTATATTGTGACGGATTCCGAACTGGAGGCGCTCGTGCTGGAGTGCAACCTTATCAAAGAGCACCGTCCGAAATACAATACGATGCTGAAAGATGACAAGGCGTACCCGTACATTAAGGTGACCGTGAACGAGGATTTTCCACGCATTCTGTTTTCCCATCAGATGAAGAAGGACAAGGCGAAATATTTCGGCCCGTACACGAGCGCCGGAGCTGTGAAAGATACGATCGAACTGTTGCGGAAGCTGTACGATATCCGTTCCTGCAATAAGAGCCTGCCAAAGGAGATCGGCAAGGACCGCCCGTGTCTTTACTATCACATCCACCAGTGTAAGGCGCCGTGCCAGGGATACATTTCCAAAGAAGAGTACGGCGAGCAGATCAAAAAGGCGATCAGTTTTCTGAATGGAAATTACAATGACATTATCAAAGAGCTGACTGGAAAAATGACGGAGGCGGCTGAGGAGATGCGGTTCGAGCAGGCGGCGGAGTACCGTGATCTGATCGACAGCGTGCGCAGGATCGGCGAGCGGCAGAAGATTACGAACAGTGACGGCGAGGACAAGGATGTCATTGCGCTTGCGATGGACAAAGAGGATGCGGTGGCGCAGGTCTTCTTTATCCGGAACGGAAAGCTGATCGGGCGGGAGCATTATTATCTGCGGATCGGCGAGGAGGAGCAGAAAAGCGAGGTGCTGCTCACGTTTATGAAACAGTTCTATTCCGGCACGCCGTTCATCCCGCGGGAAATCATGATTTCCGAGGAGATTGCCGAGCAGGAGCTGATGGAAGAGTATTTAAGCAGCAAACGGGGCCAGAAGGTCCGCATCCGCGTGCCGAAAAAGGGCAGCAAGGAAAAAATGGTGGAACTGGCAGAGCGGAACGCACAGATCGTTCTCGACCAGGACCGCGAGCGGATCAAGCGGGAAGAGGGTCGGACGGTCGGTGCCGTAAAAGAGATCGCCAGATGGCTGAACCTGCCGTCGATCGACCGCATCGAGGCGTACGATATCTCCAATATCAGCGGTTTCCAGTCGGTCGGCTCGATGATCGTCTACGAGAAAGGAAAGCCAAAGCGCGCCGATTACCGAAAATTCAAGATCAAGTCCGTCGAGGGACCGAACGATTACGCCAGTATGAAAGAGGTCTTAAGCCGCCGTTTTCTGCGCGGCATCCAGGAGGACAGCGGTTTCGAGCGGCTGCCGGACCTGATCATGATGGACGGTGGACGCGGCCAGGTTAACATTGCACTTGAGGTGCTTGAAGAAATGGATCTTGCGATTCCGGTCTGCGGTATGGTAAAGGACGACAAGCACCGCACGAGGGGTCTGTATTTCCGAAACGTGGAAATCCCGATCGACCGGAACAGCGAGGGCTTCAAACTGATCACACGCGTGCAGGACGAGGCGCACCGCTTTGCAATCGAATACCACCGCCTGCTGCGGAGTAAGGGCCAGGTCCACTCCATTCTCGACGACATCCCGGGCATCGGGCCGACAAGACGGAAAGAGCTGATGCGCCATTTTCAGGGAATTGATGATATCAAGGCGGCAACCGTGGAAGAACTTTCCGGACTTCCGGGCATGAATAAAAAGGCGGCGGAGCAGGTTTACACATTCTTTCACGCACCTGCACAGGAGGAAAATGAGGATTCGTCAAAATAGTTAAATTTCTAGGTTGCCCGTGATGCTTTATTGTGCTAAAATCATAGAAGAGACGGATTTAAAAAGACGTCGAATGAAGTCGGAGGACAGGAAAATGAAAGAAATTGAAATGACCAAAATGGTGGAGGAAATGGATCTCCGCAACCTGACACCAGAGGTTGATATGACAGATCTTGTCATTGCCACACCGGATATCAACCGTCCTGCACTGCAGCTGACCGGTTACTATGAGCATTTTGCCAATGAGCGTGTGCAGATCATCGGTTATGTAGAGTTCACGTATCTGCAGCATCTTGAAGAGAGCGAGCGCGTCCGCGCGTTTGAAGAGTTTGTAAGCCGCAAGATCCCATGTGTCATTTTCACCACGAAGATGATTCCGGGACCGGAAATTCTGGAGCTGTGCAATCGTTATCAGGTACCGGCCTTTGCGGTAGACAAATCGACTTCCGTTTTCATGGCTGAAATCATCCGCTGGCTGAATGTCCAGCTTGCCCCGATGATCTCCATCCACGGCGTGCTGGTCGATGTATTCGGCGAGGGCGTTCTGATCATGGGCGAGAGCGGAATCGGAAAGAGCGAGGCTGCACTGGAGCTGATCAAACGAGGCCATCGTCTCGTCAGCGATGATGTGGTTGAAATCAGCCGTGTCAGCGACATTACGCTGGTCGGAACGGCACCGGATATCACGCGTCATTTTATCGAGCTGCGCGGTATCGGTATCATCGACGTCAAGACGCTGTTTGGTGTCGAGAGCGTAAAGGATACCCAGTCTATCGACCTTGTTATCAAGCTTGAAGAGTGGGACAAAGAGAAAGAATACGACCGTCTGGGCCTGGAAGAAGAGTATATTGAGTTCCTTGGAAACAAGGTTGTCTGCCATTCCCTTCCGATCCGTCCGGGCCGTAACCTGGCGATCATCGTAGAAACCGCTGCTGTCAACCACAGACAGAAGAAGATGGGCTACAATGCCGCACAGGAGCTGTACCGCCGTGTACAGGCTAACTTAGTGAAAAAAAGAGAGGAGAAGTAAGAAAATGGCAAACTATGTATTTGGAATCGATGTTGGGGGTACTTCAGTAAAATGCGGACTGTTCCAGACAGACGGAACTCTGTTGGAAAAATGGGAAATCCCGACCCGCACCGAAAACGGCGGAAGCGAAATTCTGCCGGATATCGCAAAAAGCGTAAAAGCAAAAATGGCTGAGAAGGGTATCGTAGCAGATGATGTTGCCGGTGTCGGCATTGACGTACCTGGCCCGGTTAATGACAAAGGTGAGCTTTCCATCGCAGTCAACCTGAACTGGGGATATAAAAATATCGTAAAAGAGCTTTCCGACGAACTCGGCGGAATGGCAGTAAAAGCAGCAAACGACGCAAACGCAGCAGCTCTCGGTGAGATGTGGGCAGGCGGCGGAAAGGGAAGCAAGAACCTGGTTATGGTTACCCTTGGAACCGGTGTCGGCGGCGGAATCATCGTGGACGGCAAGATCGTAGCAGGTGCTCACGGCGCAGGCGGCGAGGTTGGTCATGCATGTGTTGAGCCGGAAGAAGAAGCGGTCTGCAACTGCGGAAACCACGGATGCCTCGAGCAGATGACATCTGCAACCGGTATCGTTCGTCTGGCAAAGAAATATCTGGCATCCCATGATACTCCGTCTTCTTTAAGAGAAAGAGGAGAGTCCATCAGTGCAAAAGCTGTCTTTGATGCATTAAAAGAAGGCGATGCAGCAGCAGAAGCAATCGTTCAGGAGTTCTCCGAGTACCTCGGAAGAGCACTTGCAGTATTCGCATGCGTTGTTGACCCGGAAGTTATCGTAGTCGGCGGCGGTGTATCCAAAGCAGGCCAGATCCTGATCGACGGCGTAGCTAAATACTACCGTGAAGCAGCATTCATTGCATGCAAAGATACCCCGATCGTACTCGCTTCCCTTGGAAACGATGCTGGTATCTACGGCGCAGCAAAAATGCTGATTGACTAATTGATTCAGATGGAAAAAGAAGTATAGAAAAACCGGTCCTGCTGGCATATGCCAGAGGGCCGGTTTTTTGTGTATAGACTGACTGAAAAAGTTATTCGGAAGAGCCGCTCTCTTCGGACTGCGGCTGTACTTCCGATATCTCCGCCGGGGTATCCGGTTCTGACGGTGCATCAGGGGTATCCGGTGTGTCAGGAGTCTCCGGTGTATTAGAAGGCGGATCGGCAGGTGTTTCGGGCGGAGCCGGAGTTTCCTGCGGTGTCTCCGTCGGTGTCGGGGTTGCCTGCGGAGTTGATGCTGCAGAAGGGGTTCTGGTCGGCGTCGGTGTTGAGGCCGGCGCGGTGTAGTGGCCCTTGCAACGCTCGGTCGGCAGATCGGATACCGCAAAGTATTCGGTGATGGACGGGCAGCTTGAGCGGGCGAGCAGGCCGGTCTTCGTACAGATCGTTGCCTCCTGTACTGTTGCGGAAGTTTCGAAATCCATATCGGCAAGGCCTCGTGGATTTCATTCATGACCTTTGCCCAGAGACGTTTGTGGAATTCACGGTCGCTCTCCGGAAACTCCGCGTGTGTATCATACGTTGCCCAGATGGCAGCGGTATAATATGGTGTAAAGCCTGCAAAGACGAGATCCTTGGCCTCGTTCGTCGTACCGGTTTTTCCGGCTGCGTGCATATTGTCGAGGCGGGCGGCAACACCGGTACCTTTTTCCAGAACATCCTCCATGGCATTGGTGAGGAGGGAGGCAGTGCTTGCCTTGAAGACCTGCGTTGCCTTGTTTTCTGTGTTGTCAATTAAAACATTTCCCTTGCTGTCGGTAACCTTTGTGTAGAACACCGGCTTGCGGTACTGGCCGCCGTCTGCGATTGCCGCGTAGGCTGCCGTCAGTTCGAGATCACTGACACCGTAGGTGATACCGCCGAGAGCCAGCGGCTGGATCACATCGTATTCCTCGGAGAGTTTGGAAAAACCAAGCTTCTTCAGATAATCAAAGCCGACCTTCGGCGTAAGCTCGGTCAGTACTTTGACGGCCGGGATATTGATGGAATTGATGATCGCCTGGCGGACGGTAACATCACCATGGTAGGTAAGATCCGAGTTCTGCAGCGGTGTGCCGTCACTGTAGTTGAACGGCTCATCCTTAATTACCGTAGCGAGTGTAATCTTTCCAAGGTCGAGCGCCGGTCCGTACGCGGAAAGAATCTTGAACGTGGAACCCGGCTGGGAATAATTATCGGTTGCGCGGTTGAAGGTAAGACTTGCTGTTTTTTCGCCGCGTCCGCCGACGATGGCTTTCACGTAACCGGTGCGCTGATCCATAACGGTCATGCACGCCTGCGGCTGCGGGGTGAAGCTGCTGCGCTCGGCAACAATCGTATCGCCTTCCTGCATGATAGCGGCTTTGTACTGGTCGATATAGCTCTGTGCCTCCTCCTGGGAGTCAAAGAGCAGATCGAAACTCGGATCGCTGTTGCGGAAGTAGAGCTGCAGCATCTCTTTGCTGTAGTTCTGTACCTCGCCGTCTGCCTGCTCTACGGTGAGCGCCCAGTCGAGACCGATCTGCGTGTTCGCCGGGAAGTTCTCCGGATTCTGGAATTCCGTATCGAGAATCGACTGCATGTAGGAATCCTGTGTGGTATAGATTTTGAGGCCGCCGCTGTAGACAACGTTCTTTGCCTGCACTTCGGTGTAGCCTTTCTGTACCATCAGATCGTTGATCAGGTTGGTGATGACTTCATCGATAAAGTAGGAGTACGGCGCGCTCTCCGCCTGGGACTGCGTGTGCATGGCGATGCGGTCGTAAACATTGTCGTTCATGGCAATGGTGTATTCTTCTTCGGTGATGTAGCCCTGCTCTTTCATGTTGTTCAGGATCTTGTCGCGGCGCTGCTGGTTTTTCTCCGGGTGGTTTTTCGGATTATATGCCGTCGGCGCCTTTGGAATTGCGGCAAGAACGGCGCATTCAGAGAGCGTCAGATCTTTTGCATCCTTTCCGAAATACGTCTGCGCTGCCGTCTGGACACCGTAGCAGCCGGAACCTAAGTTGATCGTATTCAGATAATTTTCCAGAATAACGTCTTTGGCGTTTTCACCCTCTGCAGTCAGTGTTTTTTCCAGCTTCAGCGCCAGGTACTGTTCCTGGATCTTCCGCTTGAAGCTCTGCATCCGCGTCTCTTCCATCCAGTCAGTGAAAACATTGTTTTTTAAGAGCTGCTGTGTGATCGTGCTGGCGCCCTCGGTAAAATGAAAGCCGTGGCTGACGCCGACAACGAAAGCACGGATGATACCGCTCGGATCGATGCCGTTGTGCTCATAAAAACGGGCATCCTCAACCGCGACGATCGCGTGCTGCATATCGAGCGGAATCTCCTCAATCGAAATCGAGACACGGTTTCCCTGAGCCCCGGTCAGCTTCTGTACCTGGTTGCCGTCAGCATCGTAGATAAACGACGCGTTGCCGAGCGGCATGATATTTGCCTCCGAGATATCAGGGGCACTGTCAATCACGCCGCGGACAGCGCCGATCACAAGCCCGGCACCGCAGACGAGAACGACAAGAAGAAGACAGAACGCGATGCGCAGCGCCGTCACGCCGGCCGTCTTTTCAATCTTTCCGTAATGGGACCGCAGATCTTCACGTTTGTCTTCCAGATGACTTTTTCCAAAGTGCATATAGAAAATCCTCCTTATGTCATGTTCCTGCAAAACTGATTTAGTTCAGTAATCAATGGTGTTCCTGCCCTGCAAAAAGCAGGGTATACTTATTTTTATTATACCAAATAAAGGGCTGGAATAAAAGTATTTCTGAAAAGAATGCTGATTTTTCAGAAATGATATGGTAAGATAGGTACATATTTGGGTGAAGGAGTAAGGACATATGATCGATCAGTTTCGGACGGTTTACCGGGGTGGAACCGGGGAAATCGTGGAGAAGAAATCACGTTTTATTGCGACGGTGCGTCTGGTGGAATCTGAGGAGGAGGCACTTTCCTGCCTGGAAGCTCTGCGGAAAAAATACTGGGATGCGCGGCATAACTGTTTTGTGTATATTATTGGAGAAAATCAGGAGACGGTGCGCTGCAGCGACGACGGGGAGCCTTCCGGCACGGCAGGGCGGCCGATGCTCGATGTGGTACAGGGAGCAGGCCTCCGCAATGTGCTTGTTGTGGTGACGCGGTATTTCGGCGGTACGCTGCTGGGAACGGGCGGCCTGGTGCGCGCGTACTCGCAGGCGGTGCAGGAGGGGCTGGCAAACAGTGTTCTGATTGACGAGATCTGCGGCGTGCGGCTGTTGATTGAGACGGATTACAACGGCATCGGTAAAATCCAGTATCTGCTCGGCCAGCGGGGGATTCCGATTCTGGAATCCGAGTACACCGATCAGGTGAAAATCCGCGTTCTCGTTCCGAAAACGGAGGTGGACCGTCTCTGCGCGGAGATTACCGAGGGGACGAACGGAAAGGCAAAACTGGAAAAAGAAGAGGAGCTGTACTTTGCGCAGAACGACGGAGAGCTGATCTTCGGGGATGAGCTGACGCAGTATAAGAATCTGGAGGCAGAAGAATTAGGATAAAGGAGGATGCGATATGAGGTTTCCGGAAAATCTGAAAAAGGGCGGAACGATCGGCTTTGTGGCACCATCGTTTGGATGCACAACAGAGCCATACAAGTCTGCATTTGCAAATGCACAGAAAAAATGGAAAGAGATGGGATATCAGCTGGATCTTGGGCCAAACTGCTATGCAGAGCACGGCATCGGAATCAGCGCGGCACCGGAGGAGTGCGGAAAAGAGCTGACGGAATATTATGTCAGTGAGAAGAATGACTGTCTGATTTCCTGCGGCGGCGGAGAGCTGATGTGCGAGGATCTCGATTACGTGGATTTTGAAAAGATCAGAAAGGCACCGGCGAAATGGTATCTCGGCTATTCTGACAATACGCATTTTACGTATCTTCTGCCGACCATCTGCGATACGGCGGCTGTTTACGGTCCGTGTGCGAGTGATTTCGGCATGGAGCCGTGGCATAAATCCGTAGCGGATGCGTTTGGCGTACTGACGGGAGAAGTGCGTACCGTCCGCGGCTATGAGGGATGGGAAAGAGACGATGCGAAGGGCAGAAGCGAGGAAAATCCGTATCTGCCGTACCAGATTACAGAACCGCGCGTTCTGCGCCGCTTCCCGGATGCGGACAGTGCATTTGAGGGACGACTCATCGGCGGCTGTCTCGACTGTCTCGTCAATATTCTTGGAACGAAGTACGACGGAACGGTTGATTTTGTGGAAAAATATAAAGAGGACGGTTTTGTCTGGTTTCTGGAAGCGTGCGATCTGAACGTCTTTGCGATCCGCCGCGCAATCTGGCAGATGGAGCACGCCGGCTGGTTCCAATATGTGAAAGGCTTTCTGATTGGCCGCCCGCTGCAGTTCGGACAGAAATTCGGGGAACTCGACCAGTACCGCGCCGTGACGGATCTGCTTGGAAAATACAACGTGCCGATCGTGATGGATCTCGACATCGGACACCTTCATCCGGCGATGCCGCTGATCGTCGGAAGTTATGCGAAGGTGGCCGTGGAAGGAAATGAGATTGAAATTAAGATGGAGTGCCGTTAGAACGCTTTTGAAAAATATTTTCTCGAGCGGCAGGGCAGAGCCTGTGGGAAAATGTCTGCGCGCGTAGAAGAACTATCGGCGCATCCGGCAGATGCCGCGGAGCTTTTTGACATCGAGAATCGTGACCGTGCCGCGGGAGAGTGCGACGATGCCGTCTTTCTCGAACGACTTTAAGGTGCGGGAAACGACCTCTCTGGCACTGCCGAGGTTCCGCGCGATCTGTTCGTGCGTGGTGGAGAGCACCGGGGAACCGGTGCGGATGCGTTCATCCTCGAGATATCCGGCAAGGCGCTGGTCAAGCCGCGTAAAGAGAAGCTGGCCCATCGCCCACATGACTTCGGAAAAATGCTCCGTTGTTTCCCGGTAAATGTAGTTTTCAACGTAAATATTCTGATTCAACAGTCTGCGGAACGTGCTGGCCGGAGTGATGAGAACTTTCGTCTCCTCCTCGGCCTCAATCAGAATATCAAAGCTGATTTCCTGCATCGCACAGGAGGCAGACAGCGTGCAGACTTCGCCGGGACCGGTGGTAAACAGGGTAATTTCCCGCTGCTCGCCGGACTGGATAAAGATGCGGAGCTTGCCGGAGAGGACAAGCAGAACGCCGAGACAGTCATCGTCACAGCTGTAGAGAAAATCGCCGCGCTGATACGTCGTCAGGACGGAAGAGAGCACGAGTGTCTGCTGTTCATCGGCGGTAAGCTTTGAATAAAATGGATAATGCTCCTGAAAACAGGATTCCAGAAAAGATGACATAAATAAAACTCCTTTCGGAAGAAGAACGTTCTTTTGTAAACTACGGCAGCAGCCGTTTCTTCCATGATAGAAAAGAACAGAAAGAAATGCAAGAAAAAACGTATCGGTTTTTGTGCCGATACGTTTTTTCTGCATTTCTAATATTACGCTGTTTATTTTACAGAGTTAATCAGTTCTTCCAGCTCCTCATAGGAAACGGCGCCGACGTTTTTCTTTACGAGCTCGCCGTTTTTGAAGAAAGCGAGGGTCGGAACGCTCATGACTTTAAAGGATCTTGCCAGCTCCGGTGCTTCGTCAACGTCTACTTTGTAGAACTGGATCTCCGGCATATCCTCAGCTGCCTCTTCGATGACCGGGGCGAGCATTTTGCACGGTCCGCACCAGGTAGCAAAGAAATCAACAACGGCAACGCCAGGTGCTGCCTGCAGAGCTTTTTCAAAGTTTTCGGATGTAACATGAATTAATGACATAATAGAAGTCCTCCTTTTTATTGTACGGGTAATTCCCGGTAAGTGTTTTCCTGTTATGTCTGTAGAATACCACAGCGGAACGGGAATTTCTGTGACTAAGTCACAAAACTATCTGGGTTCTTTTCCCTGGCGGAAACATTCGATCATTTCGCCGGTCAGGCTGATGAGATTTGGCGTTTCGGGCAGGGAACCGCGGTCAAACCATTCGGCAGTGGAGAGCTCGTCGCGGTCGAGGGTGATGGATGGATCGCCGTCTACATCGCAATAGAAGCCGGCAAGCAGCGAACCGCTGAAGGACCATGGCTGACTCTTATAGTATCTCAGATTTTTGACTTTCAATCCGACTTCCTCCATAACCTCGCGGTGCACCGTCTGTTCCAGTGTCTCGCCGACTTCTGTATAACCTGCGACGAGGGCATAGGAACGGTGGCTGCTGTGGGATGGCGCATACTTCGTGAGCAGCAGGCGGTCGCCATCAGTGATGGCGACAATGACGCTTGGGCAGATCACCGGATAGGAGAGTGCGCCGCAGGACGGGCACTGCATCGCACGTTCATTTCCGGGCGCGTGCATCTTGGTTCCGCAGCGGCCGCAGTAGGTGTGGTCTGTGTACCAGGTGTGGATCTGGTAGCCGGTGATGCCGGCGAATCCGAGCCATCCCGGAACGGCGCGGCGCAGAATCAGTGTGTTTTCATATTTCCAGATATCAAATTCCGAAAGCTGCGGGCGGCGCAGTTCATAGTAATTGGTTTCGTCGATACGGAACAGAAATTTTGCTTTTTCCCGGATTTCCGGGAAAACAGGTGCAATTTCTGCAATCGAAGGATAGCGGATCTGCGGATCTTCAAAATTGCACAGAATTGTGTGATGACCGTAGATGAAAACGAGATCGGTATCGTTCGGTGTGGAAGGGTGGTAATCTACATAATATTTATGCGGAGCGATATCCTGAATCATAAGAACTCCTTTCCTTGGTAAAAAAAGTTTTTGATAAAACAAAAAACCGAAATTCCTGTGAAGAAATTTCGGTAATAAAAAGAGCGCGAGACGGGATTCGAACCCGCGACCCCAACCTTGGCAAGGTTGTACTCCACCCCTGAGCCACTCGCGCATATACATCCTTTTGGATGAAGCGGGTGATGGGAATCGAACCCCACGTATCC